>NZ_JBWKWY010000004.1:0-288729 GCF_059422465.1 Pseudomonas sp. GW821-FHT01D09
GGCGGTGTTTCAGTCAGAGTTGCATTAACTGACCCACAGCCATCGCGGGCAAGCCCACTCCCACACAAGCTCGCACACACATTTAGTTAGCAACCGTTATTAGCCGCCCAGGTACGCCTCGCGCACTTTCGGGTCGGTCAGCAGTTGTTCGCCGCTGCCCTGCATCACTACCCGGCCGTTTTCCAGTACATAGGCGCGGTCGGCAATTTTCAACGCCTGGTTGGCGTTCTGTTCCACCAAAAACACCGTCACACCGTCCTTGCGCAGTTGCTCGATGATATCGAAAATCTGCTGGATGATGATCGGCGCCAGGCCCAGGGAAGGCTCGTCCAGCAACAGCAGCTTGGGCTTGCTCATCAGCGCACGACCGATGGCGAGCATTTGCTGTTCGCCACCGGACATGGTGCCGCCGCGCTGGCTGAAGCGCTCCTTGAGCCGAGGGAACAGGTGCAGCACCTTGTCCATCTGCTCCTGGTAGTCACCCTTGTCGGTAAAGAACCCGCCCATGGCCAGGTTTTCTTCCACGGTCAGGCGGGCAAACACCCGACGGCCTTCCGGGACCACGGCAATGCTCTTGCGCATGATCGCCGCCGAGTGCTGGCCCACCAGTTCCTCACCCATGTAGCGGATGCTGCCGCTGTGTGCCTGGGGCGAACCGCACAGGGTCATCAGCAAGGTGGATTTGCCGGCACCGTTGGCTCCGATCAGGGTGACGATCTCGCCCTGGCGCACTTCGACGTTGACGTCGTGCAGGGCCTGGATCTTGCCGTAGAAAGTGGAAACGTTTTCAAATTGCAGCATTTACGCTTCCCCCAAATAGGCTTTGATCACTTGCGGGTTGTCGCGGATCTGCTCCGGCGTCCCGTTGGCCAATGGCGTGCCCTGGTTGATCACGACGATATGGTCGGAAATGCTCATGACCAGTTTCATGTCGTGTTCGATCAGCAGCACGGTGGCGTTGTTTTCTTCACGCAGCACCCCGATCAACGCCTTGAGGTCTTCGGTTTCCTTGGGGTTGAGGCCCGCAGCCGGTTCGTCGAGCATCAGGATCCGCGGGCGGGTCATCATGCAGCGGGCGATTTCCAGGCGACGTTGCTGACCATAGGCCAGGGTGCCGGCCGGGCGGTTGGCAAACTCGGTCAGGTTGACCTTGTCCAGCCAGTACGCGGCGTACTCCATGGCCTCGCGCTCGCTCTTGCGGAACGCCGGGGTCTTGAACAGGCCCGCGAAGAAGTTGGTGTTCAGGTGCCGGTGCTGGGCGATCAGCAGGTTTTCCACGGCGGTCATGTCCTTGAACAACCGCACGTTCTGGAAGGTCCGCACCACGCCCTTGCGGGCGATCTCGTGACCGGCCAGGCCCTGGATCGGCTGGCCGTCCAGCAGGATGCTGCCACCGGCCGGCTTGTAGAAGCCGGTCAGGCAGTTGAACACCGTGGTCTTGCCGGCGCCGTTGGGGCCGATCAAGGCGACCACTTGTTTTTCTTTGACGGTCAGGGCGACGCCATTGACCGCCAGCAAGCCGCCGAAGCGCATGCTCAGGTTTTCGACTTTCAGGATCTCGCGGCTCATTTGCGCAGCTCCATATGTGGACGTTGCATGGGCAGCAGGCCTTGAGGGCGCCAGATCATCATCAGCACCATCATGGCGCCGAACATCAACATGCGGTACTCGCTGAATTCACGCATCAGTTCCGGCAGCAGGATCATCACGATGGCCGCGAGGATCACGCCCAGCTGCGAGCCCATGCCACCCAGCACCACGATGGCAAGGATGATTGCCGACTCGATGAAGGTGAACGACTCCGGTGTCACCAGGCCTTGGCGAGCGGCAAAGAAGCTGCCGGCAAAACCGGCGAACGCGGCGCCCAGGGTGAAGGCGGAGAGCTTGATGATGGTCGGGTTCAGGCCCAGCGCACGGCAGGCGATTTCGTCTTCACGCAGCGCTTCCCAGGCACGCCCGATTGGCATGCGCAGCAGGCGGTTGATCACGAACAGCGCGGCCAAAGCCAGCAACAGGGCGACCAGGTACAGGAACACCACCTTGCTCACCGGGTTGTAGGCAATCCCGAAGTACTCGTGGAAGGTCTGCATGCCTTCGGCAGCGGAGCGATCAAACGACAAGCCGAAGAACGTTGGCTTGGGAATGCTGCTGATGCCGTTGGGGCCGCCGGTGATATCGGTGAGGTTACGCAGGAACAGACGGATGATCTCACCAAAACCCAGGGTCACGATGGCCAGGTAGTCACCGCGCAGGCGCAACACCGGGAAGCCCAGCAGGAAGCCGAAGGTGGCCGCCGCCATGCCGGCCAGAGGCAGGCAGATCCAGAAGCTCCAGCCCAGGTAGTGCGAGAGCAGCGCGTAGGTGTAGGCGCCCACTGCGTAGAAGCCCACATAACCCAGGTCGAGCAGGCCCGCGAGGCCGACCACGATGTTCAGGCCCAGGCCCAGCAGCACGTAGATCAGGATCAGGGTGGCAATATCCACCGCGCCACGGGAGCCGAAGAATGGCCAGATCAACGCGGCCACGATCAGGCCGATGATGATGTAGCGCTGGGTGCGCGGCAGGGTCAGGAACTGGCTGACCTTGGGCGAGACCAGCGGGCCACGGTTGGACTTGAGCAGCGCCCCGACCTGCTGGGTGAACAGCACCCGCAGGAACATCAGCACCGAACACAGGGCAATGATGGTCAGCGTCACCGGCCCGGTGCCGTGTACTTCAAGGTTGATCCCGACAATGCTCAACTTGAGCCCGAGTACCGGAAAGGCCACGGCCCATACCAGCAAGGCGCTGAAAAACGCCGATTTAAGATATCTGCTCATACTTTCTCAACCTCCGGACGGCCCAGGATGCCGGTCGGCCGGAATAACAGCACCAGAACCAATAGGCCGAAGGCCACGACGTCCTTGTACTGGTCGCCGAAGATATCGGCACCAAACGCTTCGGCCACACCCAGCACCAGCCCGCCGAGCATGGCGCCCGGAATACTGCCGATGCCGCCCAGGACCGCCGCAGTGAAGGCTTTGAGCCCCACCAGGAAACCGGCGTTGGGGTTGATCACGCCATACTGCATGCTCAGCAGCACCGCCGCGACGGCCGCCAATGCAGCGCCGATCACGAAGGTCAGGGCAATGATGTTGTTGGTGTTGATGCCCAGCAGGTTGGCCATCTTGATGTCTTCGGCGCAGGCCCGGCAGGCGCGCCCCAGACGGGAGCGGGAGATGAACAGGGTCAGGCCCAGCATGGCCACCAGGGTGACGACGAAGACCAGGATCTGCATGTAGGAAATCAGCACTTCTTCTGCACCGCCTGGACCGAAGGAAAAGCTCCCCGGGATCAGGTTGGGAATGGACTTGTCCTTGGAGTCCTGGGACAGCAATACGGTGTTCTGCAGGAAAATCGACATGCCGATGGCGGAAATCAACGGGATCAGGCGGTTGCTGCCACGCAAGGGGCGGTACGCAACACGTTCGATACTGTAGCCGTAGGCACTGGTTACGACGATTGACGCAAGGAATGCGGCAGTCATCAACAGCGGCAGGGAGTGGATACCCATCATGGCCAGCCCGGCAATGGCGATGAACGCCACGTAGGAGCCAATCATGTACACCTCGCCGTGGGCGAAGTTGATCATTCCAATAATGCCGTAAACCATTGTGTAGCCAATGGCTATCAAGGCGTAGGTGCTGCCAATGGTCAGGCCATTAACCAGCTGTTGGAAAAAATGATAGATCTCAGGCATTACAGCGCTCCTAAAAACCCGATACGCATTTCACTGGTGGAGTCATCTTCCCGCCCGGTGCTGTGTTCTGTGAGCACATTTGCACCAAGCATTTGCCAGCGAACCGCTGGTGACGGTTTTAAGATTTTCAGGTGAGCCAGCGCCCGGATCGCGGGTGCGTGGCCCATAAACCTCGTAAAACAAAACCCACTGCTTGCACAGTGGGCTTGTTGTCCAGTAACGCCTGGCTTACTGAGGGGATACTTCGGTTTTTGGTTGGCCGAAGTGCCATTCGTAGACCACGAACTTGAAGTCTTTCAGGTCGCCGTTCTTATCGAAGCTCAGGTCGCCGGTCGGGGTCTTGAAGGTACCCGCGTGGATGGCCTCGGCCACTTTGGTGGTGTCTTCGCTTTTGGCAGCAGCGATGCCGCCGGCGATGATTTCAACCGCCGAGTAGGCCGGGAACACGAACGGGCCGCTTGGGTCTTTGCCGTCAGCCTTAAGTGCATCGACGATGGCCTTGTTCGCAGGGTCGGCGTCGAAGGATTTCGGCAGGGTGACCAGCAGGCCTTCGGAGGCTTTCTGGGCGATTTGCGAGATGGAGTCGTTACCCACGCCTTCCGGGCCCATGAACTTGGCTTTCAGGCCTTTTTCCTGGGCCTGGCGCAGGATCAGGCCCAGTTCCGGGTGGTAGCCGCCGTAGTAGACGAAGTCGACGTTGGCTTGCTTGAGCTTCTGGATAATCGAGGAGAAGTCCTTGTCGCCGGCGTTCAGGCCTTCAAACACGGCAACCTTGGTGCCTTTCTTCTCAAGGGTCTGTTTAACGGCGGTGGCGATGCCTTCACCGTATTGCTGCTTGTCGTGCAGCACGGCGACGACCTTCGGCTTGACGTGGTCGGCGATGTAGTTGCCGGCCGCAGGGCCTTGGGCGCTGTCCAGGCCGATGGTGCGGAAGATCAGCTTGTAGCCACGGGAGGTGATATCCGGGCTGGTGGCCGCCGGGGTGATCATGATCACGCCTTCGTCTTCGTAGATGTCGGTTGCCGGTTGAGTGGAGCTGGAGCAGAGGTGGCCGACCACGAACTTGACGCCGTCGTTGACCACTTTGTTGGCGACGGCAACGGCTTGTTTAGGGTCGCAAGCGTCGTCGTATTCCTTGGCTTCGAGCATCTTGCCGTCGACACCACCTTTGGCGTTGATGTCTTTGATGGCTTGCTTGGCGCCCATGAACTGCATGTCGCCGTACTGGGTCACAGGGCCGGTTTTAGGGCCGGCAATACCGATCTTGATGGTGTCAGCTGCGAACGAATGGCCGGCAACCCCAGCCAGGACCATAGCGGCAAACAGTTTGGAAATCTGCTTAGTAGCCTTATTCATAGTGCTCCACTCTTACTGTTGTATTTTTTATAGTTCTAGCGGCCGTGTGAGCTGCAGAACCGGATCGGATATCTCGGATATCCCCCCGGCAGCGACCTGGCAACTGTACCGGTACAGTGTAGAGCGCCGGTTGATCGCTTGAAAAGCTGGCTGCTGGGGGCAAACGCCGGGTGTGTCGCTTAAATGAAAGAAAAAGACAGAATTGCGGCGGGTGCATGCCAGAGTTTCGGGCAATCCTTGGCATTTCTGACACTTTCAATCGGTGCCTCAATTGCTACTGGGTTTTTCTGGGGAAGTCCCGACGGTATGATTGCGCCGATTTTTTCCTCAGGTGAGTTCCCATGACGCAAGAACCTAGCACCCTCTATGCCAAGCTGCTCGGCGAAACCGCGGAAATTTCCTGGAAGGAGCTCGAACCGTTCTTTGCCAAGGGTGCCCTATTGTGGGTCGATGCGGGCCTGGATTTGATCGAAGCGGCCGAGGCCATGGCCGAGGACAGCCGTGACAAAGTGGCCGCCTGGCTGGCCTCGGGGAGCCTTGGCGAAGTGTCTGCGACGCGGGCATTGGACTTGGTGGCGCGTGATCCGGGCCTGTGGGCGGTGGTGGTTTCGCCGTGGATTCTGATCCAGGAAAGGGCATCAAACTAAATGCCTGCACCTAAATGGTGCCGGTTTTTTCCCGGTTGAAAGTGTGTAGCGGAGTAACCGCTTTGCCCGTGATGGCAACTGGCCGTGAAGAAAGGTCACAAGGGAGGGTGACGTAAACGTCATGGGAACAGTTTTGCGAGGGGCGGAACGCCTGGGGAATTGTTTCTTGGTGTGGCAAGGTTCGGGATATTGATCGCCGGTTAGACCGCTATCGCAGGCAAGCCAGCTCCCACATTGTGATGTGTGAATACATTCAAAATGTGGGAGCCGGCTTGCCTGCGATGGACGCGCCGCGGTCTAGGCAGTCTTCCCGGTATGGTTATTCAGCGAGATCACCTTGGTCTTGCCAATCCGGTGACGGTAGATCTCACGCAGGTACTTGATCGCCTTCTTCACACAGTCCCGCGACAGGCGAATGTCGTTGATCGAGACAAACTTCTCCTTGTCGTTGATCAGCTCGCGGTACTTCTTCTCATACATCGGCTTGATCGCGTACCAGTTGGTGTCGAGGATCTTCGCCGGGTTCTCGAATTCGTTGAGCAATTCGTCGATACGGTCCTCGTCGAAGTCTTCGTGGATGATGAAGTCCAGGATCGAGTTGTCCAGGGTGTCGTCGAAACGGTACGGGTTGCGGGCAAAGCAGCGCTTGATAAAGGCCACGATCAACGTCAGGAAGTCGTCCGACAGGCACGGGCTCTTGGCGATCAGGGTGGTCAGCGACAGGTTGGCCGAGGCGCCGATCACCAGGGCGTAGCGCTTGAGGGTGGTGTTGGGGAACAGGCTGTTGAGGTGGGTCTTGAGCCGGTTCAGGTCCATATAGGACAGCTTGTAGTCCTTGGGCAGGGAGACGATAGACACCACCGACGAACAGTTCTTGAAGAAGTGCAGGTCATGCAGGGCCGCCGCGTCATAGCCGGAGTTCTTGTACTGCTCCAGGGACGCCTTGTAGCGCTTGGATTCGATCGGCAACAGGCTGATGCCTTCGATGGCCTGGGTGACCTTGTTGAAGTGGGGCAGGTCGATGGAGCGGAAGAACAAATCGTCGATGTTCAGGCGCTGGGGCTCTTTTTCAAACACTTTGAATTTGTCGCCGCTCGGCGCCGGGGTTTCCGGCACCACGGACTCGGCATAGGCAATCGCCACCGGCCCGGCGAGGCTCATGAACAGGTCGTTGGCGTCCAGGCGGATGGTTTCACCGATATCGATGCCGGCGCGGCGGAAATAGTTCTGGTCGTAGTCGGTCGTCACCGCCTGGGCCGTCAGAATGTTGAATATCTGTTGTGAGATGTACTGGTTGGCGTGTTTTTCCATGGCATTGACATCAATATTCTGGATGTTGCCGTCGTCGCTTTCTTCGGCATAACGCATGATGTCGTTGGAGATCAGCATCATCGCGTTCCACGGGCGAATGCGGCCCTTGACGCTGGCCTCGCTGCTGTCTTCATTGGCGAAGTTGTACGAGAAGTCCCATTCCTCCGACAGGTATTTGCACAGCAGCCGACCGGCGTTGATGTGCAGCGCCTCGGACATTTCGCTGCGGTGGTCGGAGATATTCGGCAGCACGCAGATGCCGCTGGTGAAGATCGGCTCGAACACAAAGGCATGGCCGCTCTTGCTGTCGTGCTCGTCGGCAGGCTTGGTGTCGAAGGTCTTGTTCATGTACGAGTGTTGCTGGGCCAGGCCAAACTCCGAGGCCATGCCCGAGCCGGTGCCGCCGCCGGCGCTGAAGATCGAGAAGTACAGGCGCGACTGGTTGGCCTTGATCCCGCAGGAGTCGATCAGGTACGAATGGATCATCTTCCAGTCGGGGCTGGAAAAACGCTGGGTGTCTTTGTTGAGGATGATCTTGGCCAGGTACTGGCCGAGGATCGGTGCGTTACCGGCGCCGCCGGCGTGCACTTCCGACAGGTCCATGATCTTCATCTTGCTGTAGTCGCGTAAAAAGCCGCTTTTCTCGCCCTTGCGCGAGAAACGGATGCGCCCGGCAATGTCTTTGTCCAGGTCGCCAAGCATCACCAGGGGTTCTACCAGGAACACCGGCTTGCTGGCCTTGTTGGCACCCAGGCGCAGGTTGTTGCGGATCCACTGGGCTGGGCTGTAGCCCTTTTCAACGTAGGATTTGTCTTCGGTGCTGAACTCGTTCAGATAGAACTTGCGGGCGTTGTACACCAGCTCCGCCACATCCAGGGCAATGTTGGACCCACAGCGCCCCAGGCCGATCAGGCAGACCGAGGGAAACTCCTGCTCACTGCGCTGCTCGCTGTCACCTTCAAGGTGCGGCGCACGTGGGAACACCATGTCGCGCAGGCCGTCGAGGTTATCGAGGATGCGGTCGGTGTTGGTCTCGGTGAAGTACAGGTATTGCTGGGTGCCCAGTGCACGTTGACTGTTCAATGACTTTGAACCTGAGGGTTTTTCCGCAGGAGCTGTCAGCAACACGTCGGATACCGCGGTAACAGGATTATTTTTAGAAGTCATTGTGCGCCATGTGCCTGGACGGATGGCTGGAAAGCATTAAAGAGCCATCACCGAGTGAGAGTTCGCGACTTTTACAGCGCGTTTAGGCCTCAGCGCTCAGGCTTAACCCTAGTATTTCTGGGGAAAAGCGACGCCGGACTCTCATGAATCGGCCGTTTGTCGGCGTTCTTTAATCAAAATGATGGCGATATGCCAAGGTCTTTGGACTTCAGCGGATGGGATGTACAACCGCTGATGGGGCCTTGCCTCCCGCCAGGTCCATCGGGGGGAGTGGGGGCTGCTGGTCAAGCGCCATGATCACGGCGCTGATTTCACTGGCCGGCACCGCTGCACTGAGCAGGTAGCCCTGCGCGTAATCGCAGCCATACTTGCTCAATAGCTCCAGTTGCTGCAGGGTTTGCACCCCTTCGCAGATGACCTGCAGGTGCAGGGTGTGGGCCATGCCGATGATCGCCTGGACAATCTCCATATCGGTGGTGGACTTGGGAATGTCCTGGATAAATGAACGGTCGATCTTCAGCGTATTGAGGGGCAGGCGCTTGAGGTAGGAGAGGGAGGAATAGCCGGTGCCAAAGTCGTCGATGGACAGTGCAACCCCCAGCGCGCGGATTTGCCGCAGCAGGATCAGGGTGCTGCTGATATTGCCCATCAAGGCATTTTCCGTCACTTCCAGTTCCAGGCGGCTGGCGGCGATGCCACTGCTGCGCAAGGCGTATTCGATTTCATCGGCCAGCTCGTCACGGGCCAGGTTCAGGGCCGAACAGTTCACGGCCATGATCAGGTCCGGGTGGCCTTGCTCCGTCAGCCAGCCCAGGTCGGCACAGGCCTGGCGTAGTACCCAGTTGTCGAGCTCGGCGACCAGGCCGTTGTTTTCGGCAATGCCGATAAACCGCTCGGGCGTCAGCAGCCCATGTTGTGGGTGTTGCCAGCGCACCAGGGCTTCGAGCCGTGTGACCTTGCCTTTGCGCAGGTCAAGAATCGGTTGGTAGTACAGGGTCAGTTCTTTTTGCTTGCGCAATGCATGGCGCAGTTCCTCTTCCAACTGCAG
This sequence comes from Pseudomonas sp. GW821-FHT01D09, assembly GCF_059422465.1. Lineage (NCBI taxonomy): Bacteria > Pseudomonadati > Pseudomonadota > Gammaproteobacteria > Pseudomonadales > Pseudomonadaceae > Pseudomonas > Pseudomonas sp. GW821-FHT01D09. The sequence continues at coordinate 9,269 of NZ_JBWKWY010000004.1, forward strand.
TTCGAGAAAGGCCCGGGTCTTCAGGTTGGCGCTGAAGAAGTTCAGGCCGTTGCGCCCGGTATCCTTGGACTGATACAGCGCCAGGTCGGCGGTTTTCAGCAGTTCCTCACAGCTGGTCCCGTCTTCGGGAAACACGCTGATCCCGATGCTGGTGGTCATTACCAGGCGCCGGCCGGCCAGCTCGATGGGTTCTTTCATTTTCTGCATGATGCGCTGGGCCATGTGCCGCGCTTCGTCGCGATGATGGATATTGATCAGGATGCAGAACTCATCGCCGCCAAACCGCGCCACCACATCATTGTGGCTGCGGACCGAACTCTTGATATGGTCGGCCAGCACCGTCAGCAGCTCATCGCCGGCATCGTGGCCGAGGCTGTCGTTGATCCGCTTGAAGTGGTCGATGTCGAGAAAGATCACGGCCAGCATGCCCCCGGCCTGGGTTTTCTGCGCCAGCTTTTCGGCGAAGACCTGGTTGAAACCCCGGCGATTGAGCAGGCTGGTCAACGCATCGTAATGGGCCACTTGCTGCAGGGACGCACGCGCCTGGTCCAGCTCGCCAAGCAAGGCATTGACCCGACGCAGGTCGCGCTCCTTATGCTGCAGTTTCTTGTCGGCGAGGGCTGCACTGATGCTGCTGCCGATCACCAGCAAGGTGATGACGGCCACCGACAGGCCCAGTTGTGTCGGGTTGTTGTTGCTTGGCAATGACGACACCGCCCCGCTGGGCACCAGCAATTGCATGGCGGCCATGCCGGTGAAGTGCATGCTGATAATACCGGCGCCGAGCACCAGGCTGGCACCGTACTTGAGTAACTGGTGGAACATCCCGCTGCCATTGCGCAGGTATTGGGACAACAGTAGCGCCGCCAGGCTGGCCCCGATGGCGATCGCCACCGACAAGCCAAACAGCCCGCTGGAAAAATACATCTGGGCCTCGGAGCGCATGGCGGCCATGCCCACGTAATGCATCAGGGCGATGCCCAGGCCCATCCAGATGGCCGCTACCAAGTACTGGTGAATGCGCAGTTGGGCATGACTGAGGGTTTGCATGGCGAACAATGACGCGATCAGTGCGATCAGCAACGAGGCAAAGGTCAGGAACCATTGGTAATGGATGGTAATGGGCGCCTGGAACGCCAGCATGCTGATGAAGTGCGCCGACCAGATCCCGCCGGCCAGGCAACCGGCACCGACCCCGCGCCAGCGGCGCTGTGCCGTCAGGTTGTCAACGTGGCCGACACGCTCGGCCATGTCCAGGGTGCCGAAGCCCGCTGCGCAGGCAACCAGGTACGCCAGTAGCACCAGGAAGGGGTTGTGGGTGCAATCGAGTAACAAATACCCGCTCTCGGGAAGGGCGGTAAAAAAATGCAGGCCTAGCCATTCCATAGCATGTCCCGTTACAGAGTCATCTCGTGTCACGGCGCGCGGCGATGACCTATGCAGTCGAGTATAGAGGGCTCAATGGAATCGCAAGGGGTAATGGCATTTTGATTACTTTGATTTTGGCATGCAGGCTATAGCCAATGGTGCTAAGCGCTGATGGGCAGCTCAAACGCGTAAGGCGGTTGCTCCAGCGGCGCCAGGCCGAACGCGGCGCGTGCGGCGTCACAATCGACGTTCACCTCGCCCTGGCTCCACGACGACTCGAACTCCCGGCATACACTGGAGCGCTGCTCGTAGATCGAACAGCGCGTGGCGCTGCCCACTTCACCTTCAAGGCTGCAGCAGCGTGCCGGTTTTTGGTCGGTGCCGATCATCGCCACCCGGGTGGGGTTGATCTGGGTCACCAGCTCATCGGGCACGGTGCCGCCTGATGAAGCGCATTCGCCCCAAAAGAAAGACACGCGAAAGTGTGAACAGCAGGCACCGCAATTCAGACACGGACTGGCATCGGACATGGCACGTCATCAATAAGAGGTAAGGGGGAACAGCGGAAGGCTCGCTATTCTATGCCTGCCAAGGCGCTTGGGAAGGGGGGCGCGTGCTTATTTTTTTGCCGGGGAAATCCTGCTGTCCTGGATGAAATTACGCCCTATCAGCTTTACGAATCATTACAGACAACCGCGCCGCGTCTGACTAGATTGCAGGTTCCGGGCAGGATGCGTCGGCATCGAGCCTCTATAACAATAAAAGAGACGGACCCATGCAGAACTCGACCCAAGCGGCGAATGCCTGGCGCATTCTGTTCCTGCTGTTCCTGGCCAACCTGTTCAACTTTTTTGATCGCACGATCCCGGCGATCATCATCGAGCCGATCCGCATGGAATGGCACCTCAGTGACTTCCAGCTCGGCCTTATCGGCACCGCGTTCACCATCGTCTACGCTATTGCCGGCTTGCCCCTGGGGCGCCTGGCCGATACCGGCTCGCGCAGCAAGCTGATGGGCTGGGGCCTGGCAAGTTGGAGCGCGCTGACGGCGGTCAATGGCATGGTTGGCAATTTCTGGACGTTCCTGCTGGTGCGCATGGGCATCGGCATTGGCGAAGCCAGCTATGCGCCGGCGGCCAACTCGCTGATCGGCGACCTGTTCCCGGCCCACCGTCGCGCCCGGGCCATGGGGATTTTCATGCTGGGCCTGCCCCTGGGCCTGTTGCTGGCCTTCTTCACCATCGGTGCGATGGTCAAGGCGTTCGACAGCTGGCGAGCACCGTTCTTTATTGCGGCCATCCCGGGGCTGATCCTCGCGGTATTTATGTTCTACATCAAGGAGCCCAAGCGCGGCGCCGCCGAAACCGTGCAAGTCTCCCAGGAGAAGGTCGATCGGCCGATCCGTCGGGTGCTGGCGGTGCCGACCTTCCTGTGGCTGGTGCTGGCGGGGTTGTGCTTCAACTTTGCTACTTATGCCTGCAACTCGTTCCTGGTGCCGATGCTGCAACGCTACTTCTTGATGCCCTTGCAGGAGGCGGCGGTTGCTACCGGGGTCATTGTGGGGGTGACCGGCTTGTTCGGCCTGACCCTGGGTGGCCTGGTGGCCGACAAGATTCACCAGCGCATAGCCAATGGCCGCCTGCTGTTTGCCGCGTTCAGCCTGATCATCTCCACGCTGACCACGGCCTGGGCCCTGCACGCCGGGCGGATCGAGATCGGGGTGTTTGTGGCGGTGTTCAGTGTGGGCTGGTTGTTTGCCTATAACTTCTACACCTGTGTGTACACGGCGATCCAGGACGTGGTGGAACCGCGTCTGCGGGCCACGGCCATGGCGCTGTTCTTCGCCGGCCTGTATCTGCTGGGTGGCGGCATGGGGCCGGTGGTGGTGGGGGCGCTGTCTGATTACTTTGCCCATGCGGCGATGTACGCGGCGGGTGCCGAGCAGATGACCGAGGCGTTCAAGGCCGTGGGCCTGCATGACGCCATGTACCTGATCCCGGTGGCGTTGTTCCTGACCATGCTGTTTCTGTTCCAGGCTTCGCGGTGTTTTGTGCGCGATGCCCAGCGGATGAAGGATGGGTTGGGGAAGGTTGAGGTGCCCGGGCCTGCGGTGACAGCTTGAGACCGAGGTGACTGCATCGCGGGCAAGCCCTAATGCCAGTCAGTTAAGCGGATTCTGCTTTCTGTAGGAGCGAGCTTGCTCGCGAAGGACGTCAACGATAACGCGTGTTTGCTAGGTAAACGCGGCGCTCTCAAGTTCTTCGCGAGCAAGCTCGCTCCTACAAAAAGGCTTAACTGACTGGCATTAGGGCAAGCCCGCTCCCACAGGGGAATGCATTGCAAATGTGGGAGCGGGCTTGCCCGCGATGAGGCCCGCAAGACCCTATAAAAAAGGCCCGCATTGCGCGGGCCTTCTTGTTCATCAGGGCAGGGCGCGGATCAACCGGCGACCAGCACCCGAATCGCCTCCAACCGCAGCGCCGCCTTGTCGAGCATGGCCAGGCCTTGCTCGCGCTGTTGGCGCAGGGCAACCAGCTCGCTGTCGCGCACGCTTGGGTTGACGGCTTGCAGGGCGGTCAGGCGCGCCAGCTCTTCGTCAGTGTCTGCCGCCAGGCGACGTTGCGCCTCGGCTACACGTTCGGCATGGCGCGGGGCGATTTTTTCTTCGCCGGCGTTGATCCGAGGCGTCAGCTGATCGCGCTGGGCCTGCACGAACTTATTGGCACTGGCCCGTGGCACGCTTTCCAGCTGGTCGTTCAAGGTGGTGAAAGACACCCGGCCCGACAAGTCATTGCCATTGGCATCCAGCAGGCAGCGCAGGGCCGCCGGCGGCAGGTAGCGACCCAGTTGCAGTGAACGCGGTGCCACCACTTCACTGACATAGAGCAGTTCGAGCAACACAGTGCCCGGCTTGAGCGCCTTGTTCTTGATCAGCGCCACGGCGGTGTTGCCCATGGAGCCGGACAGTACCAGGTCCATGCCGCCCTGGACCATCGGGTGCTCCCAGGTGATGAACTGCATGTCTTCGCGCGACAGTGCCTGGTTGCGGTCGTAGGTGATGGTCACGCCTTCGTCGTCGCCGAGGGGGAAACTGGCGTCGAGCATTTTTTCGCTGGGCTTGAGGATCAGCGCGTTTTCCGAATGGTCTTCGCTGTCGATGCCAAACGCATCGAACAGGGTTTCCATGTAGATCGGCAGGGTGAACTGATCGTCTTGCTCCAGAATATCCTCGACCAGCGCATCACCTTCGCCAGCGCCGCCGGAATTGAGCTCCAGCAGGCGGTCGCGACCGGTGTGCAGCTCGGCTTCCAGGCGCTCGCGCTCGGTGCGGGCTTCGTCGATCAGGGCTTGCCATTGGCCGTCGTCGGCATTTTCCAGCAGCGGCAGCAGGCGTGGGCCGAACTGATGCTGCAAGGCGTTGCCGGTCGGGCAGGTATTCAGGAAGGCATTCAAGGCTTCGTGGTACCACTGGAACAGGCGCTCTTGCGGGCTGGTCTCCAGGTACGGCACGTGCAGTTCGATCACATGCTTCTGGCCGATGCGGTCCAGACGGCCGATGCGTTGCTCCAGCAAGTCCGGGTGCGACGGCAGGTCGAACAGCACCAGGTGGTGGGAAAACTGGAAGTTGCGACCTTCACTGCCGATTTCCGAACAGATCAGCACCTGGGCGCCGAACTCTTCGTCGGCGAAGTAGGCGGCGGCGCGGTCGCGCTCAAGGATGTTCATACCCTCGTGGAACACCGTGGTCGGGATACCGGAACGTACGCGCAGGGCGTCTTCCAGGTCCATGGCGGTTTCGGCATGGGCGCAGATCACCAGGACCTTGGTGCGCTTGAGCATTTTCAGCTGATCGATCAGCCACTCCACGCGCGGGTCGAAGCGCCACCAGCGGTTTTCTTCTTCTATATCCGGCTGCGACTGGAAGCTGACTTCCGGGTACAGCTCGGCATGCTCGCCCAGCGGCAGCTCCAGGTATTCGTCCGGGCACGGCAGCGGGTAGGCGTGCAGCTTGCGCTCGGGGAAGCCTTGCACGGCGGCGCGGGTGTTACGGAACAGCACGCGGCCGGTGCCATGGCGGTCCAGCAGCTCGCGCACCAGACGCGCACTGGCTTGGGTGTCGCCATCGTTGACGGCGGCCAGCAGGGCTTCGCCTTCGTTGCCGAGGAAGCCCTGGATAGTCTTGTGCGCAGCCGGTGAAAGGCGGCCCTTGTCCATCAGTTCCTGCACGGCTTCGGCCACCGGGCGATAGTTCTCGCTCTCGGCGCGGAAGGCCTTGACGTCATGGAAACGGTTCGGGTCCAGCAGGCGCAGACGGGCGAAGTGGCTGTCCTGGCCCAGTTGTTCCGGGGTTGCGGTCAGCAGCAGCACGCCGGGAATGGTCTCGGCCAGTTGTTCGACCAGTTGGTATTCAGCACTGGCTTTTTCTTCGTGCCAGACCAGGTGGTGCGCTTCGTCGACCACCATCAAGTCCCAGCCGGCGGCAAACAGCGCGTCCTGGGCTTTTTCGTCGTCCACCAGCCATTCCAGGGCCACCAGCGCGAGCTGGGTGTCTTCAAACGGGTTGCTGGCATCGCTTTCGATAAACCGCTCTTCGTCGAACAGTGCGACTTGCAGGTTGAAACGCCGGCGCATTTCCACCAGCCATTGGTGCTGCAGGTTCTCCGGGACCAGGATCAGCACGCGGTTGGCGCGGCCGGACAGCAGCTGGCGATGGATCACCAGGCCGGCTTCGATGGTCTTGCCCAGGCCCACTTCGTCGGCCAGCAGTACCCGTGGCGCGATACGGTCGGCGACTTCGCGGGCAATGTGCAATTGGTGCGCAATCGGCTGCGCACGCACGCCGCCCAGGCCCCAGAGCGAGGACTGCAATTGGCGGCTGGTGTGTTCCAGGGTGTGGTAGCGCAGGGAGAACCAGGCCAGCGGGTCGATCTGGCCGGCGAACAGACGGTCGCTGGCGAGGCGGAACTGGATAAAATTCGACAGTTGGGTTTCTGGCAGGGTGACGGGCTCGTTCTGCCCATTGAGGCCATGGTAGACCAGCAGGCCGTCGACATCGTCGACCTCGCGCACGGTCATTTTCCAGCCTTCGAAGTGGGTGATGGTGTCACCCGGCGAAAACCTCACGCGAGTGAGGGGCGCATTCCGTAGCGCATACTGGCGGGTGTCGCCAGTGGCCGGATAGAGCACGGTCAGCAAGCGGCCGTCCTGTGCCAGAACGGTGCCTAACCCCAGCTCTGCTTCGCTGTCACTAATCCAGCGTTGCCCCGGTTGATACTGCTGCGCCATGCTGCCTGACTCCCGCCGTGAAAAAGCCGACTATTCTAACGGAACAAGGCCCCCAGCCAAAGGACTCTGACAAAAACTACTCCTCTTGCAGGGCGCAAAGAGGGCGATTCGACGGGTGGCGGGGCACTGGCGACTGACGACTGGGTCACAAGTTGGCGGCCCCAGGCTCAAGTCGCTGGTACAGCAGCCGACAGCCTGCTGACAGGAGACCCATAATTATGTTGCCACCGATCTTGCCCTTGAGTGTTGTGCCGGTCACGTCGCAACTCGACCCCGTGCGCCCAAAACCCGATATTCCACCGGTGGTGCCTGCGCAGCCGAGCTCCAACGAAAGCACCATCGACCTCAAGCACCGCGACGCCGAGCAATCGACCCTGATGCTGCGCGAGGAACAACGACGCCAGCAGGAACAGCAAAAGCGCCGGCGCGAGGCCGATGAAGATCCCGAGCAGCACCTGGCCGTTCCTGGTGACGAACTGAATGCCGATAACACGGTGCCGGTCGCGCCGTTGATCGAGGATGCGCCCCGCCAGGGGTTGTGGGTGGATGTCGAGGTTTGACCCCCGGGTGGGCCAGGACGCATTATTGCGTCACGCCAGCCACCACGTAAGCCAAGCCATGAGTGACGACAAGCTGATCGACCTGAATGCCGAACGGGCCAAACGGGTCCACGACCTCAACGACAAGCGTCTTAATGACGTGCGCCAGGCGTTCGAGCAGGCCATGCCCTTGGGCAAAACCAAGAAAAAGCCGAAAAACAAAACGAAAAAGCGCTGAAATGCCCTGAATCTGTTGATACAGGTCAGTTATTCCCCTTCTTTACGCCCCGTTGCGGGCGACATTGATCCCCGTCAATTTCTCCCCCCGACTTCTTGGTTAACTTAGCCCTATCGCAACAAGGCAAGAGCAGGAGGCCGGTCATGTTTTTCGATAATGTGGTTTTTGCCGGGGTGCTGACTGTCGGCCTCATGGTGCTGTTTTTTGTAGGGTTTGGGTTTTTTATCTGGAAAGACGCGAACAAGCGTAAAAAACCATAGGTTTTTCCGGGTTACATGAGCACGCAAGGCATTTTGGGCGACTTCGGTCGCCCTTTTTTTTGACTGGAATTTGGCCATTAAAAAAGGCGTGACCCTCGCAGGTCACGCCTTTATTCATTGCGCAGGCGGTTAACTGCCCAGCGCCTTGGACGCCAGCCAGAACAGTGCGGCCGACAGGCTCACCGTGGCCGGCAGGGTCAGGACCCAGGCCATCAGGATAGTCTTCACGGTGCCGCCTTGCAGGCCGCTCTTGTTCGCGACCATGGTCCCGGCCACACCCGAAGACAGCACGTGGGTGGTGGACACCGGCAGGGCAAAGATGTTGGCAAAGCCAATCATAGTGGCGGTGGTGATTTGCGCCGACATGCCCTGGGCATAGGTCATGCCCTGCTTGCCGATTTTCTCGCCAATCGTCAGTACCACACGCTTCCAGCCCACCATGGTGCCCAGGCCGAGGGCCAGGGCCACGGCGAGGATGACCCAGAACGGGGCGTATTCGGTGGTGGCGGTCAGGTCTTTGCGCAGTTTTTCCAGGTCCGACTTCTCGCGGGAATCAAGGCCTGGCAGCTTGCCGACTTTTTTCGCGGTGTCGTCCAGGCACAGCAGGTAGCGACGTACTTCAATGCGCTGATCGGAGGTCAAGGAACGGTAGTCAGAAACACCCTTCAATGTACCGAGGAGGGCGGTGATGGTCGGCTCGGTCTGTTGCGGGTTGCAACGGAACTTGCCTGGCAGGTCGTCTTTGACACTTTTGCCCAGGGCAAGGAATTCGCCGAGGGTTTCGTGGTTGCGCTGGTAGAACTGGTTGAGGTGCAGGGTGGCGTCGCGGGTTCGCTCGATCTGGTAAGTGGTGCTGCCCAGATCGAGTACGAACTGCGCGGGCACGATACCAATCAGCACCAGCATGATCAGGCCGATACCTTTCTGGCCGTCGTTGGAGCCATGCACGAAACTCACGGCCATCGCGGAAATCACCAGTACCAGGCGGTTCCAGAAGGGCGGGTGTTTCTTGTCATCGAGCTTGCGGCGCTGGTCCGGCGTCTTGTGCATCTTGGACAGCGGACGCCACCATTTAAGGCCAATCAACACCAGGGCAGCGACCAGGAAGCCGGCCATGGGCGAGAACACCAGCGAGGCGCCGATATCGATAGCCTTCTGCCAGTTGACCCCGTCCGCCAGCGGAATATCGTTGATCAGGGCATTGGCCAGGCCGACACCGAGGATCGAACCGATCAGGGTGTGGGAGCTGGATGCCGGGATCCCGAAATACCAGGTGCCGAGATTCCAGGTGATGGCCGCTGCCAATAATGAAAACACCATGGCCAGGCCATGGCCGGTGTTTACATTGATCAGCAACTCCACCGGCAGCAGATGCACGATGGCATAGGCAACGCCTACCCCGCCGAGCAACACGCCAAGGAAGTTGAACACCCCGGAAAAGAATACGGCCAGGTGTGGCGGCATCGCTTTGGTATAGATGACTGTGGCCACCGCGTTAGCGGTGTCATGAAAGCCATTGATGAACTCGAAGGCGAGGACAAAGGCGAGGGCGAGCAGCAGGCTCACAAGAACCCAAGCATCCAGTCCGCTGAATAAATCGATCATGAAGGTTTTATGACCCGGTCGTAAGGGGGCGCGATTATGCCAGAAAACCTCAGTAATCTATGCACTAGCTGCTCGTTGGTAACATTCTTCAACGAATTAGTTTGTGGGAAGGGTGCGGCTACCAGAGATCTCGGTGGTTTTGCAACTCATTGATTTGTAAAGAATAGAAGGCGTAGAGCGGGGTGCGACAATTAATGTTGCAGATCTGAAACGCTTGTATGAAATTTCGTGATAGCGCGAAAGATGCCGATTGACGGGCATGCCCAAGGCGCCCCTGCCAGAGGTAGCTGGCAGGGCGATGACTTGCCAGGAAGGCTCAGTCCGACAGGGCTTATGGCTCTTCGGCCTTGAGGTCTTTTTCGATCTTCTGGATTTCCTGGGCAAACGCCTGGTCGAGCAGGCTGGCTCGTTTGCGCCAGGGTTTGCGCTCGGGCTCTGGCTGGGCGGCGTAGGTGGTGACTTCCCCGCCGTAAACATCCTTGTAACGTTGTTCCTGGCGCTCAAGTTCCGCGCGCAGTTCGTCTTTCGTCACATTATTACCTAATTGAGTTGAGTTGATTCCGGTGAAACGCGATGCCACTTCATAATTGCACGCGGCCACGACACCGGGAAGAACAGCTGTCGTAGCAACAGTTTTCTTTTTACTTCACAAATAACGGGTGGACAGTGGAACTGGGCTCCCGGTATTTGCAACCAAGGTCTGGACAAGGAAAAGCTGAGGCTCGCGGGGAGCGCTCTTGAGGCCAGTTCGCTCTGGTTGCACGCTGCATTATAGCGGCGCATTTGAATAAGACTATCGCCAACAAGTTAAAAATCGTCAACTTTGCTTGCATATGTTGTCAGCCCGGTAGTGTCGAGAACTTGACGCCACACTTGGCTAATAGTCTGTCTGTGACAGTTGAAAGTAGATGTCATTAATTGAATCAAGGACGTTGTGTCGAGTGCCGGCCTGTTAAGTGAACGCAATACATCCCGTGCTGGGGAGTCTCTCCGGGGCCCGGCAGCGCCCACGGCAGCAAATTGCGATTATCGAATGAGCGTCCGATAATCGCCCAATGTTGGCGCCCTTGCCTTGTACATCCGTGGCCCGCCGGCTTGTAATGGCGGTCGACAATAAGAGAAAGGACCTGAAATGAACGATCAATTGCGCAACTCCTTTGCCTCTGTGGCGCCACCGATCGTTGCGTCACCGGCCAAGCGCATCCAGGCGTTTACCGGCGATCCGGATTTCATGACCTCCCTGGCGCGCGGTCTGGCCGTGGTGCAAGCGTTCCAAGAGCGCAAGCGCCACCTGACCATCGCCCAGATCAGCCATCGCACGGAAATCCCCCGCGCTGCCGTCAGGCGTTGCCTGCATACCTTGATCAAGCTTGGCTACGCCACCACCGACGGGCGCACGTACTCGCTGCTGCCCAAGGTCCTGACCCTGGGCCACGCCTACCTGTCGTCCACGCCCCTGGCGGTTTCTGCCCAGCCTTACCTGGACCGCATGAGCGAGCAGCTTCATGAAGCCTGCAACATGGCGACCCTGGAAGGCGACGACATCCTTTACATCGCCCGGTCCGCCACGACCCAGCGCCTGATCTCGGTGGATCTGTCGGTCGGTGGCCGGCTGCCGGCCTATTGCACCTCCATGGGCCGGATCCTGCTGGCGGCCCTGGACGATGCATCGCTGCAGGATTACCTGGACCATGCCGACCTGCAAACCAAGACCAGCCGCACCCTGACCACGCCCCAGGCGTTGTTCGAGTGCCTGCAACAAGTGCGGCAGCAGGGCTGGTGCATTGTCGACCAGGAACTGGAGCAGGGCCTGCGTTCCATTGCCGTGCCGGTGTATGACGCGTCTGGCCAGGTGCTGGCCGCGCTGAACGTGAGCACCCACGCCGGCCGGGTCAGCCGCAGCGAGCTGGAGCAGCGCTTCCTGCCGAGCATGCTGAGCGCCAGCCAGGAGCTGAGTACCCAGTTGTTTGCTTAAGCTGTTCGGTGACCGCACAGATCCCGGTTTGACGAATTGACGGTGTTTCCCCTGGCTTATTAATGTCGCGGCAGCGTGATTGACCGCGACGGCGTCTACCGTCGCCGTTCTGGTTTCGCCCCCATAATAATGACGACTCGCCGTCGTCCGCCCGCCATCGGTGTGGAAATAAAAACAATGAATCAACCTTCGCCTGCTGTTGGTACCTGTCTGGACGTGCAGTCCTTTATCAATGCGCAACCGCTGTCCCGCTATCAATGGCGGGTGGTAATCCTGTGTTTCCTGATTGTCTTCCTCGACGGCCTGGATACGGCGGCCATGGGCTTTATTGCGCCGGCGCTGTCCCAGGATTGGGGGATCGACCGCGCCAGCCTCGGCCCGGTGATGAGTGCCGCGTTGATCGGCATGGTGTTTGGCGCCCTGGGTTCCGGGCCCTTGGCCGACCGTTTCGGGCGCAAGGTGGTACTGGTGGGGGCGGTGCTGGTGTTCGGCGCGTTCAGCCTGGCTTCGGCCTACAGCAGCAACGTTGATCAGTTGCTGGTGTTGCGCTTCCTGACCGGCCTGGGCCTGGGTGCCGGCATGCCGAATGCGACGACCCTGTTGTCTGAATACACCCCGGAGCGCCATAAATCGTTGCTGGTGACCAGCATGTTCTGCGGATTCAACCTGGGCATGGCCGGTGGCGGGTTTATCTCGGCCATGCTGATCCCGATGTTCGGTTGGCACAGCCTGCTGCTGCTCGGCGGCATCCTGCCCTTGATCCTGGTGGGGGTGCTGGTGCTGTGGCTGCCGGAATCGGCGCGCTACCTGGTGGTACGCAATCGCGGTACGGACAAGGTGCGCCAGGCCCTGGCGCCCATCGACCCGGCCACCGTCGCCCAGGCCTCAAGCTTCAGTGTCCCGGAGCAGAAAACCGTCAAGGCGCGCAATGTGTTCGCGGTGATCTTCGGCGGCACCTACAGCGCCGGCACCCTGTTGCTGTGGCTCACCTACTTTATGGGCCTGGTGATTGTGTACCTGCTGACCAGTTGGTTGCCGACCCTGATGCGCGACAGCGGCGCCAGCATGGAACAGGCGGCGTTTATCGGCGCGTTGTTCCAGTTTGGCGGGGTGCTCAGCGCCGTGGGCGTGGGCTGGGCCATGGACCGGTTCAATCCGCACAAGGTCATCGGCACCTTCTACCTGCTGGCTGGGGTGTTTGCCTACGCCGTGGGCCAGAGCCTGGGCAATATCACGTTATTGGCGACCCTGGTGTTGATCGCCGGGATGTGTGTCAACGGTGCGCAATCGGCCATGCCTTCGCTGGCTGCGCGGTTTTACCCGACCCAGGGGCGCGCCACCGGGGTCTCGTGGATGCTGGGGATCGGGCGTTTTGGCGCGATCCTCGGCGCGTGGATGGGGGCCACGCTGTTGGGGCTTGGTTGGAACTTCGAGCAGGTGTTGACGGCGTTGGTGATTCCGGCGGCATTGGCCACCACGGCGGTAGTGATCAAGGGCCTGGTCAGCCACGCCGATGCCACCTGATACACCGTAATCGCGAGCAAGCCCGCTCCCACAGGGACGGTGTTCACATGGAAATCAGAGGTGTTTGGAGGAATGTTAGCCAGGCAACAATCTGTTCGATTATCGAACGGTTAGTCGATTATCGGATTGTTTGGGCCCTTACCCCGGCTTACTCTTCAAGCACTTCGGCGCTGCCTCCAGCGCCTTTTTCGACCTACATCGGGAGCCCAACCCCATGGCTGAAATTCTTTCGCTGGCTGATGCGGTAAAGCAGTTCGTCAATGACGGCGATACCGTCGCGCTCGAAGGCTTTACCCACCTGATCCCTACAGCAGCGGGTCATGAAATCATTCGTCAGGGCAAGAAAGACCTGACGCTGGTACGCATGACCCCCGACCTGATCTACGACCAACTGATCGGGGCCGGCTGTGCGCGCAAGTTGATTTTCTCCTGGGGCGGCAACCCTGGTGTCGGCTCCCTGCATCGCCTGCGGGACGCGGTCGAGAAGCAATGGCCGCAACCGTTGGAGATCGAAGAGCACAGCCATGCGGACCTGGCCAACGCCTATGTGGCCGGCGCATCCGGCCTGCCGTTCGCGGTGCTGCGGGCGTATGCCGGTTCCGACCTGCCCAAGGTCAACCCGTTGATCAAGACCGTGACCTGCCCCTTCACTGGCGAAGTGCTGGCGGCGGTGCCGTCGGTGCGCCCGGACATCACCGTGATCCATGCGCAAAAGGCCGACCGCAAGGGCAACGTGCTGTTGTGGGGAATCCTCGGGGTGCAGAAAGAGGCCGCGCTGGCGGCCAAGCGTTGCATCGTCACCGTCGAAGAAATGGTCGATGACCTCAACGCACCGATGAACGCCTGCGTGCTGCCGACCTGGGCCCTGACTGCCGTGTGCCATGTGCCGGGTGGGGCGCATCCGTCCTACGCCCACGGTTACACCGAGCGTGACAATCGCTTCTATCAAGCCTGGGATCCGATCGCTCGGGATCGTGGGACATTTACCGCCTGGATCGATGAATACATCCATGGCACCGCTGATTTCAGTCAATTCCAGGCCAAGCTGGCTGCCGCCCAGGAGGCCAAGTAATGACTTACTCGACCAATGAGATGATGACCGTCGCCGCCGCGCGCCGCCTGAAGAACGGTGCAGTGTGCTTTGTCGGTATCGGCCTGCCGTCCAAGGCCGCCAACCTGGCGCGCCTGACGTCTTCGCCGGATGTGGTGTTGATCTACGAGTCTGGCCCGATTGGCGCCAAGCCCTCGGTACTGCCGCTGTCCATCGGCGACGGCGAGTTGGCGGAAACCGCCGACAGCGTTGTACCCACCGGTGAGATTTTTCGCTACTGGCTGCAAGGCGGGCGCATTGACGTCGGCTTTCTCGGCGCGGCCCAGGTCGACCGCTTCGGCAATATCAACACCACCGTGGTCGGTGACTATCACCAGCCCAAGGTGCGCCTGCCGGGTGCCGGTGGCGCGCCGGAAATCGCCGGTTCCGCCAAGAGCGTGCTGATCATCCTCAAGCAGTCGTCCCGTTCGTTTGTCGACAAACTGGACTTCATTACCTCGGTCGGCCATGGCGAAGGCGGCGATTCGCGCAAGCGCCTCGGCCTGCCAGGCGCAGGCCCTGTCGGCATCATTACCGACCTGTGCATCATGGAGCCGGAAGAGGGCACCCATGAGTTCGTGGTCACGGCTTTGCACCCTGGCGTGACCCGCGAGCAAGTGGTCGCCGCTACCGGTTGGGCAATCCGCTTTGCCGAGCAGGTCGGCACCAGCGCCGAACCCACCGACATCGAACTGAACGCCTTGCGCGACCTTGAAGCCCGTACGGCTGCCGCCCATGGCCAAGCCCCAGGAGAAGCCTGATGCGCGACGTGTTTATCTGTGATGCCATCCGTACCCCCATCGGCCGTTTCGGCGGTGGCCTGTCCACCGTCCGCGCCGATGACCTGGCGGCCTTGCCGATCAAGGCACTGATGGCGCGCAACCCGTCGGTGGATTGGAACGCGGTTGACGAAGTGTTCCTCGGCTGTGCCAACCAGTCCGGTGAAGACAACCGCAACGTGGCGCGCATGGCCGCGCTGCTGGCCGGCTTGGCGCCGAGCATCCCAGGCGTCACCCTTAACCGCCTGTGCGCTTCGGGCATGGACGCCATCGGCACCGCGTTCCGCGCCATCGCCAGTGGCGAAATGGAGCTGGCGATTGCCGGTGGCGTCGAGTCGATGTCCCGTGCGCCGTTTGTGATGGGCAAGGCGGATGCCGCGTTCTCGCGCAACATGAAGCTGGAAGACACCACCATCGGCTGGCGCTTTATCAACCCGTTGATGAAGGCCCAGTACGGCGTGGATGCCATGCCGCAGACCGCTGACAATGTGGCGGATGACTATAACGTCTCGCGCGCCGACCAGGACGCCTTCGCCTTGCGCAGCCAGCAACGCACGGCCGTGGCCCAGGCTGCGGGGTTCTTCGCGGAAGAAATCGTGCCGGTGCGGGTCGCCCATAAAAAAGGCGAGACCCTGGTGGAGCACGACGAACACCCGCGTGCCGACACCACCCTTGAAGCCCTGGCCAGGCTCAAGCCGGTCAATGGCGCGGACAAGACCGTCACCGCCGGCAACGCCTCCGGGGTCAACGATGGCGCCGCCGCCTTGATCCTGGCCAGCGCCGATGCTGTGAAAAAACACGGCCTGACCGCCCGCGCCCGGGTGTTGGGCATGGCCAGCGCCGGGGTCGAACCCCGGGTGATGGGCATCGGCCCGGTGCCTGCGGTGCGCAAGTTGGTCGAGCGCCTGGGCCTGGTGGTCAGCGATTTTGATGTGATCGAACTCAACGAAGCCTTCGCCAGCCAGGGCTTGGCGGTGCTGCGTGAACTGGGCCTGGCGGACGACGCGCCCCAGGTCAACCCGAACGGTGGCGCCATTGCCTTGGGCCATCCGTTGGGCATGAGCGGCGCGCGCCTGGTGCTGACCGCACTGCATCAACTGGAAAAAACCGGCGGCAGCAAAGGCCTGGCGACCCTGTGTGTCGGCGTCGGCCAAGGCTTGGCCCTGGCGATCGAACGCGTTTAAGACCTACAAGAATAAAGAGGATTGCTCCATGAGTGACAAGCCCGGATACCGGCGCCCGCAAGCAGGTACTCAGCCGGATTACCTGCATCCGGCCTACCAGTCGACGAACCTGCGTGCGCCGTCCAAGCCGCTGGTGTTTTTGCCCCATTCGCTGTCGGAAATCACCGGCCCGACCATCGGCGCCGAACGCATTGCCGAACACGACAACGACCTGACCGCCCAGCACGAGGGTGAACCCCAAGGCGAGCGCATCATCATTCACGGTCGGGTCCTGGATGAAAACGGCCTGCCTGTGCCGGGCATCCTGGTGGAGATCTGGCAGGCCAACGCCGCCGGGCGCTACCACCACAAGCGCGACCAGCACGACGCGCCCCTGGACCCCAACTTTACCGGCACCGGCCGCACCGTCACCGATGCCGATGGCGGGTACCAGTTCCAGACCATCAAGCCCGGCGCCTATCCGTGGGGCAACCACCACAATGCCTGGCGCCCGGCGCATATCCACTTCTCGCTGTTCGGCCCCAGTGTGCTGACGCGCCTGGTGACCCAGATGTACTTTCCCGGCGACCCGCTGCTGGCCTACGACCCGATCTACAACTGCGTGCCGGACACCGCGGCCAAGGAACGCCTGATCGCCCGTTTCGACCTGGAAAAGACCGTGCCGCACTACGCCCTCGGCTACCGCTGGGACATTGTCCTGCGCGGCCGCGACGCCACGCCGATGGAGAAATGACATGACCCTTAATGCAACCACGTCCCACACCGTCGGGCCGTATTACCACATCGGCCTGACCTGGCTGAACCGCGAAGACCTGGCCAGTGCGGGCACCCTCGGCGAGCGCGTGGCTATCACCGGGCAGGTGGTGGATGGCAACGGCGAGGGGGTCAACGATGCCATGCTGGAAGTTTGGCAGGCCAACGCCGCCGGTAAGTATGACCACCCCGAGGATGACCAGGACAAAGCCCTGGACCCCAACTTCGCAGGGTTTGGCCGGGTGCCGGTGGATGGCGAAGGGCGCTTTCGCTTCAGCACCATCAAGCCGGGTAGCGTGCCGGGCCTCAAGGGCACGACCCAGGCGCCGCATTTGGTGGTGCTGGTGTTTGCCCGTGGTTTGGTCAAGCACTTGCTGACGCGGATTTATTTCGACGGCGAGGCGGCCAACGGCGATGACCCGTTGCTGGCGAGTGTGCCGGCAGAGCGGCGGCATACATTGGTTGCCAAGACGGATGCGTCGGGGGGGTATCAGTGGAATGTGATTCTTCAGGGCACCGATGAAGAAACGGTGTTCTTCGATTATTGAGTTGGCTACAAGGGCGCCATCGCGGGCAAGCCCGCTCCCACACTGGAATGCGCTCACCTGTGGGAGCTGGCTTGCCTGCGATAGGGCCGGCACAGGCAACGGTTATCCAAAGGTCTGCTTGCGGAACGAGGTTGTTGCAAAGTATGTCTAGAATCTAACCCGTTCCCCACGAGTGAAAAAAAATGACAACGACTACCAGTCACTACACCGGAGAAGAACGCAGCAAACGGATTTTTGCGATTGTCGGGGCTTCTTCCGGCAACCTGGTCGAATGGTTCGACTTCTACGTCTACGCCTTCTGTGCGATCTACTTCGCCCCGGCGTTTTTCCCCTCCGACGACCCCACGGTGCAACTGCTCAACACCGCCGGCGTGTTCGCCGCAGGCTTTCTGATGCGCCCCATCGGCGGCTGGCTGTTTGGCCGGGTCGCCGACAAGCACGGGCGCAAGAACTCGATGATGATCTCGGTGCTGATGATGTGCGCCGGCTCCCTGGTCATCGCCTTCCTGCCCACCTACAAGGACATCGGCGCCTGGGCCCCGGCCCTGCTGCTGATGGCGCGGCTGTTCCAGGGCTTGTCGGTGGGCGGTGAGTACGGCACCACGGCCACCTACATGAGCGAAGTTGCGCTCAAGGGCCAGCGCGGCTTCTTCGCTTCGTTCCAATACGTGACCCTGATCGGCGGGCAACTGCTGGCGGTGTCGGTGGTGGTGATCCTGCAACAACTGCTCACCGAGGACGAGCTGCGGGCCTGGGGCTGGCGCATTCCGTTTGTGATCGGTGCGGTGGCGGCGGTGATCTCGCTGCTGCTGCGCCGCTCCCTGAAAGAAACCACCAGCCAGGAAATGCGTGAAAACAAGGACGCTGGCAGCATCAGGGCGCTGTTTCGCGATCACAAGGCGGCGTTTATCACCGTGCTCGGCTACACCGCCGGCGGCTCGCTGATCTTCTACACCTTTACCACCTACATGCAGAAATACTTGGTGAACACCGCCGGCATGCACGCCAAGACCGCCAGCTACATCATGACCGGCGCGCTGTTCCTCTATATGTGCATGCAGCCGCTGTTCGGCATGCTCTCGGACAAGATCGGCCGGCGCAACTCGATGCTCTGGTTCGGCGCCCTCGGCACCCTGTGCACGGTGCCGATCCTGCTGACCCTGAAAACCGTGACCAGCCCGTTCCTGGCCTTTGTGCTGATTACCCTGGCGCTGGCGATTGTGAGTTTCTACACCTCCATCAGCGGCCTGGTAAAAGCAGAAATGTTCCCGCCACAAGTGCGCGCCCTCGGCGTGGGCCTGGCCTATGCGGTGGCCAACGCGATCTTCGGCGGTTCGGCGGAATACGTGGCCCTGGGCCTGAAGTCCATCGGCCTGGAAAACACCTTCTACTGGTACGTGACCGGCATGATGGCGATTGCGTTCCTGTTCAGCCTGCGCCTGCCGAAACAGGCTGAGTACTTGCACCACGATCTGTAAGGGATGAGTTATGACGCTGCGCACGAGCAACCAATTGTTCGACGCTTACTTCACCGCCGGTAGCATGGCCGAAGTGTTCTGTGACCAGGCACGCTTGCAGGGCATGCTGGACTTTGAAGCCGGATTGGCCCGGGCGCAGGCCCAGGTCGGGTTGATCCCGCCGGCCGCCGTCGCACCGATTGCCCAGGCGTGCCTGGCCTCGCTGTACGACGTGGATGCCCTCGGCGTGGCGATTGCCACGGCGGGCAATTCGGCGATTCCATTGGTGAAGGCCCTGGGCAAGTTGATTGCCAGCGAAGACGCCGGCGCCGAGCGCTATGTGCATCTGGGCGCCACCAGCCAGGATGTGATGGACACGGGCCTGGTGCTGCAACTGCGGCGGGCGCTGGAACTGGTCGAGGCGGACCTGGCCCGGCTGGGCGCGGTGCTTGCCGCCCAGGCGCAGCGTTATGCCGACGTGCCCTTGGCCGGGCGCACCTGGTTGCAACACGCAACACCGGTCACCCTGGGTATGAAGATCGCCGGTTGGCTGGGGGCGGTGACGCGCAGTCGCCAACGGCTGCTGGAGTTGAAGCCGCGCCTGCTGGTCCTGCAATTCGGTGGCGCGTCCGGCACCCTGGCGGCACTGGGCGCACAGGCCATGCCGGTGGCACGGGCCCTGGCGGCGGAGTTGCAACTGACGCTGCCCGAACAACCCTGGCATACCCAGCGTGACCGTCTGGTGGAGTTTGCCAGCGTGCTCGGCCTGATCGCCGGCAGCCTGGGCAAGCTCGGGCGGGACATCAGCCTGCTGATGCAGACCGAAGCGGCGGAAGTGTTCGAGCCGTCGGCGCCGGGCAAGGGCGGTTCCTCGACCATGCCGCACAAGCGCAACCCGGTCGGCGCTGCGGTGTTGATCAGCGCGGCCACGCGGGTCCCGGGGTTGGTGGCGACGATGTTCAGCGCCATGCCCCAGGAGCACGAACGTAGCCTGGGGCTGTGGCATGCCGAATGGGAAACCCTGCCCGAAATCTGCCGCCTGGTGTCCGGTGCCTTGCAGCAGGCGCTGCTGGTGAGCGAAGGCCTGGAGGTCGATGCGCAACGCATGGGCCACAACCTCGACCTGACCCAGGGCCTGGTGCTGGCCGAAGCCGTCAGTATCACATTGGCCCAGCGCCTGGGCCGGGAAACCGCCCATCACCTGCTGGAACAGTGCTGCAAACGCGCGGTCGCCGAGCAGCGCCATTTGCGCGCGGTATTGGCCGATGAGCCGCAAGTCACCGCCCAGCTGTCGGCGCTGGAATTGGATCGCCTGCTGGACCCGGCGCATTACCTGGGCCAGGCACACACCTGGGTCAGCCGCGCCGTGGCTGAACACTTTGTATTGTCTGCCTGAGGAGGCTGCTGTGGGATTTGTAAAACTCGCCGATGGCGAACTGAACTATCAACTGGAAGGCCCCGAAGGCGCGCCGGTACTGGTGCTGTCCAACTCCCTGGGCACCGACCTGCAGATGTGGGATACGCAGATGCCGGCCTTTACCGAGCATTTTCGGGTGCTGCGCCTGGACACCCGTGGCCACGGCAAGTCCCTGGTCACCGAGGGGCCCTACAGCATTGAGCAACTGGGGCGTGACGTGCTGGCGTTGCTGGATGCGCTGGATATCCAGCGTGCGCATTTCTGCGGCCTGTCCATGGGCGGGTTGATCGGCCAGTGGCTGGGGATCAATGCCGGCGAGCGCTTGCTCAAGCTGGTGCTGTGCAACACGGCGGCCAAGATCGGCAGCCCGGAAATTTGGAACCCCCGGATCGACATGGTCCTGCGCGATGGCCAGGCGGCCATGATCGGCTTGCGCGATGCCTCGATTGCGCGCTGGTTTACCGCCGATTTTGCCCAGGCTCATCCCGACCAGGCCAAGCGCATTACCGACATGCTCGCGGCCACATCGCCCCAAGGCTATGCGGCCAACTGCGGCGCGGTGCGCGATGCGGATCTGCGTGAGCAACTGGCCTCCATCCAGGTGCCGACGTTGGTGATTGCCGGCACTGAGGATGCGGTGACGCCGCCGTCCGGCAGCCTGTTTATTCAGCAACAGGTGCCGGGTGCCGAGTACGCCGAGTTCTACGCGGCGCATCTGTCCAACGTGCAAGCCGGGGACGCATTCAGCGACCGGGTACTGACTTTCCTGCTGGATCGCTGAGGGCGCTTTTGTGGACGAGAAACAACGTTATGCCGAGGGCCTCAAGGTACGTCGTGAAGTGCTGGGCGATGCCCATGTCGAGCGCAGCCTCAATGCCCTGACCGAGTTCAACAGCGAATTCCAGGACATGATCACCCGCCATGCCTGGGGCGATATCTGGACCCGCCCCGGTTTGCCCCGGCATACCCGCAGCCTGATCACCATTGCCATGCTGATCGGCATGAATCGCAGCGAAGAGCTCAAACTGCACCTGCGCGCGGCCGCCAGCAATGGCGTGAGCCGCGCCGAGATCAAGGAAGTGCTGATGCAGAGCGCGATCTACTGCGGGATTCCGGCGGCCAATGCAACGTTTCACCTGGCCGAGTCGGTGTGGGACGAGCTGGGGGTGGAGTCGCTGGGCTGACGACGATTTGCCACTCTTATGCCAAGTCATTCTTCAGCAGGTTGAATGTAGGAGTTACGCCGTGGAAAGCCGGTTTCTTCACGCAGCGCATTTTCGGTAAAGGGCTTGGGGTTGGTTGTGGTGGGGGGCGTCCTGGGGTTGTTGTCAAAATCAAAGGCGGGAGCATTGGTCTCCAACCCAACGGCTTGGCGCTCCAGGTTGGGCTCGTCATTGGTTTGGCCTGGTAGGAGTGTGCCATGGGCACCGTTATAAGCATGGGCCATTTCATGGTAAAGACTAATGACCGGCGGTTCTTCGACGATGAGGCCGGGGTTGTTGTTTATTGCCGCGCCAGTTGCTACCGAACCCTTGGCTTGACCTTGGATAAAACCTAGCAAGGGGGATTCTGCGAGGTCGTCATATTCTTTTAGTTGTTTATCGTATTCTCTTGTGAGGTTGTTGCGGAATGAATAATTAGGGCGGTCACCGGTCTCGCGAATGGTGACGGGGGAACCATTGAGTTCGGCCGCCTGGTCCAGTTCAGTGAGCATTGTTTGTGCAGTTGGCGAATTTCTGAAAAATTCAAGATCGTCTTGGGTTTGTTGTTTGAACTTGTCTGAGCCTTCGATTTTAAAGGCTTTGTGGCCGGCATCGTTTATTCGGACCTGTCTTAGGGTAGAGCCGGCAACCCTGGCGACACGATCACCGGCGTCGGCGTAGATCCTGTCGCTTGCATGGTTTGCCAGCACGGTGTCCCGGCCTCGACCGGTGTAGAACGTGGTCGGCCCTATGCTGTACATCAAGTCTTCTCCGGGGCCGCCATGCATCAGGTTCAAGGGGCTGGCGCCGATCATGGTGTCGTTGCCCGTGCCGCCATCCATATAGCTGAACGTTCCCTTGCTGCCGGGGCCGGAGAACATCAGGTCAGCGCCGTTGTTGCCATACATGACGGTCTTGCCCGTGCCGCCACGCATTTTGTCATTGCCGCTATTGCCCTCGGCGTAGCTGTCGCCGCTGCCCAAGGTAATGTCGTCATCTCCTGCACCGCCGTAGACACGGGTTGCACCGCTGCCAAGGGTTTCAATCCTGTCGTTGCCCCTACCCCCCTCAATGGTGATGGGGATAGTGACGCGAGGATCAACCCTGATGTGATCATCACCGCCTTTTGACTTGATGTGCAATTGCTCTGGGTAGTCTTCATGGTTGTTGATTTTTAATAGGTAGTGAGTGCCATTGACTTCTAGGTGAATGTCGTTGCCTGACGAAGGGTTGACTTTTATGAGGTCTGAATTATCACCTGTTACGATTTGCAGAGCGTTATTTCTGTTTATATATCCATCATCCTTGGTTTTTTCCCAAGTGACTTTATGGGTTATTTTTATATGGTTGTCGCTAAAGAGGGTGAAAGAGTTTGTATAGACTGGATATTTTTCAACGTAGTTTTGATCGGGGGTCAACTTTGAACTTGACGTGAATTGTGCATGTAATTTTTTTAGTGGCGGGCTTTGAATCGTGATGGGATTCGAGACGGAGTTACCCGCCAGTGCTACAGCAGGCTGGCTTGGAGGGGGTAGATTTAACGGTTGTAAGCTAGTTGCTATTACCATGACGTACTCTCGCTATAGTGTGTGCGTTTTGAGTACTAGTGGCTGAGCAGTGGCTAAGGATTCCGCAGGGGACCAATACAATTTTTTTCAGGACCCGGGTGGCCGTGCGGCTTTCAGTGGGCGTCGGCGTCCCACACCCAGTTCCACACCCCCGGCAAGTGCACCACGTCGTAGGCATCCTTCACTGTGCGCGCCAGGGCCCCGCGTTCCAGTGCCGAGCGGTCGGTGTAGAACGGCTCGGCGGCGGTCTTCAGGCCATTGGCCTGGGCGCTGTCCATCAGGATCTGCAGGTATTCCGGCAGGTGCCGGGCGGTATAGCGGTTGATGTCGTGAAAGGTCACCACCACCGGAATCACCCCGTCCACGGTCGGCAGTTCGCCCAGGGCAATGCGTTCGCGCACCAGCGACAGTTGCCGCAGCAGGTTGGCCCGGCGTTGGGGGCTGGCATTGAAACCCCAGATCTTGCCGTCATTGGCACTCAAGTCGGTGAGCAAGATGTGCATGCCGTGTCGCTGGTAGGCGGCGAAAGTGCGCAGGTCGTAGTTCCAGAAGGGCGGGCGTACCAGGCTCGGCGCAGCGCCAGTGATCGAGGCAATTGTCGCCGCGCCCAGGCGCAGGGTCTGGGCCAGGTCTTCGTCGTTTAACAGGCGATGGTTACTGTGCCAGCGCGTCGCGGTGTGAAAGGCCAGGATATGCCCACCCGCGTGCTCGCGCTCCATGGTTTTACGCCCCCGCGGGCTGCCGCCTGAACGCCAGGCCTCGGTCTGCAAAAAGAAAATCGCCTTGATCCCCGGCTGCACCGGGTTGTGGGCCAGGTCCTGGATTACCGAACGGCTAGGGTTGGCGTACCCCGAGGCACTGGGCCCGTCATCGAAGGTCAGCAGAAAACGGATCGGCGCCTGGGCTTGCAGGCGTTGTGCGGTCTGCGGCGTCAAGGCAACGGGTGCGCCGATGCAGCCACTGAGGGTGAGGCTGATCAATAGCGTTGCAAACACAGTGGCAATGGGATTCATGAGGCTCTGGGGTCAATGATGAGCGTCCTTGTCATCCTGGGGCATCGGGGCAGGCAACATACAGCAAGCGCCTGCCCCGTACACTGTCAGTCTGCGTAGTTTTCGCGTAGGTCATAGCCCATTTCCTCGCGCAATCCGTTCTCTGTGAACGGCTTGGGATTGGTAGAGGCGGGCGGGGTGAGTGGATCGTTGTCAAAGTCAAACGGCGGGGCAGTGCTCGGTAGACCGACAGCCTGGCGTTCGGCATTGGGTGTATTCACTGGAGGTTTTCCATCAACCCGCTCTGGGGTGTGGCCTGGTAAAAAGGTCCCTGTGCCGGCGTTCCAGGCATGTGCCGACTCATGCTGCAAGGTGATGATCGGTGCAGCCGGGACCTTGGGGTCGCTGTAGATATCGGATGGATTGTACTGCAGGATGCCATTGTTGATGGGGCGGCTCGGGACACCGTCTTTGATATGATTTTTCTTCGTCTCCTCTTCCGATAGGCGGTCGTCAAAATGGTTGATGGGGCCTTCTGTAATTGGCAGCGGTGCGCCATTTCGTCTGCCGATGGCGTCCATTCCCGCGAGCATTTTCTGGCCGAGGGGAGATCCGCGCAGGAGTTCAAGGTCATCTTCGACGCGTTGTTTGAACGCCTCTGAACCCTGGGCC
The DNA here is from genome assembly GCF_059422465.1 of Pseudomonas sp. GW821-FHT01D09. NCBI lineage: Bacteria > Pseudomonadati > Pseudomonadota > Gammaproteobacteria > Pseudomonadales > Pseudomonadaceae > Pseudomonas > Pseudomonas sp. GW821-FHT01D09. The sequence continues at coordinate 33,726 of NZ_JBWKWY010000004.1, forward strand.
TTGAAGCCTTCTTTACCTGCATCGCTCGGCGTCACCGGGGTGATGAGGGCTGCGGAAGAACCCATAAGCCGGTCACTGGTTTTTGCGTAGATGCGGTCATTGCGATGGTTGGACCAGACCGTATCTTTGCCCTTGCCGCTGTAAAAGGTGGTGCGGTCATGGCCAACCATCAAATCATCACCTTTGCCGCCGTTTATGACCGTATGACCGTTGCCGGCATAGAGCTGGTCGTTACCACTGCCTCCGTCCAGATAGCTTTGTTTCTTGGCGCTCCCGGCACCTGCATATAGCCGGTCGTTGCCGTTATTGCCGTACATGACGTTGTGGCCCGAACCTCCTATCATCGTGTCATCACCGTCGTTGCCTTCGGCATAACCGGAGCCACTGCCCAGGTGCAGGGTGTCATTGCCCCGTCCGCCAAATAGCATGCTGGGACCGCCACCTGCTTGTACATTGTCATTACCATCGCCGGCCTCGACCTTTACGGGGAGCATGACGCGGGCATCGATTTTTATGTTGTCATCACCGCCATTGCTTTTGATATGGAGGTTGGTTTGTGAGCCATCCTTGCCGTTTCGGACATCAAAGAAGTAGGACTTGCCGTTTACCTCGACATTGAGCTGTCCATCGGTGTGGTTGCGAAGATAAATGGTGTCGGATTTGTTGCCGGTTTCAAACGTCAGGGTGTCATTTAGGATGATCGACTTCCCGGGCCCGAGTGGCACCTCGTCCACGGACTTGCGGACAGTGAGATTCCCGTCATCGAGCAGCACGGATTGCTTGTTTTGCGACGTGAGATCCACGCTGCGGGGATTGGCGGCCCCGGAGGTCTGGATGGGAAAGGCAGGCATAGCGTGCTGTGGAGCGATAGAGTTCATGGCAAGTACCTTTCAGTTATGCACGACCGCCTTTGCAGGATGTGGCAACGGTGCTACCTAGGTTGTGTGCTTGAATGAAAGTGTTCCGTCCTCCTGTCGATGTTTTGTTACCGGGCGTAATAGAACAGGCTTGCCCGGCGGAGAAAAGTTGGCAAACCGCGGGGTCTTTTTGCCGTTTTTCCAAGCATTACAAAAGGCTGATGGGATAGCTGACGATCAAGCGGTTTTCATCGAACTCATTGTTGCTGTAGTCCCGGCGCATGCTCGAATTGCGCCAGCGCAGGGTAAGGCTTTTCAGGCTGCCGCTTTGCACGGTGTAGCCCACTTCGCTTTCCCGGCCCCATTCCTTGCCGTCGCTGACGGTGGCGGTGTGCACGTTGCTGCCGCTGATATAGCGGTTCATCAAGGTCAGGCCCGGCACGCCGAGGGGGGCGAAGTTGTAGTCATGGCGCACCTGCCAGGATTTTTCCTCGGCATTGTCGTAGCTGGCGTTGAAGCTGTCGTTGGCCAGGGTGCCGCCGCTGGTGCCATTGACCCGCATCCACGCGCTGTTGCCGCTAAGTTTTTGCAGGCCGACGTAGAAGGTGTGGCCGCCGTACCTGGCCGAGAACAGGCCGGACCAGGTCTTGTTGTGCAGCTTGCCGGCCCGGGCGCTGCCGTCGTCCTGGCCGTAGAAGAAGCCGAGGTTGGCGCCCAGGGTCCAGTCGCCCACGGGCTGGCTGTGGGTCAGGTTGAGGTATTGCTGGCGGTAGATGTCCTTGAGCTGGGCATTCCATACGCCGAGCTGGGTGCGTTTGTCGTTGAACGCATATTCGGCGCCCTGGAAGTTGAAGCGATCGGAGGTGAATGCGGTTTTACCGAACATCGACATGTCCGTCATGCTGCTGTCGTCACGCGGGCTGTTGGCGCGGAACTGGCCGCCATACAGGGTCAGGCCGGCGATCTCTTTGGAGGTGATCTGCCCGCCGCGCAGGGTTTGCGGCAGGGAGCGGCCGTCGTCCGAACGCAGGATCGGCAGCACCGGCATCCACTCGCCGACTTTCAACTCGGTCTGGGAAATCCGTGCCTTGAACGCCACCCCCAGGCGGCCGAAGTTGTCCGCCGGTTTGCCATCATGATCCAGGGGCAGCAATTGGGTGCCACTGGAGCCGCCGCCGCCGTCGAGCTTTTGCGAATACATGCCCAGCACATCCACCCCGAACCCCACGGTGCCCTGGGTGAAACCGGACTTGGCATCGAGGATGAAACTCTGCGTCCACTCCTGCGCGCCGCCCTGGGCCTTGGTCGGGTGGGTGAAATTGCGGTTGAAGAAGAAATTGCGCAGGTTGAGGTGGGCGCTGGCATCTTCCAGAAAGCCGTGTTCCTCGGCGACAGCGGGAAGGGCAAGGCTGGCGACAGCGGTAGCCAGCAAGAGCCGGCGAGGGTGCAAGGTGTTCATGGCGTGGAACCTGTTGTTATTGGTGGTTTTCAGGTGCGGGCCATGGTGCGGGGCGTGAGTGGGGCGGTTCAATTGGGGGAGGGCGGGTTTTGGGCGGTGATCGAACGAAACTGTGCGTCCATGAAAAAGCCCACCAAAAGGTGGGCTTCGTGTGTGGCTACGCCGCTTAGAACAACTTGAGCTTCGGCGCTTCTTCTTTCACCGGCTCATTTTTCGCGGTCTGTTCGTTCCAGCCGCCACCGAGGGCCTTGTATAAGGTCACTTCGCTGGTCAGTTGGGCCAGGCGGTCGGTGATCAGCGTTTGCTGGGCAGCGAACAATTGGCGCTGGGCGTCGAGGAAGGTCAGGTTGCTATCCACCCCAATCCGGTAACGACGCTCGGCCAGGCGGTAGTAGTCCTGGTTGGCCTCGACGAAATCACGCTGGGCCTGCAACTGTTGGTTGTAGGTCGCACGTGCTGCCAGGCCGTCGGAGACTTCCTGGAACGCGGTCTGGATCGACTTCTCGTAGGTGGCGACGTTGATCTCTTTCTGGATCTTCGAGTAGTCCAGGCTGGCGCGCAGGCTACCGGCGTTGAAGATCGGGATGTTGATCTGCGGCGCGAACGACCAGGTGCCCGAGCCGCCCTTGAACAGGCCGCCGAGGTCCGGGCTCAGGGTGCCGGCATTGGCGGTCAGGCTGATGCTCGGGAAGAACGCCGCCCGTGCCGCGCCGATATTGGCGTTGGCCGCCTTGAGGTTGTGCTCGGCCTGCAGGATATCGGGGCGACGTTGCAGCAGGTCCGAAGGCAGGCCAGCCGGTACTTCGCTCAACAGGTCGTCGGACAGCGGCTGGGTGGCGAGATTCGCCGGCAGGCCGGTGCCCAGCAGCAGGGTCAGGTTGTTTTCGTCCTGGGCTACCTGGCGGGTGTAGCGGGCCAGTTGCACGCGGGCGCTTTCAACCGAGGTGCGGGCCTGGCTCAAGTCCAGGGCCGAGGCCACGCCGACTTCGTTGCTGCGCGAGGTGAGCTTGAAGCTCTGCTCGTACGCCGCCAGGGTGTCCTGGGTCAGTTTCAGCAGTTCCTTGTCCGCCTGCCAGGTCAGGTAGGCGTTGGCCACGCTGGCTACCAGGCTGATCTGCGTGCTGCGGCGTGCTTCTTCGGTGGCGAAGTACTTCTGCAACGCTTCTTCGCTCAGGCTGCGCACCCGGCCGAACAGGTCCAGCTCATAGGCGTTGATCCCGAGGGTCGCCGAGTAAGAGCTGGTGATGTTCGACTCGCCGGTTTGCGAGGCCCGTGCCGGAACGCGCTGGCGGTTGCCGCTGCCATTGACGCCGACGGCCGGGAACAGGTCGGCACGCTGGATACGGTACTGCGCGGCAAAGGCGTCGATGTTCAGCGCGGCGACGCGCAGGTCACGGTTGTTCACCAGCGCGACCTGGATCAGCTGTTGCAGGGCCGGGTCATGGAAAAACTGCTTCCAGCCTTGCTCGGCAGCGGCCTGGCTCGGCGCCTGGGCCGACGAATACGCCGGCCCCTGCGGGAACTGGGCGGCAACCGGTGCTTCAGGTCGCTGATAGTCAGGGATCAGCGAGCAGCCACTGAGCACGAATGCGGTGACTGCCAGGGAAAGTAGCGACTTGCGCATTAGCCAGCCTCTTTAGGAGTGTGCGGTGTATCGGACTTGTCAGTTTTTTTGCGGCTGCCAATGGCAGACACGGTCACAAAGAACAGTGGCACCCAGAAGATCGCCAGGACGGTGGCGGTGATCATACCGCCAATTACCCCGGTCCCGATTGCGTGCTGGCTGCCTGAACCAGCGCCCGAGGAGATCGCCAGCGGCAGTACGCCGAGGACGAACGCCATGGACGTCATGATGATCGGACGCAGGCGCATGCGGGACGCCTCGATGGCTGCCTCGACGATACCCTTGCCCTGTTCATGCAGCTCCTTGGCGAACTCTACGATCAGGATGGCGTTCTTCGAGGCCAGGCCCACGGTGACCAACAGCCCCACCTGGAAGAACACGTCGTTGGACAGTCCTCGCAGGCTGGTCGCCATCAGTGCACCGATCACGCCCAGCGGTACCACCAGCACTACCGCAATCGGAATCGACCAGCTTTCGTACAACGCTGCCAGGCAGAGGAACACCACCAGCAGCGACAGGGCGTACAACGCCGGTGCCTGGGAGCCGGACAAGCGTTCTTCGTACGACAGGCCGGTCCAGGCATAGCCCACACCCGCCGGCAGTTGCTTGGCGATGCGTTCGACCTCGGCCATGGCGTCACCGGTGCTGTAGCCCGGTGCCGGTGTACCGAGGATTTCCATTGCCGCTACACCGTTGTACCGCGACAGTTTCGGCGAGCCGTAGATCCATTTGCCAGAGGCAATTGCTGAAAGTGGCACCATTTTTCCGTCATTGGCGCGCACGAACCATTTGTTCAGGTCTTCCGGGGACATCCGGCCAGCAGCCTCGCTCTGCACATAGACCTTCTTCACCCGGCCACGGTCGATAAAGTCGTTGACGTAGCTGCCACCCAGGGCAATCGCCAGGGTCTGGTTGATGCTCGACAGGCTGATGCCCTGGGCACTGGCCTTCTCGTCATCGATGGTCAGCTCGTACTGCGGCTCATCGTTGACGCCGTTGGGGCGCACGCCGGCGAGGATCTTGCTTTGTGCAGCCATGCCGAGGAACTGGTTACGGGCGTTCATCAACGCTTCGTGACCCACACCGCCCTGGTCTTGCAGGAACACGTCGAAACCGGTGGCGTTACCCAATTCCAGTACCGAAGGCGGCACGATGGCAAATACCATGGCGTCCTTGAAGGTCTGGAAGAAGTAGCCCTGGGCACGCTTGGCCACCTCGAACACCGACAGCGAGGCATCCCGCTCGTCCCACGGCTTGAGCATGACAAACGCCAGGCCCGAACTTTGGCCACGACCGGCGAAGTTGAAACCGTTCACGGTAAAGACCGACTTCACGGCCTTGCCTTCGCCCGGCTCGCCTTCCTTGTCGTTCAACAGGAACGCGCGCATTTCGTCGATGACCACTTGCGTACGCTCGGCCGAAGAACCGACCGGTGTTTGCACCTGGGCGAAGATCACACCCTGGTCTTCCTCGGGCAGGAACGCGCTTGGAATCCGGGTGAACAGCCAGATCATGCCGGCAAAGATGATCAGGTACACCAGGAACGAAGGTGCCTTGTGCTTGATCATGTTGCCCACGCCGCGCTCGTAGCTCAGGACGCCACGGTCGAAGGTGCGGTTGAACCAGCCGAAGAACCCGCGCTTGGGCTGGCCATGTTTTTCGGGGTCGATCGGCTTGAGCATGGTGGCGCACAGGGCCGGGGTGAAGATCAGGGCAACCAGCACCGACAGGGCCATCGCCGACACAATGGTGATGGAGAACTGTTTATAGATGACCCCCGTGGAGCCGCCAAAGAACGCCATCGGCAGCAGTACCGCCGATAGGACCAGGGCGATACCCACCAGGGCCCCCTGGATCTGGCCCATGGACTTGACCGTCGCCTCCTTGGGCGACAGGTGCTCCTCGGCCATCACCCGCTCGACGTTTTCCACCACCACGATCGCATCGTCCACCAGCAAGCCGATGGCCAGGATCATGCCGAACATGGTCAAGGTGTTGATGGTGAAGCCGAAGGCCGCAAGGATACCGAACGTACCCAGCAACACCACCGGTACAGTCATGGTGGTGATGATGGTGGCGCGAAAGTTTTGCAGGAACAGGTACATCACCAGGAACACCAGGACGATCGCCTCGATCAGGGTATCGACAACCCCGGAAATCGATTCGGTCACCACTGGGGTGGTGTCATACGGAACCACCGCCTTCATGCCCGGCGGGAAGAACGGCTCCAGGGACGCGACCGTGGCACGGATGGCCTTGGCGGTGTCCAGGGCGTTGGCGCCCGAGGCCAGCTTGATCGCCATGCCGGAGGCCGGCTTGCCGTTGAACTGGGCGCTGATGCTGTAGTTCTGGCCACCCAGCTCGATACGGGCGACATCGCCCAGGCGTACTTGGGAGCCGTCGGCGTTGACGCGCAGCAGGATCTTTTCAAACTGCTCGGCGGTCTGCAGGCGGGTCTTGCCGATGATGGTGGCGTTCAACTGGGTGCCGGGCAGGGCTGGCAGGCCGCCCAATTGGCCGGTGGCCACCTGGACGTTCTGCGCGGAGATGGCACTGCTGACATCCACCGGGGTCATCTGGAAGTTGTTCAACTTGGCCGGGTCCAGCCAGATACGCATGGCGTACTGGGAACCGAAGACCTGGAAGTCACCCACGCCAGACGTCCGGGAAATCGGGTCCTGGATGTTGGAAACGATGTAGTTGGACAGGTCATCCTTGGTCATGCTGCCGTCTTCGGACACCAGGCCGATCACCATCAGGAAGTTCTTCACCGACTTGGTCACGCGGATCCCCTGTTGCTGCACTTCTTGCGGCAGCAATGGGGTCGCCAGGTTCAGCTTGTTCTGCACCTGGACCTGGGCGATGTCAGGGTTGGTCCCCTGGTTGAACGTCGCGGTGATGGTCATGCTGCCGTCGGAGTTACTGTCCGAGGCCACATAACGCAGGTTGTCGATACCGTTGAGTTGCTGCTCGATCACCTGCACCACGGTGTCCTGCACGGTTTGTGCGGACGCGCCTGGGTAGGTCACCTGGATATCAATGGCGGTTGGCGCGATGGCCGGGTATTGGTTGATGGGCAACTTGAGGATCGACAAGGCCCCGACCAGCATGATCACCAGGGCGATTACCCAGGCGAAAATGGGACGGTCGATAAAAAATTTCGACATGTATTACTCCCCTTTGCCAGCGGCGGCAGGAGCAGTACCGGCGGGCTTGGCGTTGGTGGCTTCCTTCGCGTCAACCGTGATGCCCGGCTTGATGAACTGCAAGCCTTCGGTAATCACACGGTCACCGGCATTCAGGCCTTTTTCCACCAGCCAGTAGGCGCCGGCGGTACGGTTGGCCACCAGCACGCGGTGTTCGACCTTGTTGTCGGCGGTCACCACCAGCGCCGTCGGGATACCCCGGATATCGCGGGTCACGCCTTGCTGCGGGGCGAGGATCGCCTTGCTGTTCACACCGGCCTGCAATTGCGCGTGGACAAACATGCCCGGCAGCAGGGTGTGCTCAGGGTTGGGGAACACGGCACGCAGGGTGACCGAGCCGGTGGTCTGGTCGACCGACACCTCGGAGAACTCCAGGCGACCTTGCTGGCTGTATTCGCTGCCGTCTTCCAGGGTCAGCTTGACCATGGCGGCGTTTTCGCCGGCTTTTTGCAGTTGGCCGCTTTCCAGGTCGCGACGCAGTTTCAGCATCTCGGCGGAGGATTGCGTGACGTCGACGTAGATCGGGTCCAGTTGCTGGATCACCGCCATGGCGTCGGCCTGGCCATTGCTGACCAGCGCGCCTTCGGTGACCGAAGAACGCCCGATGCGCCCGGAGATCGGCGCGAACACCTTGGTATAGCGCACGTTGATCTGGGCGCTCTGCAGGTTGGCTTCCGAGGTCAGGCGGTTGGACACGGCGGTGTCGTATTCCTGACGGCTGACCGCCTGCTCGTTGACCAGTTGCTTGTAGCGGTCGGCAATCGACTTGGTCTGCTGCAGGTTGGCCTGGGCGCTTTTGAGCGTGGCTTCATAGACCGACGGATCGATCTGGTAAAGCTGCTGGCCTTCCTTGACGTCGCCGCCTTCCTTGAACAGGCGCTTGAGAATGATGCCATTGACCTGGGGCCGGACTTCGGCGATGCGGAACGCAGTGGTGCGCCCCGGCAATTCGGAGGTCAGGGTATAGGCTTGAGGTTGAATAGTGACCACGCCGACCTGAGGGGTTTGAGCGGGCGGTGCCGCTTCTTCCTTTTTACATCCGCTGAGCAGCGATGCCAGGGCGACGGCAGTGACCAGAGCGGTAACAGCTGGCTTAAGTTGCATGAAGATCCTCGGGTCAGGCGCGTTTGATACGCACAAGAAGTGTGGAAGGGTAAAAAACAGGCAGTGAGTAGATAAGTAGCTTGCTAGGCAATATACTTACGTTCATGGTTGTTTGTAAACTCTTGACAGGCTTCGCGGATTCCTGACAAAGCAACGCTGCAAGCCTCGATTCTAGTACGTTCGCCGCCCATGAAGGCGTCGTCCCATAATTATTCAGAAGGTGGTTATCCACCCCCGCACGTGTCCTGATTGAGGTGTTACTGCCATGGTTCGTCGTACCAAAGAGGAAGCTCAGGAAACGCGCAGCCAAATACTTGAAGCCGCCGAGCAAGCCTTTTATGAGCGCGGTGTTGCGCGCACGACGCTGGCGGATATCGCGGCGCGGGCCGGCGTGACGCGGGGCGCGATTTACTGGCATTTCAGCAACAAATCGGACCTGTTGCAGGCACTGCTCGACACGCTGCACGAACCCCTGGATGAATTGGCCAGGGCCAGTGAAAGCGAGGATGAGGTCGATCCGCTGGGCTGCATGCGCAAGCTGCTGATCCATCTTTTTCATCAGGTGGCCCTGGACCCGAAGACTCGGCGCATTAATGAGATCCTGTTCCATAAGTGCGAATTTACCGATGACATGTGCGACATGCGCCGTCAGCGCCAGACCCACAGCCTTGAGTGCAACCTGCGCATCGTCCTGACACTGCGCAATGCAGTCCACCGCGGGCAACTGCCGGAAAACCTCGACACCGCTCGCGGAGCAGTGTGCATCCATGCCTATATCAATGGGCTGGTCGGTCAGTGGCTATTGGTGCCGGACAGCTTTGAGCTGTATCAGCAGGCCGAGTGCCTAGTGGATATCGGGCTGGACATGCTGCGCCTGAGCCCCAACCTGCGCAATTGATACAAAATGCGTAATTGCGTCCGCTTGTGTCAACAGTAAAGCCCAAGGACGGTCAATCATCCTTCCGGCTTATTTGTGGGGTGACGTTATATACGTGCTGGGGTCGGGTTGAAAGGTAGCCGGCTAAGTATTTTGTAGCGATATTGTTGCATTGCTGTGAAGGAGTGTTACTGAACCTGTGGGCGCGCGATTGCTTCACGATCCAATAAAAAGCCCCGGCTCTTGCGAGCCGGGGCTTTTGCGTTGCCGCGCTCAGAGCGCCAGGGTCGGGTAGTCGATGTAGCCGACCGGGCCTTGGGTGTAGAAGGTCTGCGGGTTGGCTTCGTTCAGCGGCGCATCGGCCTTAAGGCGCGCCGGCAGGTCCGGGTTGGCGATAAACGGTACGCCAAACGCCACCGCATCGGCCTTGCCCGAGGCCAGCCAGGCATTGGCGCTGTCTTTGGTGAAGAGCTCGTTGGCAATGTACGGCCCGCCGAACGCGGCTTTCAATTGCGGACCCAGGCTGTCGCCGGCTTCTTGCTCGCGGGCGCAGATAAAGGCGATGCCGCGCTTGCCCAGTTCACGGGCGACGTAGGTGAAGGTTTCTGCCAGGTTGTCATCGCCCATGTCATGCAGGTCGGCCCGTGGCGATAAATGCATCCCCACGCGGCCAGCGCCCCAGACTTCGATCAGCGCATCGGTCACTTCCAGCAACAGCCGTGCACGGTTTTCCAGGGAGCCGCCGTACTCGTCGGTACGCTGGTTGGTGCTGCTTTGCAGGAACTGGTCGAGCAGGTAGCCATTGGCGCCATGCACCTGCACCCCGTCAAAACCGGCGGCCTTGGCGTTCTCGGCGCCCACGCGGTAGGCGTCGACGATATCGGCGATTTCCGCGGTTTCCAGGGCGCGTGGGGTCGGGTAGTCCGCCAGTGGGCGCATCAGGCTGACATGGCCGGCCGGCTGGACCGCACTCGGCGCCACCGGGGTTTCGCCGTTCAGGTAGGCCCCGTGGGAGATCCGCCCCACATGCCACAGTTGCAGGAAGATCTTGCCGCCTGCGCCGTGCACCGCCTTGGTGATGTTGGTCCAGCCGCGCACCTGGTCGTTGGACCAGATGCCCGGGGTGTCCGGGTAGCCCACGCCCATCGGCGTCACCGAGGTGGCTTCGGTGAGGATCAGCCCGGCAGAGGCCCGCTGCACGTAGTATTCAGCCATCAGGGCATTGGGCACGCGGCCAGCGTCGGCACGGCAGCGGGTCAGGGGCGCCATGATGATGCGGTTCGACAGCTGCACATCACCCAGTTTGATCGGATCGAAAATAGTCGTCATCGCAAATACTCGTCTGTTCTAAGTGATTAATGGGTCGCAGGGGCCAGGTTGGCATCGCTGCTTTGGTGGAACGTGATCAACGTGACCAGCAGCGCCAGGATCGCCAGGGCTGCGGCGGCCAATGGCACGCTGGTCAGGCCGAAACCGTGGGCAATCACACTGCCGCCGACCCAGGCGCCGAGGGCGTTGCCGATATTGAAAGCGCCGATATTGAGGGTCGAGACCAGGTTGGGCGCGGCCTTGCCGAAGGTCACCACGTTGATCTGCAGCGCCGGCACGGCGGCAAACGAAGCGGTGGCCCAGAGGAACAGGGTGATTTCGGTGGGGATGATGGCGACGCTGGTCCAGGTCAGTGCGGTGGACACCACGGCCATGCTGATAAATACGCCGATCAGGGTGGCCGCCAGGCGCTTGTCCGCCAGTTTGCCGCCGATGATATTGCCCACGGTCAGGCCCAGGCCGATCAGCAGCAGGGTCCAGGTCACACCTTTGGGTGAGATGCCGGTGACATCCCCCAGCAACGGCGCGACATAGGTGAAGAGGGTGAACATCGATGCGGCAAACAGTGCGGTCATGCTCAGCGACAACCAGATCCCGTCCCCCTTGAGGGCTGCCAGTTCGGCGCGCATATCGAGTTTTTCTTCATCGCGCTTGGCCGGCAGGAAGCGGATCAGGCCGATCAGTGCGATTACGCCAATCACCGTCACGGCCCAGAAGGTCGAGCGCCAGCCGGCTTCCTGGCCCAGCGCGGTGCCCAGGGGCACGCCGAGCACGTTGGCCAGGGTCAGGCCGGTAAACATCAGGGCCACCGCCGATGCGCGCTTGTTGGCCGGCACCAGGTTGGCGGCCACCACCGAGCCAATGCCGAAGAAGGCGCCGTGGCACAACGCAGTCACCACCCGGGCAAACATCAGCACGTTGTAGTCACTGGCCAGGGCGCAGAGCAGGTTGCCGATAATGAAAATACCCATCAACGCGACCAGGGCCGCCTTGCGCGGCAGCCTGGCGGTGGCCAGTGCCATAAAGGGCGCACCGATGGCCACGCCCAGGGCGTAGCCGGTCACCAGCCAGCCGGCGCCTGGAATCGACACACCGAGGTCGGCCGCCACATCGGGCAACAGGCCCATGATGACGAATTCGGTGGTGCCGATGGCGAAGGCGCTTAAGGCCAGGATGAGTAGCGAAAGAGGCATGTGGGGTCCTTTACAGCGGTGGGCTGAGTTCTTCGGCAAGGGCTTGGATAAACCCTTGGATCACGTCTTCATTACGGCGGAAAAAGTGCCACTGCCCGACTTTCTGGCTGCTGATCAAGCCTGCCCGTTGCAGGGTGGCCAGGTGCGCCGACACGGTGGACTGCGACAGGCCGCAGCGCTGGTCGATCTGGCCGGCGCAGATGCCGTACTCGTGGTTGTGCACTTGCTCGGGGAACTGCACTTTCGGGTCTTTCAGCCAGTTGAGAATGTCTCGCCGTACTGGGTGTGCCAGGGCTTTTATTATGTCGTCGAGGTCAATGGACATGGCAGGGCTCGGTGTGGGTAAAACGTTATATCGCGATGAGGCGAACTTTAAATCGCTATATCCCGATATACCAATACGATTTTGATCTTGTAACCGCATAAATCTGTATATCGGGTTATAACGATACGCTGGCGGCAGTGCTAAACTGCGCGTCATGAATTATCTCGCACATCTGCACCTTGGCGGCCAACTTCCTGCACAACTGCTGGGCAGCCTCTATGGAGATTTCGTCAAAGGCCACCTGCAGGGCCAGTACCCCCCGCAAATCGAGGCGGCGATCCAGCTGCATCGCGCCATCGACCGCTTTACCGACAGCCACCCCTTGGTGGGGCAGGCGTTGTCACGGTTCACCCTGACCCGGCGCCGCTATGCGGGGATCGTCCTCGATGTGTTCTTCGACCATTGCCTGGCGCGCGATTGGGCACAGTATGCCGACCAGCCACTGGAACGCTTTACCTCCCAGGTGTACCGGGTGCTCGCGGCCGAACCGCAACTGCCGGGGCGCCTGGCGCAGATTGCCCCTTATATGGCGGCGGATGACTGGCTGGGCTCCTACCGCGAGTTCGCGGTGATGGAGCACGTGCTGCGGGGCATTTCCCGGCGCCTGAGCCAACCCCAGGAACTGGGCCAGGCGATGCAGGAACTGCGGGTGCTGTATGAGCCGTTGAGCGAGGATTTCCGGGTGTTCTATCCCCAATTGCAGGCCTATGCAGATAGTCAAATATCCACGCCGATCTAATGTGGGAGCTGGCTTGCCTGCGATAGCGGTGTATCAGTCGCCACTGCTATCGCAGGCAAGCCAGCTCCTACATTTTTTGCGTGTTTGCTTCAGGCCGCATACGCCGGCCGAACCGGCACCTGCTGGCTTTGTGGCACCGGCCCAAACAACGCCTTCTGCACCGCCTGCTGCGCCTGGTACGCCAGCGCCGCACGCTCCTGTCCGGCACAGGCAATGGGTTTAAGCAGATGAATCTCAACGTCGCCCTGATCATGGGCAAACAAACGCATCAGGTGCGAGAGCAAATCATCGTCACCAATAAACGGTGCGAGCGGATCAACCTGCCCATCGCGCAAATAACGGATCGCCACCGGCTGTAGCGCCACCTCGGCATCAATCGCGCTGGCCAGTAGCCGGCCATGGAAGGTGCGCAGGCTGCGGCCATCGGTGGTGGTGCCTTCGGGGAACATCAGCAGCGGGTGTTTTTGCTCCAGGTGACGGGTCATCTGCTTGCGGATCAATTGGCTGTCCCCCGAGCCGCGGCGGATAAACAGGCTGCCGGCCTTGGCCGCCAGCCAGCCGGCCACCGGCCAGGTGCGCACCTCGGCCTTGGACAGGAATGACAGCGGCGTCACCATGCCCAGCAGCGGGATATCGGTCCAGGACACATGGTTGCTGACCCACAGCATCGGCTGTTGCGGCAGCTCACCGTGCACGGTCACGCGAAAGGGCAGGGCGTTGCTCAGGCGCGCCATGAAAAACCGCGACCAGCGCTGGCGCCGCACCATGGAGTTGGCGATTCCCAGGCGCTCGAACAGGCCAAATACCCCGGCCATGCTCAAGCCCAGGCTTACCACCAGCAGTACGCGGGCGATCCGCCCGTAGACCCGTAGGCGGCCCATCACATGGCCGCCTTGAAGTGGCGCGCATAACGCGGGCACAACTCGTCGCGCTTGAGCAGGATAAACACGTCGGCCACCTGGAAGTCCTCGTCCCAGCACGGCTCGCCGCAGATCTTCGCGCCCAGGCGCATATAGGCCTTGAGCAGTGGCGGCATTTCGGCGATGACGTTGGACGGCAGGTCCAGGCTCGGCAGGGGCTTTTTCGGTTCGGCGCGCAGGTGTTCGTTGCACAGGTAGCGTTCGCGCAGGCGCTGCATGATCGCGTGGGCCTGGATGCCGCCGTCGTGCATCGGGATGCTCGCGCACCCCATCAGGTAGCTGTAGCCGCCCTGGTTGAGGACTTCGGCCAACTCGCCCCACAGCACCGCGATAGTGCCGCCGTTGCGGTAGGCCGGGTCGACACAGGTGCGGCCGATCTCCAGGATCGGCCCCTGCAAATGCAGCAGGCCGTGGAGGCTGAATTCTTCTTCGCTGTAGAACCGGCCCAGGGTGCTGGCCGCCTGGTGATCCAGCAGCCGGGTGGTGGCAACCAGTCGCCCGGTGTTCAAGTCCCGTACGCCAATGTGGCTGCAGTGAACATCATAGTCATCCATGTCCAGGCCCAGTTCTGCGCCTTTGAGCTTGGCATTGAACTCGCCGCTGAAAACGCTGAAACGCAAGGCCTGGGCTTCCTGCAAGGCCTGGGCGCCGATCAGGCGTTCGGCTTGCAGACGGCGTTCATTGCCGGTGTCACTGATGCGGGCGATCTGAGTCATGGCGAGTCTCCAGGTGCCGGCCAGGGTTGCGGCCAGTCGACTTTGTTGTGCAAAGTCAGGCTATGTACCCCCGGTGTCATCTCCATGAATCTACGGTGACGCTTAGATGACAGCCCCCAAGGAGCCTTCCATGCCCTGGCACGCTTTGCTCGACCGACCTGCCCGACTGCCCGCCCACGCTAACCTGGCCGAGGGCTACAGCGTTTTATTGCAACGCCTGGGGCAGGTCACGCCCTTCGAGTTGGCGACCCAGGGCGCGCGCCTGATGGCCACGCCCGGCCTGGCGTTTCTGGTGGGCTATCAAGCGGCGTTGCGCGCGTTATGGCCCAGCGCGCCCCACAGCCTGGGCGCCCTGTGTGCGACCGAACAGCGCAGCCTGCGCCCGCTGGACATGCAAACGCGCCTGGACGACCTGCGCCTGAGCGGGCGCAAGGACTTCGTCACCGCCGGCGATGCCGCCGACTGGCTGTTGATCGCCGCCCGCTGCGAGGCTGCCGATGAAAAGCCGCGCCTGACCCTGGCCGTGGTGCTGGCCGGCGAGCCCGGCGTACGGGTGGAACCCTTGCCCGCGATCCCCTTGATGCCCGATATCAGCCACGGCCGCGTCCACCTCGACCATGCCGCCTGCGAGCGCTTGCCGGGGGATGGCTGGGACGATTACGTCAAACCCTTCCGCACCCTGGAGGACACCTATGTACTGAGCGCGATGACCGCCTGGCTGCATGGCATCGGCCAGGAGTGTGCCTGGCCCCAGGCCCTGCGCCTGCAGTTACTGGCGTTGCTGGCCGGCTGCGCCGAGGTCATTCGCCAACCCAGTGCATCGGCGGCGGGGCATGTGGTGTTGGGGGGATTGTTTGCGCAGTTCGAGGCGCTGAAGCCACAGATCAATCAAGCGATGGCCGAAGGGGCGTGGGCCGCCATGTGGCAGCGCGACCAGGCCGTGCTGGACCTGGCCGCCAGCGCCCGGGCCAAGCGCCTGGAAAAAGCCCTGAACCCAGCCCCCCGCTGACTGTGGGATGAGCGTGTGTGTGCGGGCAAGCCCGCTCCCACTGGCATTACGGAGTGGCTCCCAGGCCTGTCGCCAAACCGTCATTTATCTGCATTAGGCTCGCGGGCTTGAATGCCCCCCGAGTATTTGTCCATGGTCAAAGGCCTGCTGTGCGTCGCCTGGCTGCTGTTCACCGCTACCGCACATGCCCAGGCCTGGCCGGCGAAGGATTGGCCCCTGGGCCCGCAACTGGCCGGCCCCGCCGTCAAGGCGCTGGAGGACTATGCCTTCCCGGCGCGCAATGACATCACCCGCGACGGCATTCGCACCGACGCACTGCTGGTGATCCGCGACGGCACCATTATTTATGAGCGCTACGCCGCACCCACCACGGCCACCACGCCACACCTGACCTGGTCCATCAGCAAAAGCCTGATGGCCACGGTGCTGGGCGTGGCCTACGGTGAAAACCGCTTCAAACTGAGTGACCCGGCCGCGCGCTTTTATCCGCCAATGAAGCAACACCCAACCATCACCCTGGCGCACCTGCTGAACTGGGCCTCGGGCCTGGACTGGCAGGAAGACTACGAATACGCCCCGCTGAAATCCTCGGTGGTGGCCATGCTCTACACCCGTGGCCGCGCCGATATGGCGGAGTTTGCCGCCCAGAGCACTCCCTTCGCAGCACCAGGCCAGGCCTTTCGCTACTCCAGCGGTGACAGCAATCTCGTGTCTGCCGCCCTCAAGGGCATGCTCGGGCACAAGGCCTATGTCGATTACCCGTGGACCGCGCTGTTCACGCCTTTGGGCATGCGCAGTGCGACGTGGGAAAGCGATGCCACTGAAACCTTCGTTGCCTCGTCCTATGCCTACCTCACTGCCCGCGACCTGGCGCGGGTCGGCTTGTTGATGGCACGGGACGGGCGTTGGGGCGAGCGGCAATTGCTGCCCAAGGCCTGGGTCGACTTCAATCGCCAACCCCTGGCGCAGTACACGGCGGGCCAGGACGAAGCCGTGCCCGGCGGCCACTGGTGGCTCAACCGCCAGGTACAGGGCGCCGCCAGGCCCTGGCCGGATGCGCCCGCCGATACCTTCGCGGCCCTGGGGCATTGGGGCCAGGCGTTGTATGTGTTGCCCGAGGCCAAGCTGGTGATCGTGCGCTACGGCGACGACCGCGATGGCCGCTATCGCCACAACGAACTGCTTAAGCGCGTGCTTGCGGCGGTACAACCATGATCCGGCGCCGTCCGTTTAGCAGCCTGTTGCTCCTGCTGTTGCTTGTCTTGCTGGGGTGGCTCTGGCATGAGCGCGTCAACCTGCAAGCCTTCCCCGACATCATCGCCGCCTACACCGCCAAGGAGTACTGCTCGTGCCGGTATGTGGCGGGCAACCCGGCGGACTATTGCCTGGGTTACGTGAAGCAATACATCCCCACCAGCGCGTTTGCCGATCACCCGGACACCCGCCTGGTCACCGCCAGCGGCCTGGGCCGCAGCCACAGCGCCCAATGGCTGGGCGAGCGCCAGGGTTGCCGCCTGCTGCCCTGAGGTTCCACAGGGTGGAACCACCTTTGATTGTCCTCGCACGCCCATCGCGGTTATCTGTGGTGGTGCCACAAAAAAGAACGGGAATACCCGCCTGCGAGGAGAATCACCATGCGCCCACACCAGCACATCCTGGATTGGCTGAGCGATGTCGCCAGCGACCTGCACGCCGTGCGCCAGGACATCCACGCCCACCCTGAACTCGGGTTTGAAGAAAACCGCACTGCGGCCCTGGTCGCCCAATCCCTGAAAAACTGGGGTTTTGAGGTGCATACCGGCATCGGCCACACCGGTGTGGTCGGCGTGCTACGCAATGGCCGCAGCACGCGCACCCTCGGCATCCGCGCCGATATGGACGCCTTGCCGATCATCGAAAACACCGGCGTCGCCTACAGCAGCCAACACACCGGCTGCATGCATGCCTGCGGTCACGACGGTCACACCACCATGCTGCTGGGCGCTGCGCGCTACCTGGCGGCGACGCGTCAGTTCGACGGCACCCTCAACCTGATCTTCCAGCCGGCCGAAGAAGGCCAGGGCGGCGCCGAAGCGATGCTTGCCGATGGCTTGCTGGAGCGCTTCCCCTGCGACGCGTTGTTCGGCATGCACAATATGCCCGGCTTGCCCGCCGGCCACCTGGGCCTGCGGACCGGGCCGATGATGGCTTCCCAGGACCTGCTCACCGTGACCCTCGAAGGCGTCGGCGGCCACGGCTCCATGCCGCACCTGACTGTGGACCCGTTGGTGGCCGCCGCCAGTACGGTGATGGCCTTGCAGACGGTGGTGGCGCGCAATATCGACGCCCAGGAAGCGGCAGTGGTGACCGTCGGCGCCCTGCAAGCGGGGCAGGCTGCCAACGTGATTCCCCAGCAGGCCATCCTGCGCCTGAGCCTGCGCGCCCTCAATGCGCCGGTGCGCGAGCAGATGCTGGAGCGGGTCAAGGCAATCATCCAGACCCAGGCCGCCAGCTTTGGCTGTACCGCGCAGATCGAACATCGCCCGGCCTACCCGGTGCTGGTCAACCATGGCGCCGAAACCGAGTTCGCCCGCCAGGTCGGCATTGCCTTGCTCGGTGACGCGGCGGTCGACGCCAATACGCCCAAGTTGATGGGCAGTGAAGACTTCGCCTGGATGCTCCAACGCTGCCCCGGCAGCTACCTGTTTATCGGCAACGGCGTGTCGCGGCCGATGGTCCACAACCCTGCCTATGACTTCAACGACGAGATCCTGCTGACCGGCGCCGCCTATTGGGGCGCCCTGGCCGAGAGCTGGCTCAAGCCGGCCTGACCACCTGCCTTTTTCCTGCCGCTGGACCTTTCCTCAACAGGTTGAATGGAGTGTTCTCATGCAGACTTCAATAAAAGGCGTGTCCCGCACCCGGCAAGTGGTCGCGGCGGTGGTCGGCAACGCGCTGGAGTGGTACGACTTCATCGTCTATGGCTTTCTGGCCAGCATCATCGCCCGGCAGTTCTTCCCCTCGGACGATGAGTACGCCTCGCTGCTGATGGCCCTGGCCACCTTCGGCGTGGGCTTCTTTATGCGCCCGGTGGGCGGCATCCTGCTCGGCATGTACGCCGACCGCAAAGGCCGTAAGGCCGCCATGCAGTTGATTATCCGCTTGATGACCGTGTCCATCGCGCTGATCGTGTTTGCGCCCAACTACGCCGCCATCGGCATGGGCGCGCCGCTGTTGATCGTGGTGGCGCGGATGCTCCAGGGCTTTGCCACCGGCGGCGAATATGCCAGCGCCACGGCGTTCCTGGTGGAAAGCGCACCGGCCCATCGCAAGGGCCTGTACGGCTCCTGGCAATTGGTCGGGCAGTGCCTGGCGGTATTTGGCGGCGCGGCGATGGTGGCGTTGGTCACCCACTTCTTTTCCCCAGAGACCCTCGACCTGTGGGGCTGGCGCCTGCCGTTTGTGTTCGGCCTGCTGATCGGCCCGGTGGGCTTGTGGATTCGCCGGCACATGGAAGACCCCGAGGAATTTATCCAAGCGCGCAAACAGGCCACCGGCCCGGCACCGAGCCTGATGACGGTGCTGCGTGAGCATCGGCGCAGCATCCTGGTGAGCATGGGCCTGGCCTGCGGGGCGACGGTGTCGTTCTATGTGGTGCTGGTGAATATGCCGACCTTCGCCCACAAGAACCTTGGCCTGCCGCTGGATCAGGTGTTGATGGTGCAGATGTTCGCCGTGGCGTTGATGACCGTGGTCATTCCCTTGTCCGGCCTGCTCTCGGATCGCCTGGGCCGACGCCCGGTGTTGATGGGCTTTACCCTGGCGTTCTTCGTGATGGTCTATCCGCTGTATGTGTGGGTTGCGGCGGCGCCGTCCATCGAGCGCCTGCTGGTGATGCAAGTGATGCTGTGCACCGTCATCGGCGGCTTCTTCGGC
The DNA here is from genome assembly GCF_059422465.1 of Pseudomonas sp. GW821-FHT01D09. Classification (NCBI taxonomy): domain Bacteria; kingdom Pseudomonadati; phylum Pseudomonadota; class Gammaproteobacteria; order Pseudomonadales; family Pseudomonadaceae; genus Pseudomonas; species Pseudomonas sp. GW821-FHT01D09. The sequence continues at coordinate 52,999 of NZ_JBWKWY010000004.1, forward strand.
CCGGCGCCGACGGCCCTGGCCGAGCAGTTTCCCATCGAGGTGCGCTCCACCGGCGTGTCGGTGGCCTATAACGTGGCGGTGATGGTGTTCGGCGGTTTCGCCCCGCTGATTGTCACCTGGTTGAGCAAAGAGTTGGGCACACCGGTCGCGCCGGCGTTTTATGTGCTGTTTGCTTGCGTGCTGACGCTGCTGGGCACCTACTGCATGCAGGAAGCGCCAAGGGCCGCGGCGCCGGCGCGTTTTGCCAGGGGAGTGAAACCTTGAACATCGTTGAACTGGATGCGCTCGGGCTGTCCCGGGCGATCCATGCCCGGCAGGTGTCCTGCCACGAAGTGATGCAGGCCTACCTGGCGCAGATCGCGCGCCTGAACCCCTCGGTCAATGCCCTGGTGTCGTTGCGTGACGAAGCCGATGTGCTGGCCGAAGCCCGTACCTGTGACCTTGAGCTGGACCAGGGCCGTTCCCGTGGCTGGATGCACGGCATGCCCCAGGCCATCAAGGACCTGGCGGCGACCAAAGGCCTGCGCACCACCCTGGGTTCGCCCCTGTTCGCCGAACAGATGCCCACCGAAGACGCGATCGCCGTGGCGCGGGTGCGGGCCAGCGGCGCGATTATCATCGGCAAGAGCAACGTGCCGGAGTTCGGCCTGGGTTCGCAGACCTACAACCGCGTATTCGGCACCACCGGCAATGCCTACGACCCGGCCTTGGCGGCGGGTGGCAGCAGCGGCGGGGCGGCGGTGGCCCTGGCGTTGCGCATGCTACCGGTGGCTGATGGCAGCGACATGATGGGCTCGCTGCGCAACCCGGCGGCGTTCAACAATGTGTTCGGCCTGCGCCCGTCCCTGGGCCGCGTGCCCCATGGCCCGGCGCCGGAGGTGTTTGTCCAGCAACTGGCCACCGAGGGCCCGATGGGCCGCAGTGTGGCGGACGTGGCGCAACTGTTGAGCATCCAGGCCGGGTATGACTCGCGGGTGCCGTTGTCGCTCAAGGACGATCCCCGCGTCTTTGGCACGGCGTTGGCCCGGGATTTCAAGGGCGTGCGCCTGGGCTGGCTGGGGGACTACAACGGCTATCTGCCGATGGAAGAGGGCGTGCTGAGCCTGTGTGAATCGGCCCTCGGCGATTTCAGCGCGCTGGGTTGCGCGGTCGAAAGCTGCCAGCCGGACTTTTCCATGGCGCGCCTGTGGCAAACCTGGCTGGTCCATCGTCATTGGCTGGTGCAGGGCACGCTGGGGGCGGCGTATGCCGACCCGCAAAAACGTGCGTTGCTCAAGCCCGAAGCCCAATGGGAGGTGGAGGGCGGCCTGGCCCTGAGCGCGGCGGATGTGTATCAGGCGTCGCTGGCGCGCAGTGACTGGTATCGCGCCCTGGCCAGGTTGTTTGAACGTTACGATTTCCTGCTGTTGCCCACCGCCCAAGTGTTCCCTTTCGATGCACAACAACCCTGGCCACGCGTCGTGGCAGGGCAAGCCATGGACACCTATCACCGCTGGATGGAGGTGGTGATCGGCCCGACATTGGCCGGCTTGCCGAGCATGAGTGTACCGGTGGGCTTCAACCCGCAAGGCTTGCCCATGGGCCTGCAAATCATCGGCCCGGCCCAGGCGGATCGCGCCGTGCTGCAACTGGCGTATGCCCATGAGCAACTGACGCACTGGGTGCAGCGCCGCCCCCCGGAATGCCTGGGCGGGTGACGGCCTGTATCTTGCTGTGAAATTCGTTCATCCACCCGCAATCGGAGATCGAGCCATGGGCAGCAACGTCGACACAGGGACTGTACGTTCAGTGGAGCGGGCACTGGCCATCATCGAGCTGCTGGGCGAGCACCAGGCCCTGGGGCTTGAAGAACTGCATTACCTGACCTGCCTGCCCAAGGCCACGGTGTCGCGGATGCTGCTGACCTTGCAGGAACAGGGCTGGATCTATCGCGGCCTGAGCGACCGGCGCTATCGCCTCAGTGCCCAGCGCTTGTTTGGCGATACCCAGCAACGCTTCAAGCGGCGCCTGGTGGAGTGCGCGGCGCCCTGGCTGGTGGAACTCAGCGAACGCACCGGGCTGGTGGCGGATCTGTCGAACTTTGACGGCGAGCGCCTGGAAGTCATGGAAAGCGCGATCCCCACAGTATTGCGCAAGCTGTACCCGAATAACTGCCAGATCGTTGGCCAGCATGCCAGCCTGTTCCATTCGGCCATGGGCAAGGCGTGCCTGGCCGAGCTGGCGGCTGACGAGGTGCAGCGCTTGGCCTGTCGCGAACAGGTGGCGGCCGACGATCAGTACCGCGCCTGCGAGCAATCCCAACACCAGGGGTTTGGCCAGCGCACCGAAGGGTACTGGGAATACCCGGTGCGCTTGCCATTCCTGATCCGCGCGGTGGCGTTGCCGGTGCGGGCCAATGGGCGGTTGGTGGGGAGCATGGCGCTGCATTGGCCCATGCACCAGGCGCCGGTGGAGCGGGTGTTGAGTTTGCATCTGGCGAGCCTGGAGGCGACCGTGCAAGGGGTGCAGCACGCACTGGTCTAAACATTGCGTACAACAAGCCGGCCAGTTAAGGTTTGTGCAGGTTTTTCTGCGCGCGAGTGTTTAATTAATGTTCAACGCATCCGTCTTCAAGCCCCTGGCCTTCCTGCTGCTGGCCGCTGCCGCCATGCCTGCGCAGGCCGCCTGGTATCTGGATAACGAATCCTCACGGCTGTCGTTCGTCACCACCAAGAACACCGATATTTCCGAAGTCCAGCGCTTCCTGGTGCTGCACGGCAAGGTCGACGAGAAAGGTGCCGCGCAGGTGGAAGTCGAGTTGGAGTCGATCAACAGTGGCATCCCGCTGCGTGACGAGCGCATGCGCAACGAGCTGTTCCAGATCAAGGCTCAGCCCAATGCGCTGATCAACGCGCAAATCAACCTGCAGCCGCTCAACGACCTGGCCACCGGCGCGCAGCTGGAGTTGCGCCTGCCGCTGTCGGTCACCCTGCATGGCAAGACCCAGGCCTACAACGCCGAATTGCTGATCACGCGCCTGGACGACCGGCGTTTCCAGGTGGTGACCCTGGAGCCGTTGGTGCTGCATGCCAGGGATTTTGACCTGCTCGCCGGTGTCGAGACCTTGCGCAAGGCTGCCGGCCTGGATGCGATCAGCCTGTCGGTGCCGGTGGGTGCGGTACTGATTTTCACGGCGCGCTGAGATGGGCGGCGCGGTGTTCCCCTGGCGCAGCGCCAACCGCTTTGAATTGCTGATCGACGGCGCGAATTTTTTCCCGCAGATGCTGGTGAGCATCGCCCGTGCCGAGCATCAGGTGGAGCTGGAACTGTACCTGGTGGAGGCGGGCGCCTGTGCCGAGGCGATGGTCCAGGCCCTGGTGCAGGCGGCCGAGCGCGGGGTACAGGTGCGTTGCCTGTTCGATGACTACGGCAGCCTGGCATTTACCCTCAGCCTGCGGCGGCGCCTGACCGAGGCCGGGGTGGAGCTGCGCTTCTACAATCGCCTGCGCTGGCGCCGCTGGATGCGCAACCTGTACCGCGACCACCGCAAACTGCTGTTGATCGACCAGCACGTCGCCTTCGTGGGCGGCACCGGGGTTACTGATGAGTTCTGGACCCCAGGGCAAGATACCTGTGAGTGGCATGAGGTGATGGTGCACATCAGCGGCCCGTTGGTGCTGGACTGGCAAGCCCTGTTCGACCGCCAATGGCGGGTCAACGATCACCGCCGTGCCTGGAAACCGGCCACGCACTTCGGCCTGCCGCGCCTGCCCAAAGTGCCGGCAACCGGGCCGGGCCTGGGGCGGGTGGCCTATGCCGATGCCGGCCAGCACCGGGACATTTTGCAGTCGCTGATCCGCGCCTTGAACAGCGGCCAGCGCCGTATCTGGCTGGCCACGCCGTACTTCTTGCCTACCTGGAGCGTACGCCGGGCCCTGCGCCGCGCGGCCGCGCGCGGCGTGGACGTGCGCCTGCTGCTGACCGGGCCGCGCACCGACCATCCGTCGGTGCGTTACGCCGGGCACCGCTATTACCCGCGCCTGCTCAAGTCCGGGGTGAAGATCTTTGAATACCAGCCGTGCTTCCTGCACCTGAAGATGGTGCTGGTGGACGATTGGGTGAGCATCGGCTCGTGCAATTTCGATCACTGGAACCTGCGCTTTAACCTGGAGGCCAACCTGGAAGCCCTGGACCCGGAGTTGACGCTGGCGGTGGCGGGCAGTTTCGAGCGCGATTTTGCCCAGAGCCAGGCGGTCAGCCTGCAAGCGTGGAAGGCCCGGCCCTTGTGGCGGCGGGTGAAGCAGCGGGTGTGGGGGTGGATTGATCGGTTGGTGGTGAATGTGTTGGATCGGCGGGGTTAGAAGGGCACCTCAGGGTAAATGAAGGTGAGGGGCTTGGGTCAGTGGCAGTGCCGACCAGGTATGTCATGACAGCCTAATAGTCCAGTTGGCCCTGGGGTGTCGCGGTAACTGGCCCCCTGAATCATGGAGGGGCCAGGGTTAGACTCTATTTAGGTGTTTTATGTGATTGTTAATGGTTTGTGATTGATGAGATTTCAATTGCTAGCTTTTCTTGTTCTTCTGCAAGTTTTTTATATTGTTGGTTTGTATAAGTTGTCTCAAACTCGTTAATTAGGTTTTGCTGCTTGAGAATGGACTCATTGCTGTGGTCCTGCGATTTGGTGGTTTCTGGGAAAGATTCATTGTCCAATAGGTCTTTAGCCTCTTTGTGGGCGCTGGCAATGTCTTTTTTGTTGATTTTAAGGTCGTAAAAATTTTGCACTAGTTCGAGAGGTACAGTATCAGGCCTCTCGTTATTGAATTTTATACCGTTTCCAGTTGGATCGATTATTTTTGAAATATCAAGCAGCGGTGTGAGTGCCTCACGAAGAGCTGGGAACTCTTTCAGGGGGAAAGATTTTTCTTTGTTGTCCAACGTTATTGCCTGAACTAGGTCTGTTGCAGAGTCGTAAGTCATCGAGTGAATATCAATTTTGTTTTCTCTTGCCCAATCCTTCACTGCTCTATTCATAAATGCGTTTTCAGCCAGGCTCAACCATTTTCCAAGCGTTGAATCTTTAGGGACTTGAACCATTGGCGAGGGGCTTGCCGAGTCGCCCTCCTTGAGTTCCAGCAGTGCATTGGCGACATTCTTGGCGAGTTGGCTATCGCCGACAGGGTTCAACTGGGCATTGATCCTTTTGTCTTTGTCCAGCGTCTTTTGAAGCGTATCAGCCCCCATTTTTTCGTCGACGCCATTCTCCGGTGGTGGTGGCTTGGGGGCAGGCGTTGGTGTTTCCTGCGGATTCAGGGCATAGAACAGGTCATTGGCTTCGTCGGCGCCTTCTCTTTTTGGGAGAGCGGGCGGGGGGGATGGGTTCAGTGTATTGAACAGGTCATCAGCCTCCTTGGCGCCTTCTCTGTCTGAGGCGGTGTCAGACCTTACCCGGCGGGAAAGAGTCTCACCCGTTGTCTTTTCTTCAGTTGTCTGTGGTGAGTTGAACGCAGGCTGTTTGCTTTTCAAGACGGCTTCTTTGAACGTGCTGTAAGCCGCAGCCGCCTCTGGATTGAACGAGGCTTTTTGGGCCTGTGGTCCGTCAGGCTGCGGTGTCTGAGCGAAGGTGTTGGATGCCTGTGTATTGGGTTGCTGTGTGACAGCCGAATCTGTCAACGGAACGGTGGGTATAGGCAGGTTTGATACAGGCGAGGAAATGTTTAGAGTCATTTATAGAGTTCCGTAAATTAAATGATCTTAGGTGTGCGTGAAGCCGTTAGTTGTGTGGAGATATTCGGGGTTTCGTTCCGCCTGAGGTGTTTCTATCGATTTCATGGTGCATGTTTTAAATAGATTTATTCTTGTTTTGATTGTTGAGGTGTTTTTATAGGTATTGGTTTTGGTTGTTTGAATTTTAGGTTCTGGCCAGTGGCTTCATTGGTTCGGAAGTCGGCTGTTGGATTCAGTCGATTCGGCGGGGCGGGTAAACGCGGGGGCTGCAAGCTGCAAGTTAAAAGCGAGTTGTTTTCGCTTGCAACTTGCAGCTTACGACTAACTATTCCAGCAATTCAAAACTCTGCTGCTGCACATCCTGGGAATCCAGGCCGATCTGCACATTGAACTCGCCCGGCTCGGCGGCGAACTTGAGCTGGGTATTGTAGAACTTCAAGTCATCCTCGCTAATGCTGAAGTGCACCACCTTCGATTCACCGGCCTTGAGCAGGATCTTCTGGAAGTTCTTCAGCTCCTTGATCGGGCGGATCATCGAGCCGGCCACGTCCTGGATGTACAGCTGCACCACGGTTTCACCGTCAAGCTTGCCGGTGTTTTTCAGGGTGACGCTGGCGTCGAGCTTGCCGGTCTTGTTCAAGGTGGTGGACGACAGCGCCATGTCCGACAGGCTGAAACGGGTGTAGCTCAGGCCATAACCGAACGGATACAGGGGACCTGTGGTGTCGTCGAAGTACTGCGAGGTGTAGTTGCCCGGTTTGCCCGGGGTGAACGGCCGGCCAATGGTCAGGTGGTTGTAGTAGGTCGGAATCTGCCCCACGGAGCGTGGGAAGGTGATCGGTAGCTTGCCCGACGGGTTGTAGTCACCGAACAGCACATCGGCAATCGCGTTGCCGCCTTCGGTGCCGGCGAACCAGGTTTCCAGGATCGCGTCGGCTTGCTGGTGCTCTTCGAGGATCGACAGTGGCCGGCCGTTCATCAACACCAGCACCAGCGGCTTGCCCGTGGCTTTCAGGGCCTTGATCAGGTCGCGCTGGCTTTGCGGGATGTTCAGGTCGGTACGGCTCGATGATTCGTGGGACATGCCACGGGACTCGCCCACGGCCGCCACTACCACATCGGCGCTGTTCGCGGCCTTGACCGCTTCGTCGATCAGCACCTGGGCCGAGCGCGGGTCATCCACCACTTCCGGGGCATCGAAGTTGAGGAAGTTCAGGTAGTCCACCACCGCCTTGTCGCCGGTGATGTTGGCGCCACGGGCGTAGATCACCTGGCCTTTTTCGCCGATCACCGCGTTCATGCCGTCCAGCAGGGTCACCGACTGCGTAGGTTTGCCGGCGGCGGCCCAACTGCCCATCATGTCGATCGGGGCCTTGGCCAGCGGGCCGACCAGGGCGATGGTCGCGGATTTCTTCAGGGGCAGGGTGTCGTTGTGGTTTTTCAGCAACACCAGGCTGCGCCGCGCGATATCGCGGGCTTCGCTGCGGTGCAGGCGGCTTTCGGCATAGGTGTCGGCCGGATCATCCTCGGCTTTGCCGATACGCAGGTACGGGTCGGCAAACAGGCCCATGTCGTACTTGGCACCCAGCACTTCACGCACGGCGTTGTCGATGTCGCTCTGCTCGATCTCGCCGGATTTCAGCAGCCCTGGCAGTTCCTTGCCGTAGAGCTGGTCGTTCATGCTCATGTCGATGCCGGCCTTGATCGCCAGCTTGGCCGCTTCGCGACCGTCCTTGGCCACGCCGTGCTTGATCAGCTCGAAGATCGCGCCGTGGTCGCTCACCGTCAGGCCCTTGAAGCCCCACTCTTTACGCAGCAGGTCGTTCATCAGCCAGGTGTTGGCGGTGGCGGGCACGCCGTTGATCGAGTTCAACGCCACCATCACCCCGCCAGCACCGGCCTTGATTGCCGCGTGGTAGGGCGGCAGGTAGTCCTGGTACATCTTGACCGGGCTCATGTCGACCACGTTGTAGTCGCGACCGCCTTCCACCGCGCCGTACAGGGCGAAGTGCTTGACGCTGGCCATGATGCTGTCGGCCTGGGCCGGGCTCGGACCCTGGAAGGCCTTGACCATCACTTCGCTGATGCGCGACACCAGGTAGGTGTCTTCGCCAAAGCCTTCGGAGGTCCGACCCCAGCGCGCGTCGCGGGAAATATCGACCATCGGCGCAAAGGTGAGGTCGAGGCTGTCGGCGGCGGCTTCCTTGGCGGCAATGCGCCCGGAGCGGCCGATGGCGTCCATGTCCCAGCTCGACGCCAGGGCCAGGCTGATCGGGAAGATGGTGCGGTGGCCGTGGATCACGTCATAGGCGAAGAACATCGGGATCTTCAGGCGGCTGCGCATGGCCGCGTCCTGCATCGGACGGTTTTCCGGGCGGGTGATGGAGTTGAACGTGCCACCAATGCGCCCGGCGGCGATTTCCTTGCGGATCATCTCCCGGGGCATTTCCGGGCCGATGCTGATCAGGCGCAATTGGCCGATCTTTTCATCCAGGGTCATTTGCCCGAGCAGATCGCTGACGAACGCGTCCTTGTCCTTAAGCGCAGCGGGCTTGGTCTCGGCAACGACGGAGTGACTGGCCAGAGTGGCAACAAGGCCCAGCAAACACAGCTTTTTCATGAATATCCTTTTTCGGCGTACTGCGCAGCGTTCAGGTAAAACACTGCTCGGCCAAAATGTGGGGAGCGACTATTGTTGTTCGGGTGTTGTGTGGATAAATACCGCACACTTGCGGGCTCTTTATGAACTATCCATAAAGAAGGGCATCTTTTAGCTGATTGGCTCGCTGTAATCCAGTAGTGGCGGATTATGCCCCAGGCGCGTGATGTATAGGGGTCAGTCGTTAAATTCCATAAGGTTGGTCAGGAGACACACCATGCAAGCAGCACAGACTATTCGATGGGGCTGGAAAGCCGCGGCCCTGCTACTGATCAGCAGCGTGCTCAGTGGTTGCGGCATCAACAAGATCCCGACCCTGGACGAGCAGGTCAAGGCGGCCTGGGCCCAGGTGCAGAACCAGTATCAACGGCGTGCCGACCTGATCCCCAACCTGGTGGAAGTGGTCAAGGGCTATGCGGCCCATGAGCAGGACACCCTCACCGCCGTGATCGAAGCGCGGGCCAAGGCCACCTCGATCCAGGTCGATGCCAGCACCCTCGACAACCCGGAAAAACTCAAGCAGTTCCAGCAGGCCCAGGAAGGCCTGAGCGGCGCCCTCAGCCGCCTGATGGTGGTGTCCGAGCGCTACCCGGACCTGAAGGCCAACCAGAACTTCCTGGCCCTGCAATCGCAGCTCGAAGGCACCGAAAACCGTATCAGTGTGGCCCGTCGCGACTTTATCGCCGCCGTGCAGGCCTTCAACACCGAGATCCGTACCTTCCCTGGCCGCCTGTGGCACAGCGTGATGTACAGCGACTTGCCGGTGCGCGCCAACTTCGAGGCCACCAGTGCCGATGCCGATAAAGCGCCGCAAGTGAAGTTCTGATGGGCCAGCGCGTTTGGTGGTTGGCGGCGTGGCTGCTGTCTTTTTGCCTGACGGCCCAGGCAGCACCGGACTTTCCGGCGCTGACCGGGCGGGTGGTCGATAACGCACAAATGATCGACCCGCCGGTGCGGGCGCAACTGAGCCAGCAATTGCAGACGCTGGAGCAGACCACCGGCGCCCAGGTGGTGGTGGTCACCGTGCCCGACCTGCAAGGCCTGCCCATTGAAGACTTCGGTTATCAACTGGGCCGGCAGTGGGGCATCGGCCAGCAGGGCAAGGACAACGGCGCGTTGCTGATCGTGGCCCGGGACGAGCGTCAGTTGCGCATCGAAGTGGGCTACGGCCTGGAAGGTGTGCTCACGGATGCGCAGTCGTGGGTGATCATCAATCAGGTGATTGCGCCCAAGTTCAAGGCCGGCAATTTCACCCAGGGCATCAGCGACGGCGTGGCGGCGATGGTGCAGGTGGTCGGCGGCGAACCGCTGGCGGTGCCGGCCCATGTGGCCGACCCCAATTTTGCCAAGGACAACCCGGTGTTCTCTATCGGCCTGTTCATTCTGTTGCTGGTGGTGTTGTGGCTGTGCAACCGCATGGGGCTGCCGGTGGGCGCCATCCTGCTGGCGATTCTCAGCAGCAGCGGGCGTGGCGGTGGTGGAGGCGGCGGCGGCGGTTTCCGGGGCGGCGGCGGTGGTTTTGGCGGCGGCGGGGCTTCAGGTGGCTGGTAATGACAATAACTAAAGAGCATCTACAACCATGGCTTTACTGACTGAACACGAGCAGCGCCAGGTCGCCGAAGCGATCGCCAGGGTCGAGCAACAGACCGACGCCGAACTGGTGACCGTACTCGCCGCCCGCGCCGACGACTACGCCTACATCCCGCTGCTGTGGGCCAGTGTGGTGGCGTTGGTGGTGCCGGGGATCGTGCATTACCTGTCGGGCTGGCTGACTATGCACACCTTGCTGCTGGCGCAATGGGCGACCTTTATTGTGCTGTGCCTGGTGTTTCGTTTGCCGGCCATCACCACCCGCCTGATCCCGCGTTCGGTACGGCATTGGCGCGCATCGAACCTGGCGCGCCGGCAGTTCCTGGAGCAAAACCTGCACCACACCCTGGGCAGCACCGGGGTGCTGATTTTTGTCAGCGAGGCCGAGCGCTACGTGGAGATCCTGGTGGACGACGGTATTTCCAAACGGCTGGATGACAGCAGTTGGGATGCCATCGTCAAGACGTTTACCCAGCAGGTGAAGCAGGGGCAGACGTTGACCGGGTTTATCACCTGCATTGAGGCCTGTGGCGAACTGCTCAAGGTGCATGTGCCGCAGACCCACACACGCAATGAACTGCCCAACCGCCTGGTCGTCCTGAAATAACCTGTGGGGGCTGGCTCCCACACAAGCCAGCCCCCACACACGCGACATTTTGAATGGCGCCGACCGTTGGGCAAATAACTCCGTGCCCTGGCGCCCCATCCCCCCTAAAATGCCCGGCATTCCCTGCCCGAGGCGTTTTTGTTCATGTCTGTCACCGCTAAACCTGCCAGCCCCGCGCCGGATCATCACGCCCAGTTCATCGAGCTGCTGCGCGCAAGCCTTGAGCAGAACGCCTTTATCAAGCTGGTGCTGGCCAAGTACGTGGGCGACGAGGCGGATCTGCAACGCCTGATCATCAAGCCGCTGACGGTCAAGGAGCAGGCGTGCCTGTCCTTCGTCTATCGCTACAAAACCCGTGATATCACCAAGAACTTCTCCGTAGACGACGGTATCGCGGCGATTGCCGCGCTGTTGCCAGCCTCGTTCAAGAATGCGCACCTGCTGTCGTTGACCGACGAAGCACAGCTGGAATACAGCAAGAAAAACAAAAGCTCGCTGTTCAAAAGCAAACCCCAGCAGTTGCGTGAAGCACCCTCGGCCGAGCACAACCGTGAGAAAAACCGCTTCCTCGACCTCGGCCGGCCATTTCTCGCCGACCTGGGCGTGACCAACGCCAAGCACGAGCTGATTCCGGCGATGTCGCGCAAGTGGAAGCAGATCAACAAGTTCATCGAAGTGTTCAGCCATGCGCTGACCTCGTCCCCCCTGCAACTGGACCGGCCAGTGCGGGTTGCGGATTTTGGCTCGGGCAAGGGTTACCTGACGTTCGCCATCCACGACTACCTGCGCAACACCCTCAAGGCCGAAGGCCAGGTGACGGGCGTGGAGCTGCGCGAAGACATGGTGACCCTGTGCAACAACGCCGCCGCCCGCCTGGAACACCCGGGGCTAGTGTTCAAGTGCGGTGACGTGCGCAGTGTGGCGCCCAGCGAGCTGGACGTGATGATCGCCCTGCATGCTTGCGACATTGCCACCGACTACGCGATCCACACCGGCATCCGTTCCGGGGCGTCGATCATCATGTGCTCGCCGTGCTGCCACAAACAGATCCGCTTGCAGATCCAGAGCCCGGCGCTGCTCAAACCAATGCTGCAATACGGCCTGCACCTGGGCCAGCAGGCGGAAATGCTCACCGACAGCTTGCGTGCGTTGTTCCTGGAGGCCTGCGGGTACGAGACCAAAGTCTTTGAGTTCATCTCCCTGGACCATACCAACAAGAACAAGATGATTTTGGCGGTCAAGCGCGCCGAGCCTGCGGATAACGCGCAGTTGCTGGAAAAGATCCGGGAGTTGAAGGCGTTCTACCAGATCAGCGAGCACTGCCTGGAGACCTTGTTGCGCGCTGACGGCTACCTAGCCTGAATAGTGCGCGAATCAAAATGTGGGAGCGGGCTTGCCCGCGATGACGGAGTGTCAGTCGATACATTTGGCGGCTGAACCACCGCCATCGCGGGCAAGCCCGCTCCCACACTAGATTGCATTGACCTTGGGAGAGGGCACCGGCCAGCGCCGCTGGTGCCATGCCGGGCGGTTAGAAGAACCGGGTCACGCTGATCTTGGCGTTGCGCCCGACGCTGCTGGCGCTGTCACCGCTCAAGGCTGGCATGTAGCTGCGGTTGAACAGGTTATCGATGGTGAGGTTGACTTCGGTGCCCTTGAGGTACGCCTGTTGCGGCGTCCATTTGGCGAACAGGCCCTGGGTGTCGTAGCTGTCGTTGGGGTACTGGTCGTAGAAACTGTCGCCAAAGTTGCTGTTCAGGCCGCTTGAATATTTGTCGCTGGGCAGGCGATCGGTCTTGCGCACGAACTGGCCTTGCCAGCCCACTTGCGCGTCCCACGCGGGAATCTTGGTGCCCAGCATGGCGACCCACTTGGCCGGTGGAATGTCCCGGGCCCAGACGTGGATATCGGTCGCCCATGGGTTGGTGTAGGGGTTTTCGCGTTTGCCGGTGGCCCACGAGTAGCTCAGGGAGCCGAACAGATAGGTCGAGTCGTAGTAGCCTTCGAGCTCGAAGCCCTTGATGGTCATGCTGCCGACGTTGCGGTAGTTGGTCTTCGACGCCATATCGGTGCAGACCTCGGCGATGGAGCCTTTTATGTCGTTCTGTTCCCGGCAGCCGAGGCCGGTGGCCTTGAAGATTTCGTCCTCGATCTTGTTGTGGAACAACGTGCTGCGCAGTTGCAGGCTGTCGCCCCTGGCCATCACGTTGGCGAAGCTGGTGACGTTACCCACGGTAATGGCGGTGATGCGTTCCGGGTCGAGGTTGCGGCTGGTGGCGGTGCGGCTGCCCAGGCCCTGGACTTCGTATTGCTCGTCGATCACCGGCGCGCGCCAGGTGCGGCTCCAGTTGGCGAACACCGCCACATCCGGTGTGATTCTCCAGAACGCTGCCAGGCGCGGCGACCAGCCGGCATAGGTGCGGTCGCCGTAGTCATGGCCGTAGGCCGGGTCGGGGTTGCTGTAGTACGGCGCATCGTTGGCCTTGCCACGGTTGAGCACATGGTCATAGCGCAGGGACGGGGTGATGGTCACGTCGCCCAGGGTGACCGCGTCCTGGATGTAGAAGGCGTTGGTGTCGACCTTGCCGTGGGGCATGAACGCCGGCTGGAAATGCCCGTAGTTGTACAGGGGCGTGTCGTATCTCGCGCCGGGCATCCAGCTTTCGGTGTCGCGGATGTGCTTGCGGATCTGCACGCCGGTGGTCAGGGCATGGTCCAGCGGGCCGCTGTTGAAGCGGCTGATGTTGCGCAGCTCCAGGATTTTGTCGGTGTAGGCGGTGTCCATCTTGCGCCCGCCGGTGGATAAACCGACGACGGCCGTGGCGTCGCGTTCGTCGGTCTGGTCGGTATTGGACTCCGAGTAGCTGAGCTTCATGTCGATCAGCGGGTTATCCAGGGGCTGGTATTCGTATTTGCCTGACCAGGTGGTATCGACGGTGTGGCGGTTGGCCAGGAAGCGTCTGACGGCAGCGTCGTAGCCATAGCGGTCGATGTCGGGCTGACGCGGTGGCGCTGGATAGCTTCTGGCCGAGAAGGGCGTCCAGCGTTCGCTGTTGGCCCGGGAGTAGGAGAACCCGAGGCTGTGTTCATCGGTCAGGTACAGGTTCAGCTTGAACAGTTGGCCGTCCACATCCTGGGCGCTGTTGGGCAGGCGCTGCGGGTTGATCGGGTATTCCTTGCTGTCATAGTCGCGCGCTGCGGCCAGCTTCATGTCGCCGCCGTCGCGCTGGGTCAGGTAGGCCAGGGCGTCGATGCGCCCGTCATCGGTGCGGCCATACACGGCGCCGCTGTAGACCTGTTCGTGGTCGTTGCTGGCATACCCATACTTGAGCATCGCCCCGCTGTTGCGCCCGTCCTTGAGCAGGTCCGGCGCATCCTTGGTGACCATGTTGACCGTACCGCCAAACCCGCCGTTGCCGGTGAAGGCCGAGTGCGGGCCTTTTTCCACCTCGACGTTCTTGATCATCTCGGGCTCGATAAACACGGTGCCCTGCTGATAGCGCTCGAAACCGCTTTTGGTCGCGCCATCGACGGTCATCGGCACGTCTTCGGCCTCGCCCATGCCACGAATATTGATGATCTGCCCACCGGGTTTCATCGAACCGCCCATGGTCACCCCCGGCAGCGTCTGCACCAGGCTGGCGATGTTGTTGGGCTGCAGGCGGTCGATATCGGCCTGGGACAGGGTGGAGCGGCCGACGGTGCTGGCGTCGACCTGGTTACCGGTGCCGATCACGCTCAAGGCGTCCAACTGCACGCTGGCGCTGTTGGTGGTGCGGCTTTCCTCGGGACGCACGACATAGGTGCTGCCCACTTTGATCAGGGTGAACGCACCGCTCTTGAGCAGGTTGCGGATCGCCACTTCGGGGGTGAAATCACCGTTGAGCGCGGGCGCCTGGATATTTTTCAGCAGGTCTTCATCGAACAGCAACTGGATTTTCGCCTGTTGTGCCACCTGGCTCAGGGACGTGGCCAAGGGTTGGGCCGGCAGTTGCAATTTGAACGACTCGGCCTGGGCCGTGAGGCTGACGGCCAGGCAGGCGGCGATGAGTGTCGGTCGAAGAAACAGGTGCTGGGCAAGGCAAGGCGCGCGAAACATGAAATCCCCCAAAGCGGCTAAATAGCCAAAAAAGGCATGCGTATCAAACGCAGACCGGAGGAAGACGCGGCAGGAAAAAAAAACCTCACATGCGAATGCAAAATATTCTCAAGTGATGCTATTGGCGCGCTTCGATACGGATCCTGCCGTCGGCCAGGGGCACGGTTTTCACCGGCAACAAGGCCGGCAGGGCGTTGAGCAGCGCATCCGGGTCATTCACATCGAGATTGCCGGAAACCTTCAACTGCGCCACCGGGCCATCGGCCAGCACCACGGCCTTGGGCCGGTACAGGCTCAGCTCATCCAACAGGCTGGCCAGTTCGCGATTGCGAAAGGACAAGTGCCCGCTGCGCCAGTCGGCCACTTCGCCCGCCGCCAAGGCCTGCTGTTGCACGGAGCCCTTGGCGTAGCTGTAGGTGGCGCGTTGTTGGGCGCCCAGCAGGGTGGCGGCGGTTTTGCGGTCGGGTTCAAACGCGACCTTGCCGTGGGCCACGCTGACCACCAGTTGCTGCTGGCTGCGGCGCATATCGAACCCGGTGCCCACCACGCGCACGCTGGCCTCGCCGGCGCGCACAAACAGTGGCCGTTCCGGGTCGGGCGCGACTTCCAGGTACAGTTGGCCCTGGTCCAGATGGATGACGCGCTGGTGGGCATCGAACTCCACCCGCAGCCGCGTACTGGCGTTGACGTACAAGGTGCTGCCGTCCGGCAGGTCCAGGGTGCGCATGCCTTGGGCCTGCGCCGCGACC
This sequence comes from Pseudomonas sp. GW821-FHT01D09, assembly GCF_059422465.1. Classification (NCBI taxonomy): domain Bacteria; kingdom Pseudomonadati; phylum Pseudomonadota; class Gammaproteobacteria; order Pseudomonadales; family Pseudomonadaceae; genus Pseudomonas; species Pseudomonas sp. GW821-FHT01D09. The sequence continues at coordinate 68,406 of NZ_JBWKWY010000004.1, forward strand.
TCGGTGTGATACAGCCCACGCGGGGCGCCGAGGTTGCTGGCGAGCAAGGCGCAGACCAGCGCGGCCGCCACTGCCAGCGCCGGGCGCCAGGGCGCGGGCTTGCGCGTGGGCAAGGGCACGGGTTTGTTCAGTTGCTGTAGCTCGCCAAGGTCGGCCCACAGCTGCTCGAATTCGGCGTAGGCGCGTGCATGGGCCGGCACGGCGTGCCAGGCAGCGAAGGCCTTGCGTTCCTGCGCGGTGGCGTCGTTGCGATTGCGCGCAAACCAACTGGCAGCCTGGGCATCGATGGTCTCGTGCTCATCCAGTGCATGGCCGTCGCGGTTGCTCAATCGGGTCATTCTGGCTGCTCCTTGCCCGGGTCTTTTTGAAGTCGCTGCTTGCAGTGCAGCAGGGCAAAGGCGATGTGCTTTTCCACCATGCTGATCGAAATGCCCATGCGCTCGGCGATCTGCGCCTGGCTCAGGCCCTCGAAGCGATGCAGCATAAGGGCTTCTCGCCTGCGGGGCGAGAGTTCGGCGAGGACTTCTTTCAACTGTTCCAGGCGTTGGAGGCGTTGAGCAGCGGCCATGGGGTCGTTTTGCTCGTCGGTGACAGGCTCGGCCTCCCAGTGGGCCGGGTCATGATGGACGCTGTGGCGCACCTTCTGTTTGCGCCAATGATCACGCAACAGGTTGCGTGCCATCTGAAATAAAAAGGCCCGTGGCTGTTCGACCCTGGCCCGGTCGCGGTAGTCCAGCCATTGGGTAAATACATCCTGGGTCATGTCCGCCGCGTCGTTGGCGTTGTCCGTGCGTTTGCGCAAGTAATGCAGGATATCTGCATAAAACCCGCGAAAGGCGTCGGCCGACAACGGGTCGGGCTTGAAACGAGACATGGATATCCTTCTTGACGCAGCGCGCTGCAGAAAAGTCGCGAATGATATCGAGAATTATTGCTATTTGTCTCCGTAAATTTAGCGATGCATGCATTCCCATGTGGGAGCGGGCTTGCTCGCGATTGCGCTGTGTCAGTCACCCAATGATTGGCTGATCCACCGCTATCGCGAGCAAGCCCGCTCCCACACAAGCCTACCTCTACACCGGATGGTGTTTAGCGCAGCAAGGTCAGCAGCTTCTGCAACTGTGCCTGGCCGGCCATGTCCAGTGGGAACACCGGCAACCGCGGATCACCCACCTCCAGCCCGGTCATGCGCAAACCGGCCTTGATCGTCGCCGGCAAGCCACCCTTGAGGATGAAGTCCAGCACCGGCAACTGCCGATAGAACAGTTCGCGTGCGCGGTTCAGGTCGTTGGCCAGCACCGCCTGGTACAGGTCCAGGTTGAGTTGCGGGATCACGTTCGGCGCAGCGGTGCACCAACCCTTGGCACCGGCAGCGAAGGCTTCCAGGGCCAGCGGGTTGCAGCCGTTATAGAACGGCACCTGGCCTTCACCCTGGCGATACAGTTGGTGCATGCGCTGGATGTCGCCGGTGCTCTCCTTGACCATCGTCACATTATCAACGCTGTTGACGATGCGCAGGATCAACTCCACCGACATGTCCGTGCCGCTGGTGGCCGGGTTGTTGTAGAGCATGATCGGCACGCCGACGCTATCGCCGATGGCCCCGTAGTGCGCGAGGATCTGCGCTTCGGTGAGCTTCCAGTACGACGTCGGCAGCACCATCACCACATCGGCACCTTCGGCTTCGGCAAAGCGTGCGCGGCGCACGGCCTTGGCAGTGGTCAGATCGGACACGCTGACAATGGTCGGCACGCGCTTGGCAACCCTGTGGATGCTGTAGGCGCTGACTTCGTCCCACTCGGCATCGCTCAGGTAAGCGCCTTCACCGGTGCTGCCCAACGGTGAGATGGCATGGACGCCGCTGTCGATCAAGCGGTCGATGGAGCGGCCCAGGGCGTCGAGGTCAAGGGAGCTGCCGTCGGCGCTGAAGGGGGTGATGGTGTAGCCGATGATGCCGTGAATAGTAGGGCTGGACATGGATAACTCCGGTCGAAAAAGGCTTCAGTTCAGGCAATCGGCGTGTTGGCGCAGGTTCTGCCGAGCGTAGTAGTTGAACGCGGCGCCGTGGCGCTTGGGCTTGGAGATCCAGTCATGGGCCTCGCGTCCCAACTCCGGCAGGATCGGCTTGACGGTACCGGCGGCCATGGCCAGCAATTGCAGTTTGGCCGCCCGTTCGATCAATTGCGCGATCACGCAGGCTTCTTCGATAGTGCTTCCGGTGGACAGCTGGCCGTGGTGGGACAGCAGAATGGCGCGCTTGTCGCCCAGGGCAGTGGTGATGGTCTCGCCTTCTTCGTTACCCACCGGTACGCCCGGCCAGGCTTCGAGGAATGCGCAGTCTTCATACAGCGGGCACAGGTCCATGTGTGACACTTCCAGCGGGACTTCCAGCATCGACAAGGCAGCAATGTGGGTCGGGTGGGTGTGAATGATGCAGTTCACATCCGGCCGGCCACGGTAGACCCAGCTGTGGAAACGGTTGGCTGGGTTGGGCATGCCATGGCCTTCCAACACTTCCAGGTCTTCGTTGACCAGCAGCAGGTTGCTGGCGGTGATTTCATCGAAACCCAGGCCCAGTTGCTGGGTGTAGTAGGTGCCAGGCTGCGGGCCACGGGCGGTAATCTGCCCGGCCAGGCCCGAGTCGTGCCCGTTCTCGAACAGAATGCGGCAGGTCAGGGCCAGCTTTTGCCGGTCGGTCCACGTATTATCCGCCAGGGTACTTTGCATCTGGGTCAGCGCTTGCTTGACCAGTTGTTCTTTCGGGAGTGCTAATGTCTTGGCCATATCGGTGTCCTCTGGGTGTTCAATGGACGTCGATTTGCTGGTTCCCGCTGCTCGCAAGGTCGTTGGGTCTGCAAATGACACTAGAGAGGCTATATGACACAATGTGTCATTGGCAAGTAAAAATCATCGTCCTCTGCTTGGAATAATCGCCGCGCATGTCTATCCGTTTGAAATTATTGAGAAAAAAACTCGGAATCACCTTGGAATCATTGGCCGGCAAATCCGGCATGACCAAGAGTTACCTGTCCAAGGTCGAGCGCGGCCTGAACACGCCCTCTATCGCCGCCGCGCTGAAACTGGCCAAGGCGTTGAACGTCAAGGTCGAGGAGTTGTTCAGCGAAGACAACATCAGCCTCGACAGCTACAGCCTGGTGCGCAGCCACGAGCGGCCTGACACGTCGCCGGGGTATGCGGTGCTGGCCCATCAGGTCAGCGAGCGCAGCCTGCTGCCGTTCATCATCTACCCGCCGGTGCAATTCAGCGACAAGACCTTCAAGGAGCACTTGGGGGAGGAGTTTCTGTTTGTGCATGAAGGCCAGGTGGAAGTGGACTTCATGAACGAAAGGGTCTTGCTGGAGCGCGGCGATGCGTTGCACTTCAATGCACAAAAGCCCCACCGGATCCGTTCGGTGGGCGAGGTGCAGGCGCAGTTGCTGGTGGTGGTGCACAGCGCCGAAGACTAGGCCTGGGTGTGGGGCAGGCTTGTGTGGGAGCAGGCAAGCCAGCTCCCACACAAGCCATCTCCCACATCTGATCGCCTTCGTTAACGGGATCAGTGTTCGACCGGCACCGCCAGCGCCGGGTTGCCGAGGGCATGGCTGCGCGCGGCAAAGAACCGCAGCTCCACCTCGATCCCCTCGAACAGCGCGGCATACCGACGCTTTTGCTGCTGGATAAACCCGTCGCTGCGGCCAAATATCGAGATCGCCAGGGTCTTGATCTGCGACCGGCGAATCGCTTCCACCAAGTGCCCATCCTGTTCGCTCAGGTGCTGGCCGAAAATGCACAGCGCGCCTTCCTGCCCCAGCAACTGTTCATAGCAGAACGACAGGTAATCCGAACTGCGAATGCTCTTGAGCTTCTCGCTGCTGGGGCCTTCGTTGATAAACAGCGGCACATCGTCGAGGGTCTTGAGGGTGTGATTGATGGCAAAACTGCTGAGCAGGGTGCTGTCGGTGGACGGCAATTTACGCGCCGAGCCATCCAGGTTGCGCACCAGGTGCAGGCCGCCGTGCAGGTAGAGAATGCGCGTCACGGCGGTGGTGGTATCGCGCAAGTCAAAGCGTGATTCAGCGCCACGAAACAGGTCGTCGATGCCCGGCGTGTGCAGGGTCGACCAATAGTTGAGCAGGTCGTAATTACTGGTGAACACCGTGCGGTAGCGCGCCAGTTCCTGATTGATCGTGGTCAGGGTCGACGGTTGCACCAGGCGCCACGGGATATGCACGGTGTGGATGGTATTGATCAGCGCTTCCTTGATCGCGTAATAGCGATTGCGCGGCGCGGCGGAGCTGACGGCCAGGGCCTTGTTGACCCGGCTGGTGGTTTTCAGGGCGCCCAACACCTGCTCGAAGCTGCGGGTCTGCATGGCGTCAAACACGCTCAATTCGGAAGCGCTCAAGGGCTTTTCTTCCACGGTGCGTGCGTTTTCAAACAGCGAGTCGTAGGCAAAGTCTTGCCACACCGCGCGGCTGGCACCGTTGCCGATCAGGATGGCGTCGAAGGCGATGCTGTTGCGCAGTGCGTTCCAGTCTTCAAGGGTGGCGTCGATATCCTGCAAATCCTTCATTGCGGCGGGTCTACTCAAAAACGGCTGGGCGATGACTTTATCACGGGCGGGCGTTGATCTTGGTCAAGATGCTGCAGGCGAGTGGGGTCGATGCTGTAGGCATCAACGTATCCCCGAGGATTCACCATGAGCAGCACGTTCTTCATTCCCGCCGTCAACATCATGGGCATCGACTGCCTCGACGAAGCCATGAGCGCCATCCGCAACTACGGTTTTCGCAAGGCGCTGATTGTCACCGACGCCGGCCTGGCCAAGGCGGGCGTGGCCAGCATGATTGCCGAGAAACTGGCGATGCAGGATATCGATTCGGTGATCTACGACGGCGCCAAACCCAACCCCAATGTAGAGAACGTCGAGAACGGCCTGGGGTTGTTGCAGCAAAGTGCCTGCGATTTCGTGGTGTCCCTGGGCGGCGGCTCGCCCCATGACTGCGCCAAGGGCATCGCCCTGTGTGCCACCAATGGCGGGCATATCGGCGATTACGAAGGGGTGGACCAATCGAGCAAGCCGCAACTGCCCCTGGTGGCGATCAACACCACGGCCGGCACTGCCAGCGAAATGACGCGTTTTTGCATCATCACCGACGAAACCCGCCACGTAAAAATGGCCATCGTCGACCGCAACGTCACGCCGCTGTTGTCGGTCAATGACCCGGCACTGATGGTCGCCATGCCCAAGGGCCTGACCGCCGCCACCGGCATGGACGCGCTGACCCACGCCATCGAAGCCTATGTGTCCACGGCGGCCAACCCGATCACCGACGCGTGCGCAATCAAGGCGATCGAATTGATCAATGCCAACCTGCGCCTGGCTGTGCGCGACGGCAGCGATATGGCGGCCCGGGAAAACATGGCTTATGCGCAATTTCTCGCCGGCATGGCCTTCAACAACGCCTCCCTGGGGTTTGTCCACGCCATGGCCCACCAATTGGGCGGCCTCTACGACCTGCCCCACGGCGTGTGCAACGCGGTGCTGCTGCCCCACGTGCAAAGCTTCAACGCCAGCGTCAGCGCTGCGCGCCTGAGCGACGTTGGCCGTGCCCTGGGCGTGACCGATAAACACACCAGCCCCGAAGAGGGCGCCCAGGCGGCCATCGCGGCGATCCGTTGCCTGTCCCAGGATGTCGACATCCCGGCTGGCCTGCGTGAACTGGGGGCCAAGCTGCAAGACATCCCGCTGCTGGCCACCAACGCCCTCAAGGACGCCTGCGGCCTGACCAACCCACGGCGGGCGGATCAGCGCCAGATCGAGGAGATTTTCCGTAGCGCGTTTTGAGAAAGCTGGTAGTTAAGCTGCAAGCTACAAGCTTCTGGCTTGCAGCTTGTAGCTAAAAACTTATAACCCTCTGCTTGCCACCGTAGTTCCAAGCAGAGCCTTGGCGGGCGCGGCGCTGAACTGAATCAACGCCACCCCGGCGATCAGCATCAGTACCCCGAGCAGGCGGGGCGCCGTCAGTTGTCGCTCCACCAAGCCAAACAAGCCAAAGTGATCGAGCAACAACGAGGCGAGGATTTGCCCAGTCATGGCCAGGGCGATAAACCCCGATGCCCCGAGTTTGGGCAAAAGCACCAGGGCCAGGGAGATAAAACACACGCCGAATGCCCCTCCGGTCCACATCCACAGCGGTGCCTTGCTGATAAAGCCGAGGCTGGGCAGCGGCAACCGTAACGCCAGGATCACCGGCAACAACACCAGGATACTCACCAGCAGCGAAGCCAGGGTTGCCCACAACGGATGCCCGAGGCCGCGCCCGAGGTTGGCATTGATCGCGCTTTGAAACGGCACCACCGCCCCGGCAATCACCGCCAACAGTAACAAGCCCAGCCAATGCAACGTACTCATGATCCATCTCCCAAAGGTTTTGCTGGACTGTACGGTATTCGTCGCGCAGATTTAAATGCCAAGTTCTTATGTTGAACATGCATGCTATGAATGATCTGCGCCGCATCGACCTCAACCTGTTGGTGACCCTTGATGCCTTGCTCAGCGAGCAGCACGTCACCCGCGCCGCCGAGCGCCTGCATTTGAGCCAGCCGGCGGTCAGCCATGCGCTGGCACGCTTGCGTGACCTGCTGGGCGACCCGTTGTTGGTGCGCCAGGGGGGCGGCCTGGTTGCCACCGCTCGCGCATTGGAGCTGGCGACGCCGCTGGCCGATGCGTTGGCCCAGGTGCAGTCGTTGCTGGCGCCGAACCGTTTCGACCCGGCGTCGGCCAGGCGCACGTTTCGCCTGGCCATGTCCGATTACGGCGCGGCGCTGCTGTTGCCCGGGCTGGCGAGGGCGCTGCGCGAGCAGGCGCCGGGGATTGACCTGGTCATCTCCCACGCCAGTCGCGAAGGTATGCAGGAAGGGGTGCTCAGTGGCGAGATCGATCTGGCGGCCGGGGTGTTTCCCGACCTGCCGGCCGAGCTGCGCAGCACACCGTTGTTCGAGGAGCACTATGCCTGCCTGGTCGACCGCGACAGCTTGCCCCCAGGTGGCGTGCTCGACTTGCCCACCTACCTGGCGCGGCCCCATGTGCTGTTGGAAATGCGCGGCAGTGGCACCCCGGAAATCGAACGGGCCCTGACCGCGATCCGTGAGCGGCGCCATGTGGCGATCAGCCTACCGCATTGGGGCATCGCGCCGCAGTTGATCCAGGGCACCGACCTGATTCTCACCGTGTCTTCACAAGGGCTGCTCAATATCGATCCCCGGCACCTGCTGGTGGTGCCGCCGCCGTTTTATATCCCGTCCTTCGGTTTTGTATTGGCCTGGCATAAACGCCGCGGTGGGGATGGCGCCTTGCAGTGGTTGATCGCTCAAGTGCAAGACGTGTTGGCCAAACCCGTGGCCTAGCATTGCAGTGCCGGGTGGATTGTGCACAATCGACGCGCCCCTCCTTTTTTGTCAGAGCGTGTTACCCATGACTTCATCATTGCTGTTTGCCGTGATTGCCTCGGGCTTTATCTATGGCATTACGCCGGGCCCCGGGGTGCTGGCGGTATTTGGCATCGGTGCGGCGCGCGGGCGTCGGGCCGGCGCGGGTTTTCTGTGCGGGCACCTGTTGGGCGATGTGGTGTGGTGCAGCACCGCGTTGGTGGCGATTGTCGGTGCACGGGAAATCGGCAGCAGTGCATTTGATGTGCTGGGTGTGCTCAGTGCCCTGTATCTGTTTTGGCTGGGCATCCGTGCCATCCGCAGCCGTGGCCGCAGCGGTGACGCGCCTCAGGGTGCGGCGCGCCAGCCGTTCTGGCACGGCATCCTGTTTGGCCTGACCAACCCCAAGGCGTACCCGGTGGCCGTGGCCACGTTCACCGCGCTGCTGTCGAGCCGGGCCGAATTGCTGACCTGGGGCATGTTGCCGTGGCTGATTGTCTTGAGCTTTGTCGGTGGCCTGCTGGCCTATGCCATCTTGATCGGCATCGTCGGCGCCCGCCAAGTGCGTACCGTGTATCAGCGCCATGAAGTACTGATCACCAAGCTGTGTGGCGTGATGTTTATCGGCTTTGCCATCAATGCTTTGGCCCATGCGTTGCCAGGCTTGCTGGGCAGTAAAACGACCTGAGCGACGACGACCGTTCGTCGCACTGGCAAGTTTTTTCTAAACCTTTGCCGCCCTGAAAATTCAGATTCAGGGCGGGGCTCGTTCCCCGGCCTGTATTTATGACCTGGAGGAACCCATCATGAGCCGCATGGCTATCCGGTTACGCACCGCCACTTTCGCGATGCTGCTGGGCCTCGGCGCCAGCAATGCCTTGGCCCAAGGGCCGGCCGAATTCATCGAGCAAGCCTCGGCCAAGGGCATGGCCGATATCGAAACCAGCCGCATGGCCCACGCCAAGACCTCGTCCCAGGAAATCAAGGACTACACCATCGAGGTCATCAATGAACGCACCCTGGCCAATCAGCATTTGGCGGCCATTGCGAAAAAGCTCGACCTGCCGGTAGCGCCACGCGAGCAGATCGCCGACCAGGCCGAAACCCTGATGCCGCAGCTGACCGACGGTGACTCCTTCGACGCCGCCTACACCGCCCAACAGGTCAAGGCCAACGAAGAGGCCATTGCGCTGTTCAAGCAGGAAGGTGCAGCGTCGGACATCCCCGAAATCAAGGCGCTGGTCGACGAAACCCTGCCCAAGCTGGAAACCCGCCTGGAAAAAGCCCGGGCGCTGGCTTCGTCCTATGGCAAGAGCCGCAATGGCGACGGTTGAGCGCTGGCCCTTTCATGAACACGGCGGTTGGGGTTTGAGGGGGCACAGATTTTCTCCGCGCTCTGCGCCTGGTGGTGCACGTCATCACGCAGAACTTTCTCCAACAGCCCAGGCGATGCGAATGTATAGAGTGTGACCGTGGCGGCATGTTGAGATTTCTTTTTACATCTCTTGGGCCCAATCCCGATGAAGAGGTGGGCCCACCATTTACGGGGTCATCAAAACAGCGACCGTGAGGCCTCGCCATCTTCCAGGCTCAGCAAATACTGCTTGGCTTCAAGCCCACCGGCAAACCCGGTCAGCCCGCCCGACGCACCAATCACCCGATGGCAGGGGGCGATGATTGAAATGGGATTGCGCCCGTTCGCCGCGCCTACCGCCCGCACGGCTTTCGGGTTGCCGATCTGCTGGGCGATCTGGCTGTAGGTGCGGGTTTCACCGAAAGGGATGGTCAACAGTGCGGCCCAGACTTTTTTCTGGAACTCGGTGCCGGCAAAGTCCAGTTCCAGCTCGAAGCGGTCGCGGGTACCGGCAAAATACTCGTTCAACTGGCGTTCGGCCTCCAACAGCACCGGGCTGTGGTTGACCTCTACCAACTCGCCCAGGCGCACACGGTTAGCGCGCTCGGTTTCCCACAAGATGGCGGCGAGCTTGCCATTGCGGGAAACCAGGGTCAGTTCGCCGACGGGAGAGGGCATGAGTTTATATTCACACGGCATGAGCGGGCTCCTTGTTGGGTGGATCATTGACCGGGTAGGGCAGCACTTTAGCGCTCATCGCCTTGGGGTGAACTACGTTTCTTGCGGTCAAATTCGGCGGTATTACCGTTCTTGTTGCAACACCTTCAGCGCAGCCGAAGCGAGAAACCCCGAGCGGCTTTTTTCTTCTGGGTGATGCAGCACATACTCATCGATGCGGTTGAGCAAATAGCCAGGCAGCGTGATGTTGAGTTTTTGCGCCTTGCCCAGGTACTTGGTCACATCAATATCCACCACCGCCCAGGTGCAGCCGGCGTACAGGGGGTTGGCCGCGTGGAGCGTGACCTTTTGCGCGCTGGGAATCGGCGCACCGTCCTCCGCCAGAAGCTCGAAATGACCTTCTATGGCCTCCCGCGCCATGGCCATGGCGTCGTCCAGATCATCGCCGGCAGAGAAGCAACCAGGGATGTCGGGGACTTCTACGCCCCAGGCGTGGTCGTCGTCGCCGGTTGAAATTGCAATTGGATACAGCATGTGCGTTGTCCTCCACGGACTTTTTAACTGAGCAGGGCCTGTTTCAAAATACTCTTGGCGGTCTTGTCCAGCAGGTCTTTGCGGGGATGGGGAATGGTCACCAGCCCGGGCTTGGTGGGATGCTTGAAGTGATGATGACTGCCCCTGACGCGCACCAGGTACCAGCCATCTGCGACGATATGGCCTATCAAGTATCGGCTATCCACATCACCTCCTTGTGGTGTGTTGGTAGTGACTATAACCACTAAATTAAAATTATCAACACTCTACCCACCAACAAAACAGGGCAGGTGGTGCAAGCAGTGTATGAGCACGGGGCGAGGCTGCAGGACGCAGGTATTGCGAGGTTTTACTGGGCTAAACCTGCTAGGACTCCCACAAGAGGCCTCGGCGTTCTGTAGTGGTCGCTGTGGCCTACCGCTACGGCGCTCTCTCTATCAAATTTGTCGGCACACATAAGCCGTACGCTGCCGTTGACGCAGATGCTGTTGAAATGGAGTAACCCATGAACATTCGACCCATTCATACCGAACAGGATTACCAAGAAGCGCTAAAGGCTGTCTCGCCGCTGTTCGATAATGAACCAGAGCCAGGGACTCCTGAAGGGGATTATCTTGAGGTAATGATTACGCTGATCGAGGCTTACGAAGCGAAGCACTTTCCGGTTGACCTGCCCAGTCCGGTAGATGCTATACGTTTCAGGATGGAGCAGTCCGGTTTGTCAGCGACAGATCTTGTGCCTGCCATCGGGCGGAAGAATCGGGTTTATGAGGTGTTGAACGGGAAGCGGGCTCTTACGCTGCCGATGATTTGGAAACTGCATGAGATGTTTGGGATTCCGGCGGAAAGTTTGATTAAACCGCTAAAAACTCTGTAGCACTGAGCTAGTTTTATCCGCTGAAAAATCCGGGCTCCCCATAAGAGCACCGGATTTTTATGCCTGCCATTCCTGGTTGACCGAAGTAGGCGACCGCGACGGCTTTTTCAACAACCCGAATAGGGTGGGCGTCTGACCGTAAAGTTCTGGAAACCCGGACGATGGCAATAATCAGAGTTGTTATAGGTTTATTGAATGATTTTCGCCTCTGTAATTATGATGTCCTCTATGGGGACATCTGTAAGCGTCGATTTTCTACCCGTTCTGGTTTTTTGAATTTCGTCTACTACGTTTTGTCCTTCTGTAACTTCGCCAAAAACGGCGTAGCCCCAGCCCTGTGGTGTGCTAGAAGAGTAGTTGAGGACGCTATTGTTTGAGAAATTAATAAAAAATTGAGCAGCGGCTGAGTCGGGGTTTTGGGTACGTGCCATGGCAACTGTATACATATCGTTTTTTAATCCGTTGTTCGCCTCATTTCTTATTGGTGCATTAGTCGGTTTTTGAATCATGTTCGGTTCATAGCCTCCGCCTTGAGCCATAAAGCCACTAATTACCCTGTGGAAGATTGTTCCGTTGTAGTGACCGTTTCTAACGTAATCTAAAAAATTTTTTACTGAGATAGGAGCTTTTTCGTCGAACAACGTTATGGTTATTTCGCCAAGGGTGGTTGTAAGTTTGACTTTGCTCATTTCGTTCACCTTGTTTGTACAGAATTTATGAGTTACTACCTGATTGGGATTAAGTGCTGTAGGTCTCAATTTTCTGATGTTTCATCAAGTGGCTGACGTCGTTTTAGTCGTATTTGATGTCTGATTTTTCGCCGATTATTTTTTATAAAATACTGTTAGAAATAACAGTTCCGACGAATGGTTGGTTTTAACTATGGCTATCAACACCGATGCCCAACTGCTGGAGCCGGGTGATGCCGTTCGCTTGTACGAAGTCGACTCCACCCACCTGGGAGGCGACGTGATGCGCTTTCACGGCCATATGCAGAATGGCACGATCATCTGGCAGGGACAGGCCTACGACCCTATCAGCACTGGAACCAAGGGCTTGGATCTGAACGGCGATGGCCGTCCTGCCTTGCCACCCCGCCCTTTGCAGTCACCGATGCAGTGCCTGTCGCCACCAGCTCCGGCGGGTTTACGGAGAAGAGAGAGCCGAACTTGACCGAGTGTTTGCTCAACGAATTGTCAGAATTGCCGAGGAGGGGGATGAGGGATTGATTGTGTTGGCGGGTGTCAGGCATACGTACGAGCAATCAGTGAGTGTGGTTCGATCTAACTCCACTCTACAAACCGCTATACAAAAAATTCCAGACTGAAAAGACAAGCGGCGGAATGCTAGGGAACATGCAGAATCGCTGAAAGCCCCGTACCGCCTGGGCTGGTCGCCGATGTAAAAACGTGGGGGGATAAGGCGGAAAAACGAGAGAAAACAAAAGTGGAGCGGGTAGAGGGAATCGAACCCTCAACTAAAGCTTGGGAAGCTTTCGTTTTGCCACTAAACTATACCCGCTCAGAGCGGCTGACTTTGTACCAGATGTGCGCGGCAATTTGAAGTTTTTCTTTGAAAAATGTGCAAGTTGCGAGCGTCAGCCGACGTTTGAGCCAGCCCTGGGGTGTCGCTCCAGGGCTTTGCTTTCAAATGGCAAACGCCTGCGGGGCTTGGCCCTGGTGATACCGCAGTCGGTTCAGCGACTGTTGCGGTTGCAAAAAGCCCATCAATGCCTGCCGGCTGTCATTGCACGCGGCCTTGTGCTCCATGTCCAGGAAGTGCCCGGTGGCCTGGATGGTGCCGAAGCTGCTGTTGGCCACATGTTGCCCGAACAGCCGGGCATCCTCGGCGCTGGTGTATTCGTCCCACTCCCCATTCAAGAACAGGACCGGAATGTCGATCTGCCGTGCGGCCTTGAGGTAGCACTGGCGGTCGCTGTTGAGCACCTGGCTGATGTGGTAGTGCATCTGCCCGTATTCGTGCTCGGCCAGGGTGCTGACGTGCCGATAGTTGAAGCGCTTGAACAGCGGCGGCAGGTGTTTGCCGATGGTGCTGTTGACCAGGTGGCCGACGCTGTGGCGGTCGAGGTTGCCCAGGTAGTCGACGCCGCGCTCCAGGTAGTCGCGCATCGGTGCGTTGATCACCGGGGAGAATGAGCTGATGACGGCTTTCTCCACGCGGCGAGGGCGCTGGGACAGGGCGACGAGGGTGGCGACGCCGCCCCAGGAAAACGACAGCACGTGCTCGGCGGCGAAGTGCTCGATGAGTTCCAGGAGGATCTGGCCTTCAATGTCCTTCGTCAGCATTTTCTCATGGCGATTGTGGGCTTTGGAGCGACCGGCGTAGGGCTGATCGTACAAAACCACATTAAATTGCGGGTACAGGCTTTTCACGGTCTGGGCGAAAGACGCAGTGGTGGCCATGGAGCCGTTGACCAGGATGATGGTCTTTTGAGCAGCCTCCGCGCGATAGAACTCCGTGTAAACCCGATACTGCCCCTGTATATCCAGCACAGCGATTTCTGGCCTCATGTCGTAAGACTCCTGGCAAGCGGGTGGTGCGCGCAGATCACTCTGCACGAGCTTTGTGACAGGTAGGCATACGCCTGGAAAGGAGGCCCATGTCGGTCCGATGAGGCTGGCCGACGGCTGTTGTTATGGCGGGCAAGGTGTTTCTTGGAGGGTAGAGTGACTCGCCAGTCAGATTACGGCTGGCGTTTTGATTCAAGCAGGAGGCGGGCCAGGTCGCCCGTTTCACCCTGGGGTTTTGGCGATCACCGGCTGAGCGGTCATATCTGCTGGATTTCGGCGTCGGTCAGCGGCCGGTACTGGCCGGGGGCGAGCTGTTCATCCAGCACCAGCGGCCCCATGCGTTCGCGGTGCAGGCGCGTCACCTTGTTGTCGAAGTGCCCGAACATGCGCTTGACCTGGTGATAACGCCCTTCAATGATGCTCAGGCGCGCGCTTTTGGGGCTCAGCACTTGCAGGTCGGCCGGTTGGGTGGTCAGGTCCTCGAAGGCGAAGTACAGGCCGGCGCTAAATGTTGCGGCGTAATCCGGGCCGATCTCTTGCTCGGTCTCGACGTAGTAGACCTTGGGCAGCTTGGTCCGAGGCTGGGTCAGGCGTCGCGACCACTGGCCATCATTGGTGATCAGCAACAGGCCGGTGGTGTTGAAGTCCAGGCGGCCGGCGATATGCAGGTCGGCCTTGTCCGGTTCATCCAGCAGGTCGAGGACGGTGGGGTGTTGCGGGTCGAGGGTGGCACTCACGCAGCCTGGCGGCTTGTGCAGCATGAAATAGCGTGCGGGTTTGCCTGCTTGCAGGGTTTGACCATCACACTCCACGCGGCTGAATGTGCGAACGTCATGGTGGGGGTCGGCAACCGGCAGCCCATCGACGTGGATCCGGCGCTCCGCCAGCAGCAGGCGCACTTGCTGGCGATTGAAACGGGGCAGGTTGCTGAGGAACCGGTCGAGACGCATTACCGGGCCTCGGCCTTGCGCAATTGCTCATCGACCTGGGCACAGCGTGGGCACAGGCAGGCCTTGTTGCGCAGTGCCTCGGGCAACGCCTCAAGCACCGCCGGGTCGATACTGACGTTGTAGCACCAGCAGGCCTGGTCGACGGTACGTGGGTCGGCCAGGGTGCAGTCGTTGCGGGCGCCACAGGCAGGGCAAAGTTGAGGTGTGGTCATCGGTCGGTTCAGGCGGTATCGGACAAGTCCCGGTGGAACCCGGTGTGCCTTGCACGATACAGCCAAGGCCCGCTATTGCAAACTGCCCAGGTACTGGCGCCAGCCGCCGAAGTGGCTGATGTCGAGTGCACCGGCGAGTCCGTAAGGTTCGCAGATAAAGCCGCTTTCCCAGCGCCCGTCGGCCAGTTGCACCTTGCCCAGGCCCAGGGGGGCGGGGATGCCGTGGACAAAGGAGCCCAGTTCGCTGCTGGGCATCTCCCAGACTTCGACTGCAATCGCCACGCCGCCTTGCGCCACTCTTAGCAGGCCGGGCCGGTAGGGGGGGCCGCCGGCGAGGGCAAAGAGTTGGTAGTGGGCTGCACTGTGGGTACGCTCCAACAGGCGTGCGCCACGCCGGGTCAGTTGCCCGTTGAGTGCCAGGCCTTCCAGGTGCGCACCGCAGACCACCAGGCGCGTGCGGTCATGGCTGGCGGTGCCGATTGCTGACGCAGCCGAGGCCTGCTGGCGCTGCAGCGCGTGCGCCACACTGAGCAGGTACTGATCGGTAAACGCCCGACCAAACAGTGTCACGCCCCAAGGCAAGCCGTTGTCCATAAAACCGCTGGGCACGGCGACGGCGGCGTAATCGAGCAGGTTCATGAAGTTGGTGTAGTAGCCCAGTTCGGCGTTGCGTAGCACGGGTTCTTCGTGCAACTCGTCGAGAGTCACGGGGCGGCCGATGGTCGGCGTCAACACGCAATCAAGGGTTTGCAGTGCCTGGTCGCACAGGGTCTTGAGCATTTGCAGGCGGTATTGGGCGCGGAAGGTGTCGACACCCGTGACGGCGGGTGCCTTGGCCAATACTGCACGAATCACCGGCAGGACTGCCTCAGGCTGGCACTCCATCAAATCGCCCGCGACGCTGTAGCGCTCCGCGACCCATGGCCCTTCATACAGCAGGCGGGCGGCTTCGAGGAACGGCGACAGGTCGAGGCTGACCGGCTCGCCACCCAAGGCGATCAGGCGGGAAATGGCTTGGCGAAACAGGCGCGGGCCTTGCTCGCAGCCGAAGAATTCAAGGTCCTGATCCCGTGGCACACCGAAACGAAAAGGCCGTGGCGCCCCAAAGGCCGAGGCATCATTCCAGGCAGGGTTACGGCGACTGTAGGCGTCCAGAGGGTCAAGCCTTGCGGTCAGCGCCAACAGGTGGCTGGCTTCCTGCGCCGTGTGGGTGAACGTGGTGACGCAATCCAGGGTGCGACATGCCGGCACCACCCCCGCTGTGGAGATCAGCCCTTTGGTGGCTTTGAGCCCTAGCAGATTGTTCAAGGCTGCCGGTACACGACCGGAGCCGGCAGTGTCGGTGCCCAAGGCAAAACTTGCCACGCCCAGCGCGACGGCCAGCGAAGACCCGGCACTGGAGCCGCCCGACGGATACTGCGCCAGCACACTGTTGGGGCAGGCGCCATACGGTGAGCGGCTGCCGTTGAGCCCTGTGGCGAACTGATCAAGATTGGTCTTGCCCAGTGGCACCGCACCGAGGGCGATCAACTGCTCGACAATGGTCGCCGAGCGCGACGGTGTATAGGCGAATGCCGGGCACGCCGCCGTGGTGGGCACACCGGCCAGGTCGATATTGTCCTTGATCGCAAATGGCACGCCGAACAGCGGCAGGTCGGCTATCGCCTGGCCCTCCAGTGCTCGCAGATAAGGTTCGAGTTCTGCAACGCTGAGCAGGTGGATAAACAGGTGATAGTCCGGGTTCAACTGTATGGCTTTTTCCCGTAGTTGCAGCAGCAGTTGACGCGGGGTGATGTCGCCACTCAGGTAAGCGCTGCGCAGGTTATCGAGTTGCAGATTCATGGCTTGTCCGCCTGTAGGAAAGTAGAGATCAGTCACGCTCCAGCACCACCACACGTTGCCCGGCGCCGATGCCACTGCCAGGTTGCACGGGGATTTCCCGCACTGTGCCGGCGAATGGCGCGAACACGGGGATTTCCATCTTCATTGATTCCAGCACGACCAGCACCGCACCGGCCGCGACGCGCTCGCCCGCCGTCACCTGGACCTGCCAGAGGTTGCCGGCGATGGGGCTGTCGATACTCGCTTGCTTGGCCTCAAGCGGTGTGTCTTCTGCCAGGGGGGAGGGGCGTTCCTCGCTGTCGAAATGTGCCTGGCCACTGGCGATCCAGCGCTCGCGTTCGGCGTTGAAGGCATGCTGTTGTTGTTCACGAAACGCACCAATGCTCTGGGCCTGCTGCGCCAGAAAGGCCTGGTAATCCGCCAGGTTCAACTGGCTGTGTTCGATGTTCAGTTCAAAACGCCCAAGCGGGAAGTCCCGACGAATCCTCAGCAGTTCTTCGCCACTGACCGGATAAAAGCGGATCTGGTCGAAGAAACGCAGCAACCAGGGCTTGCCGTCGAACGCCGCCACTTCGCGGTAGCGGTTCCACATTTGCAAGGTGCGCCCGACAAACTGATAACCACCGGGGCCCTCCATACCGTAGACGCACAGGTAGGCGCCGCCGATGCCCACGCTGTTTTCGGCGGTCCAGGTGCGCGCCGGGTTGTATTTGGTGGTCACCAGGCGATGGCGCGGATCCAGTGGCGTGGCGACCGGAGCACCGAGGTAAACGTCGCCCAGGCCCATCACCAGATAGTGGGCGTCGAACACAGTGCGGCGCACTTCATCAAGGTTGGCCAGGTCGTTGATACGGCGGATGAACTCAAGGTTGCTTGGGCACCAGGGCGCGTCCTTGCGCACGGTCGTCATGTATTTTTCGATGGCCAGTTGGCAGGCCGGATCGTCCCATGACAAGGGCAGATGAACGATGCGCGAGGGTACTTGCAGGTTGGGCGTGGCGCACACGGCATGCCATTGGCGGGTGATCAGGGGCAGCAGATCGGCCAGAGGCAGTTGCTCGGGCTGGTAGTGGATTTGCAGGGAACGAATGCCCGGTGTCAGGTCGATCACGCCGGGCAGGGATAGCGCTTGCAGCGCTTGCATCAGTGCGTGGGCACGAAAGCGCAGGACCAGGTCGAGCTCGGGCGCGCCGATTTCCAGGAGCAGGTGCGTGTCGCCGGCGAGACGGGCGACGAGGCGGGTGTCGTCTTTGCCAATATCCACAACCACAGGTGAGGCGATCAAGTGTGGGGGTACGTTCGGTTTCCACGGTTGATCCCAGTCCCGGGCGAGATCGCGGGCGGTCTTGAGATCGATGGGGGTGAACTGGAGTGTGTCACCGGCCTTGAGCTGGCCCAATTGCCAAAGGTCCGCTTCGATCACCGTCACCGGGCATACGAACCCACCCAGGCTCGGGCCATCCGGCCCCAGGATCACCGGCATGTCACCGGTAAAGTCCACTGCCCCGATGGCGTAGGGGTTGTCGTGGATATTGGAGGGATGCAAACCCGCTTCACCGCCATCCGTACGCGCCCACAGCGGCTTGGGCCCGATCAGCCGCACGCCGGTGCGGCTGGAGTTGAAGTGCACCTCCCAACGGGTGGCGAAGAAGGTGTCGATGTACTCCGGCTTGAAGTATTCCGGTGCACCATGGGGGCCGTAGATCACCCGCAGTGTGCGAACGTGGGCAAGTGGTTGTGGCTGCAACGTCTGGCCGGCACTGGTATCGAGCAGCGGTGACAGATGCAACACATCGCCGGCGCGCAACGCCCGCCCGCCATGACCGCCAAACTGCCCAAGGGTAAACGTGCTTTTACTGCCCAGGTAGTCGGGCACTTGCAGGCCACCACGCAGGCACAGGTAGCTGCGGGCTCCTGCGCCAGTGAGCATGCCCAGGCTTAGGGTGGCGCCGGCGGGGATCAACAAGGCAGTGTTCATCGGCACGCTTTGATCGTTCAGCAACAGCGTGATGGGAGCCCCGGTCACGGCCACCACCGCCGTGCAGTTGAAGCGCAACAGCGGCCCGCTCATGGTGATTTCCAGTGCGGCGGCACCGTCTTCGTTGCCCAGCAAGCGATTGCCCAGGCGCAGTGCACGGCTGTCCATCGGGCCTGACGGTGGTACACCGACGGCCCAGTAGCCGAGGCGGCCGGGATAGTCCTGGACACTGGTTTGCGTACCGGGGCTTAGCACCTCAAAGGTATCGGCGTGGTAAACCAGGTCTTCCAGGCAGCGGGTCCATGGCTGGCCGCTGACAAAAGGGGCGGCCGAGAGGATTTGGCGCAGGTAATCGCGGTTGGTTTCCACGCCGTACAGTTGGCTGTCGCCCAGGGCCTGGTGCAGATCCAGGCGTGCCTGTTCACGGGTCGGTGCCCAGGCAATGAGCTTGGCGATCATGGGGTCGAAATAAGGCGGGATCTCACAACCGGCTTCGACCCAGGTGTCGATCCGCAGACCTTCGGCGCAGGGGAAGTCGACTTGGGTCAAGAGCCCCGGGCTCGGTTGGAAATCCCGACCAGGATCCTCTGCGTACAGGCGGGCCTGAATCGCATGCCCCTGGGGTTTGAGCACCAGTGTGTGCAGGGGGGGTAACTCTCCCGCCGCCAATTGCACCATCCAGCGCACCAGATCCACGCCCCATACCTGTTCGGTGACGCCATGTTCTACCTGCAAGCGGGTGTTCACTTCCAGGAAGTAGAAACGCCCGTCGGTGCGATCAAAGATAAATTCCACCGTGCCGGCGCTGCGGTAGTTCACGGCTTTGGCCAGGCTGATGGCCGCCGAACACAAGGCGTCGGCCAGGCCCTCGGGCAGGTTCGGCGCCGGGGTTTCTTCGAGGACTTTCTGGTTGCGCCGTTGTACGGAGCAGTCGCGCACGCCCAGGGCGATAACCTCACCCGCGCCGTCACCAAATACCTGGACTTCCAGATGGCGGGCCTGCTGGATGTATTTCTCGATAAACACGCCGGCGTTGCTGAAGTTGTTCTGCCCCAGCCGTTTGACCGCGTCAAAGGACTCGCTCAACTCCGCGGCGTCGCGACAGACCCGCATGCCGATGCCACCGCCACCGGCGGTGCTCTTGAGCATGACCGGATAGCCCACGCGCTCACCGGCCAGCAGCGCGGCCTCCAGGCTGTCGAGCAGCTCAGTGCCTTCCAGCAGCGGGACCCGGTGTTGCTTGGCCAGGGCGCGGGCCGTGTGTTTGAGGCCGAACACACGCAGTTGCTGTGGGGTTGGCCCGACAAAGGCAATACCCGCGTTTTCGCAGGCCTCGGCAAAGGCGGCATTTTCTGCAAGAAACCCATAGCCCGGATGAATCGCGGTGGCCCCGCAGGCCTTGGCGGCGGCGAGGATTTTCTCCACCGACAGGTAGGTGCCTGGTGCCGCCCCGTCGCCCAGGCTATAAGCCTCATCAGCCTGCTGGATATGCAGGCTGGTGGCATCGGCTTGGGAATAGACGGCAATGCCTTCGACCTGCAGGTCACGCAAGGTGCGCAGGATACGGCAGGCGATAGCGCCACGGTTGGCGATCAAGAGTTTTTTGAACATGGCTAAACCCCACAGGCTGACAACGGCTCAGCCTTGTCCAGGGATGCGGGCCGTCCCGCACAGTGGGCGTGGCGCCAGGGTCGTCCATGGCGCAGATTCCAGGGCTTCAGGGTTTTTGCAGGCACTGCCCGCTTCGGGACTGGCATAGGGCAAAAAACCATCTACGCAGGCGCTTGAATTTCAGTTCCATACCAGTAGCTCCGCAGGGGTGGGGTTGTAGGCGTTGCAGGGGTTGTTCAGTTGTGGGCAGTTGGAGATCAGCACAATCACGTCCATTTCTGCGCGCAGGTCGACGTACTTGCCGGGGGCGCTGATGCCGTCTTCAAAGGTCAGGCCGCCGTCGGCGGTAACCGGCACATTCATGAAAAAATTGATGTTCGGCCCAATGTCTTTTTTGCCCAGGCGCCCGTCATGGGCACAGGCCCGCAGGTAGTTGTCGCGACAACTGTGCATGTAGCGTTTTTCCAGGGCGTAGCGCACGGTGTTGCTCTCCTGGGCGCAGGCTCCGCCGAGGGTGTCGTGGCGCCCGCAGGTGTCATCGACGATGGTCAGCATTGGCTGGCCGAGGTTGGAATACAGCACGCTGCCGGTGCCCAGGTAGATGTTGTTTTGCCGGCGCAGAGTGCGTTGCACGTCATAGCGTTCCCTGGGGTTTTTCAGGCTGTAGAACAGGGTGTCGACCGCCTGGTTGCCCTCCAGATCAAGGATGCGCAAGGTCTGTCCGGCCTTGACCTCCATCAGCCAGGGTTCGCCGGCGGGAATGGTTGCACGGTAGATCGCGGTGTCCGGTTGTTTGGCAAGTGCAATAGACATGGCAGGGCCTCAGGCGAACAGACGGTCAGTGTTGATAAAACCGCGCTCGTTTTCCGGGCGCGAAGTGCGGCAGTGCTCGGCGACGCTTTTATCGGCGTTCATCCAGCTCAGTTTCAAAGGTTGTGGTGCGTAGTCAGGGTTGGGGTCCAGCGGATGTTGCAGGGCGGTGAGCACCACCAGAGTGTCCATCGGCGCGTAGAGTTCGATGTAGTCGCCAGCCTTGGCGTTGCCCGGTACAAAGTGCAGGCCACCGTCGTCGTCCACGCGGACTCTGCTGAACAGATTGAGGGTCATCAACAGGTCGCAAAGCCCCAGGCCCCATTTGCCCAGTTCCACCAGCAGGTTGTCGGTGCCGTTGCGCAAGAAGCCGTTACGCCGTTCCTGGAAGCGGCCCTGGCCATACTTTTCGGCCACTTCCGAGGCGCAGAGCACGCCGCCGATGCTATCGCTCCAGCCGCAGGTGTCGGCGGTGATGGCGGCCAGTACGCGGCCCATGTCCGAGTACAGGCAGTGGCCGGCAGTGAGCTTGGCGGTGTGTTGGCATTTGAGGCTGTCGGGCAGGTTCAGCCGTTCGGTTTTTTCATTGGCATTAAGCAGGGTCAGGCTGACATTGGCGCCACCGCGAATATCGGTCAGGCGCAGCAGTTGGCCACGCTTGAGCACGAAGGAGCGGTGGCCGCCGCCGGGCAGCATTTCTTCGGCGAACGGTGGAAACAGTTGAGTGGCATCGATCATTGGCACGTCGCTCCAAGTTCGGCGGCGAGTGCCTTGCGACGCTCGCTGTTCAAGGGAATGTCATAGGTGATACGGGCGCCATAGGCGCCGGGGGCGTGGGGGTCGACGCGCACCTTGTCAAAGACCAGAAGGCGTGTGCCGAGGCTGAAGCCCTCGCTGAGGTCGTGGGTGACCATGAACACCGTCAGCCGGGTTTCACGCCACAGCTCCAGCAGCAACTGATGCATGTCTTTGCGAATGCCCGGGTCGAGAGCGCCGAAGGGTTCGTCCAGCAGCAACACACGGGGCTTCATGATCAGGGCCTGGGCAATGGCGAGGCGTTGTTGCATGCCGCCGGACAGCTGTGCCGGGTACTTGTCCAGGGCGTGGCCGAGACCGACTTTGTGCAGCAACGCGGCGGCCTGTTCGCGGGCGGCTTTTCTGGCGTTGCCAAACAGCCGCCCCAGCCATGCGGACTTCGGTAGTTCGAGGCCCAGGGTGACATTGTCGAGCACGCTCAAATGGGCAAACACCGAATAGCGTTGAAATACCACGCCACGGCTGGCATCGGGCTCGGCGGCGAGGGCTTGGCCGTCCAGCAGGATCTCGCCTCGGCTGGCGGTTTCCTGTCCGAGCAACAAGCGCAAAAAGGTCGATTTGCCGCAGCCCGAAGTGCCGACCAAGGTGCAGAACTCCCCTTCGGCAACCTGCAGATTGAGGCCTTCGAGCACCACCTGCTCGCCGTAGCGCTGCCACACGTTGTTGACGCTGATAAAGCTCATGCCCGTGCTCCTTCATACCAGGGAAACGCACGCCGGGTCAGGGCCTTGAGACCCCAGTCCATCAGCCACGCCAGCAGGGTGATCCACACCACGTACGGCAGAATCACATCCATGGCCAGATAGCGGCGTACCAGGAAGATCCGATAGCCCAGGCCGTCGGTGGACGCGATGGCTTCGGCGGCGATCAGAAATAGCCACGCCGAACCCAGCATCAGACGCAAGGAGATCAGCAGGCGAGGCAGCAACTGCGGCAGCACCACTCGCAGCATCAGGGTCCAGGTCGAGGCGCCGAGGGTTTGGGCCTTGACCAGCAACTCGACGGGTATTTCCCGCGCCCGTTGCTCCAGGTCACGGGCCAGGCAGGGGGTAATGCCGATCACGATCAGCATCACTTTCGACAGCTCCCCGAGGCCAAACGCGATGAACAAAATCGGCAGGATCGCCAAGGGCGGCACCATCGACAGTACCGTCAGCAAGGGAGACAGCGGTGCCCCGAACAATGGCAAGGTGCCAGCGGCCATGCCCAGGCACAGGCCGGCGAGGGCGCTGATGCCCAGGCCGATGGCCAGGCGGCGCAGGCTTGCAGCGCTGTCTTGCCACAGCAGGTATTCGCCGGTGCGGGTGTCAGCGGTGAAGGCCAGGCGCTTCACCGCATCACTCATTTGCCCGGCACTGGGCAGTAATTTGTCGTTGGGGTTTTCGGCCAGGCGCTCGGCCGAGCCCACGAAATAGGCAAGCAACAGCAGGGCGAACGGCAACAGCACCAACAACAGGCGGCTGGAGCGATCCGGGTGACGATTGATCAGGCGCATGGCCGTGTCCTCTTACAGCGTGCCGTCGGCGGCCATCTGCACGTAGCCGGGGTCGAAATGCAGCTTGAGGTTGGCGATGTCGCCGCGGGTCACGCCGTTGGCGAAGCTCATGCCTACGGCGTTGGTGTCCCGGGCACCTTCGCCGAGCAGGCCGTGTGCAAAGGAGAACTCGGCGACTTTGCCCATGGTCGCTGGCAACTGCGCACTGGTGGCGAAGTCGAGCGCCTCTCTGGGGGTGGCGAACAGTTTGGTCGTGCCCAGTTGTGCCTGGAACCCCTTGAGGTCGGTACCGGACGCCTTGGCCATGTGTTCAAGGGCGCTGGTGCCGGCTGCGGTCTGGGCATTCATCAGCGCCACCACTTCAAACCAGGCACCGGTCAGAGCCTTGCCCAGAGCGGGGTTGTCTTTGAGTACCTGGGTGTTGACCACCATCATGTCCATGATTTCGCCAGGCACTTTGCTGGAGTCGAAGACTTGGCTGGTCCCGGGCTTGGCCTTGATCTCAGACAACATCGGGTTCCAGGTGGTGACGGCTTGTACCTGATCGGTGTTGAAGGCTGCGGCAATATCAGCGTCGGAGGTATTCACTACTTTCAGCTCTTTTTCGCTCAGACCGGCCGAGTCCAGGGCCCGTGCCAGCAGGTAGTGGGAGACAGAGAGCTCCACCAGGTTGACGTGCATGCCCTTGAGGTCGGCGACGGTTTTGCCTTGGCCTTTGATCACCACGCCATCGTTGCCGTTGGAGAAGTCGCTGACCACCAGCGCGGTGCTCTCGACACCGCCGGCAGCGGGGATGGTCAGGGCATCCATGTTGGTCATGGTGCAACCGTCGAACTGGCCGGCGGTGTATTGGTTGATGGATTCGACGTAGTCGTTGAGTTGCACCATATCGATCTTGATAGCGTACTTCTTTGCCCACTTGTCGAGGATGCCTTGGCTGCCGGCGTACTCCCAGGGCATCCAGCCGGCGTAAAGGGTCCAGCACACGCTGAAGTGGTCTTTGGGCGCAGCCGGGGCCTGCATACTCATCAGGACAGTGAAGGCTGCGGCGAGCAAGGTGGGTAGACGTATCGAAGGCATGGATGCTTCTCCAGTTGATCAAGGGCGGACAGGAACAACGCGGCACCGTGAACGGTGGCTTGTCTCCCGGGCTTTTATCCCGCCGTGTAACCTCAACTGGAGGTCGCCAACTCTCGGACCAGCCACTCGCACATGCGAGCCGGAACCCTAGTCGGCCATTGCAAATTGTGGTGCCGCGAACCTGTGATGACTCCTGCACGGGAAGAGGTAAAGCGAGAGTCGTGCCAAGTCAGGCAAAGGCCGTTTTAAAGGGGCGCGTGGCGGGGGAGTGGGGGGCAGGGCGCTGTTGTGCGTGGTCGTGGTGCGCGATTGCACTGTGATGGCGCGAACGGTTGCTTGATGTACATGTATCAATCTATGTCCAAATCGCACCAGATTTGGTTTTCGATGTCTGATCCTTTGTCATTCAGTGAAAGCTGTTTGTCGCCTCCCAGCGTCGTTGGGGTGTGCTCTTCCGCGGTCCAGGAGGCCGCCATGTATCGTCGAATGCTCCTTATCGCTGTGCTCGGCCTGACCCTTTCTGCCTGCGTGCCTTATTACGATGGAGGCTCCCGCTACTACCGATCCGAAGTCTATACCGCGCCGGCGCCGGTCTATTACTACGGCGGTGGCCCGTCTTACCAGTACCGGCGCGGCTATTATGCCCCGCCGCCACGTTACTACCCGGCGCCGCGTTATTACCAGCCGGCGCCCCGTTACTATCAAGCCGGACCAAGGGCGGGCTACCGTCCACATCCCAGCCAGGGGTGGGGTGATCATCGAAGTTACGGTGGTCACGGTCGAGGCGATGGCCGTGGCGGTGATCATGGCCGGGGGCGTGGCGGGCACCGGTAATCAGCTTTTCCTTGAAACGGCGCGAAATGCGCCGTTTTTTTTGGGTGAACGTCTGTCGGCACTGTCATATTTCACAGCTATCTTAAAGGCTCTTCTAGGACTTTACTGAGCGGCAGTACCTCAGTCTCTCAACGGAACGACACATGATTGCCCGGGCACTTTTTTTATTTTTGCTGGGGAGTTGTTCCATTGCTCAGGGTAGCGAGCAATTGGGTTGCCCATACCCTTCGTCGATCAAATTCCGGGATGGCCATTTCCAAAGCGAAAATGGCCAATGGAAAAGCCTCGAAGTGGAGGCGGCAAGCTTTTTGGACCGGTTTGTCGGGGCGGTTTTTGTTCCGCTCGAGGGGCAACAGCGCCAACAAGGCTATGTGGAGTATTGCCTTTACAAGGCGGGCAATAACCAATGGGTCAACCTGAGGTTCCAGGCGCCTGAACGCCACTTCAGTATGTCACTGACCGATTCCCTGCACTGGGTCCCGGCCCGGGGGCCTTTTGAGCAGGACATCTACCTGTGCACGGACAGCCAGCCCGACAACTGTTCGTTCACGCTCAAACGCTCAAAGTCCTGGCCCAGCCGCTGACTGCGGCCTGTCATAAATCAGACAGGTCTGCCAGCGGATGCCGTCCTTCCCAGGCCTTGTGAAAGTGGGCCTCGACCACGGCGTCGGGGATGTGGTTGATATCCGGCCAATGCCAGTGTGGCTGCTGGTCCTTGTCGATCAGGCGCGCGCGGACCCCTTCGCTGAATTCTGGATGCCGACAGCAATTGAGGCTTAGGGTGTACTCCATCTGGAAAACCTCTGACAGAGACAAGTGCCGTGCCCGTCGGATCTGCTCCCAGACCAGGTGCGCGGTCAGCGGGCAGCCCTCGCTCAGGGTCTTGCCGGCCCGGCTCAGCAGCGGGTCGCTATGCTCGCGCAGTTGGCTCAATGCCCGCCAGGCGCAGCGCACATCGCCGACATCCAGCCATTCGTCGATCTGCGGGCGTCGCGGTAGCCACTGTGGCTCGGGCTGCTGGCTGGCCGCTTCCTGGGCCAGGGCCTTGAGCAGGCTGTTGAGCTGCATCGCGGTCTGTTCTTGCCAGTTCAATTGCAACAGGCCCTCAAGCATTTCGTCCTGTTGCTCATCGCGCAGGAAGCGGTCGGCCAGGCCCAGGTCCAGGGCATCGCGACCATTCATATGGGCGCCGGTGAGGCCCAGGAACAGGCCGAGTTTGCCGGGCAGGCGCGAAAGAAACCAACTGGCGCCGACATCCGGGTACAAGCCGATGCTGATTTCCGGCATGGCCAGGCGGCTGCTCGGGGTGACGATGCGCAGGCTGGCGCTTTGCAGCAAGCCCATGCCACCGCCCAGCACATAGCCATGGCCCCAGCAAATCAGTGGCTTGGGGTAGGTGTGCAGGTGATAGTCGAGACGATACTCGGCGGCAAAGAACTGCGCGGCCAAGGTGGGCACTTCACCCGGGTGCTCACGGCAGGCCTGGGCCAGGCTGCGCACTTCGCCGCCAGCGCAAAACGCCTTGGCGCCGTTGCCACGCAGCAGCACACAGACGATTTGCGGGTCCTTGGCCCAGCTGTCCAGGCGCTCGTGCAGGGCCAGGATCATCGGCAAGGAGAGGGCATTGAGGGATGCTTGCGCGTCCAGGCTGGCGATACCGATACGGGCACCGTCTGTGCCCGTGAGCTCTTCAAAGTGCAGATTCATCATGACCTCAATCGGTAAATTGAACGTTGAGTATGATCCCTTCGTGGGAAAGTGCCGGTTCTGCGTCAGATCAATTGACAAGTGGGGTGGGCTTTCCTAGGGTTCGCCCATTCTTTTTTACATGATGCTTTTCTGATGACTGCCGACGACCGTATCAAACTCGAACCGAGCTGGAAACACGCCCTGCGCGAGGAGTTCGAGCAGCCGTACATGAACGAGCTGCGCGAGTTCCTGCGCCAGGAGCACGCGGCGGGCAAGGAAATCTACCCGCCAGGCCCGCTGATCTTCAACGCGCTCAACTCTACGCCGCTGGACAAGGTCAAGGTGGTGATCCTCGGCCAGGACCCGTACCACGGCCCCGGCCAGGCCCATGGCCTGTGCTTCTCGGTGCAGCCGGGCGTGCCGGCGCCGCCGTCCTTGGTCAATATCTATAAAGAACTCAAGCGCGACCTCAATATCGATATCCCCAGCCACGGCTGCCTGCAAAGCTGGGCCGACCAGGGCGTGTTGCTGCTCAACACCACCATGACCGTGGAGCGCGCCAATGCCAACGCCCATGCGGGCAAGGGCTGGCAGTTCTTTACCGACCGGGTGATCGAGGTGGTCAGTGAGCATCAGCCGCATTTGGTGTTCCTGCTGTGGGGCGCCCATGCCCAGGGCAAGCAGAAGCTGATCGATGCGACCAAGCACCTGGTGCTGACCTCGGTGCATCCATCGCCGTTGTCGGCGTATCGCGGGTTCTTGGGGTGTGGGCATTTCAGCCGGACCAACAAGTTTCTTGAGCAAAATGGCGAGACGCCGATCGAGTGGCGGTTGCCGCCTATCTAAGGCTCAACGCCAATGGGTGTGTGGGAGCGGGCTTGCTCGCTCCCACAGTAGAGAGGTGCCAGCTTTTAGACGGTGCCCGGCTGGCGGTTCCAGTGGCGGAATAACGGCTCCGCCAGGAACAGCACAAACAATAGCCGCATCACCTGCATTGCCGTCACCAACGGCACCGACAGTTGCAGGGTCTGCGCCGTCAAGCTCATCTCCGCAATCCCGCCGGGCATCATGCCCAGCGTCAGCGAACGCAGATCCAACTGCGTCAACGCACTCAAGCCCAGCGCCGCCAGGGTGGCGATCAACATGCTCAGCAGTGTGCCAATCACCGTACGGCCCATGAACGACGGCGCCCGGCGGAAGAACTGCCGGTTGAAGTGGCAACCCAGGCCGCTGCCGATCAACCATTGGCCGATTTGGCTGCCGCCGTCGGGCAGGCCGATGTGCAGATCCCAGGTGATACTGGCGATGGCGCTGACCAGCAACGGCCCGAACAACCAGGGGTTGGGTTGGCGCAGGCGCTGCCAACCCCAGGCGACCAGGGCGCCGACGGCAAACAACAGGGCCAGCCAGGCCCAATCCACGGGCGCCGGGTGAAACTGTGGCGCACCGCCGCCCAGCAAGTACTTGAAGATCGCCGGCACGCACAGCACCACCAGCAATACCCGCAGGCTCTGGCCAGCGGCCACGCGACTGAGCACTGCGCCATTGCGCGCGCCCAGGTTGACCATCTCGCCGGAACCGCCCGGCATGCTCGAAAAAAACGCGGTGGCGCGGTCTTCACCGCTGCGGCGCATCAGCCACACACCGACAATGCTCGACAGGCTGGTAACCAGCGCACCGAAGAAGATCAGGCCAAAGTGGCTCATCACCTGCTCGACCACCAACGGGGTGAAGTGCAGACCGATGCCGATGCCCACCACCCATTGCCCGCATTTGCGCCCGCCGGGAATCTCGGCCAACTGCCAAGGGGTGAGGCAACGCACCAGGATGATCGCCAGCAACGAGCCGACCATATACGGCAAAGGCCAGCCGATCAGGCTGGCCAGGTAACCGCCGGCCAGGCCGACCAGCGGTGTTCCCCACCAATGTCTGAGGCTAACCTCAGACATCGGCTACAGCACGACGCTGCAGGGCGCGCTTGCGCCAGATGCGCAGCAGCGGTACGAACAGCATGATTGCAGTCAGCACCCACACGCCAAAGGTGATCGGGCTGGACCACAGGATCTCCAGCGCACCGTTGGAGATCGACAGCGCCCGACGCAGGTTCTGCTCCATCAGGCCGCCGAGGATAAAGCCCAGCAGCAGTGGCGACAGTGGGAAATCCAACTTGCGCAGGATATAGCCGAAGATGCCGATACCGATCATCAGGAACAGATCGAAGGTGGTGGCGTGGACCGCGTAGACGCCAATGGCGGTGATGATGGCAATCACCGGCACCAGTGCCCAGTTCGGCACGGCAAGGATGCGCGTGAAGATGCGGATCATCGGGATGTTGAGGACCACCAGCATGATGTTGGCGATAAACAGCGAAGCGATCAGGCCCCAGACAATGTCCGGTTGTTGTTGGAACAGCAGCGGGCCAGGTGTGATGTTGTACAGCGACAGGGCGCCGATCATCACCGCCGTGGTGCCCGAGCCTGGAACGCCCAGGGTCAGCATTGGCACCATGGCGCCGCAGACTGAAGCGCCGATGGCGGTTTCCGGGGCGGCCAGGCCGCGCATGTCGCCCTGGCCGAACTTGCCACTGGCGCCGGCGATACGTTTCTCGGTCATGTAGGCCACGGCCGAGGCCATGGTCGCACCGGCACCGGGCAGCACGCCGATGATAAAGCCCGAGATGCCGCAACGTATGTTCACCGTCAACACCGACAAGGCTTCCTTGACGTTGAACATCATGCGTCCGGTAGCTTTCACGGCTTCCTGGCCGCGGTGGGTTTTTTCCAGGAGCAGGAGGATTTCACTGATAGAGAACAGGCCCAGTACCAGGACCACGAACTGGATGCCGTCCGTCAGGTGAATATTGTCGCCAGTGAAGCGGTACACGCCACTGTTGGCGTCGATACCCACCGCCGACAGGAACAGGCCGATCAGCGCTGCGACAAAGGTTTTAAGCGGTTTGTCACCGGCCATGCCGCCCAGGCAGACAATCGCAAACACCATCAGGACGAAATATTCCGCCGGGCCGAAGGCTATCGCCCATTTGGCCAGCAGCGGTGCGAACAGCACCATGCCGCAGGTGGCGATAAACGCACCGATGAACGAACTCCAGGCCGACAACGACAACGCTACACCGGCCATGCCTTTACGGGCCATCGGGTAGCCGTCGAGGGTGGTCATCACGGTGGAGGCTTCGCCCGGGATGTTCAGCAGGATCGAGCTGATCCGCCCGCCATATTCGCAGCCCAGGTACACCGCTGCCAGCAGGATCAGCGCCGACTCGGGCGGCAGGCCCAGGGCGAACGCGATGGGGATCAACAAGGCCACGCCATTGATCGGCCCCAGGCCTGGCAATAGCCCAACCACGGTGCCGATCAGGGTGCCGATCAGTGCGGTCACCAGGTTATAGGGGCTCAGCGCGACGCCGAAACCCTGGCCCAAATAGCCAAAAGTATCCATATCAGTTCTCCAGAACGTCGAGCAGACCGAGGGGCAGCGGCACGTCCATGGTTTTATCGAACAGCAGATAAAGACCGACGCTCATCAAGGTGATGACCACCGCACTGGGCAGCCAGCGGCCGCCATACAGCCGTGCCATCGGAATACCGATCAGCATGCTGCTGAGCATGAAACCCAGGGGTTCAAACGTGGCGGCAAACACCAGCAGCAAGACCACACAGATCCCGATCTTGACCAGGGTCGGGCGGTCCAGCGCCGGTTCATCTTCAGTATGTTTGGTGGGTTGCGGACGAATCAGCATGTAGATCAACGCCAGGCCCATCAGCCCGAGCAGCAGCAGCGGGAACGCCCGGGGTCCTACGGGTTCGTAGGAAAAGGCCGCCTGATAGGGCCAGGCCATCAGCGCCAGGCCGATGCAGACCAACAACATCACGCCAGCGAAAATGCGTTGTAAGAGCATAGGGGACTCCTTTGCGACTCGTATAGGCGCTAGCTTGCTCACGAAGAACGCCAGGACATCGCGTGTATCCAGGCAGCACGCGTCATCGTTGCAGTTTTTCGCGAGCAAGCCCGCTCCCACAGAGGGGCGATTACTGGATCAGGCCGAACTCTTTGGCCAGCACTTTGTAGTCAGCCACCTGTTTCTTCACGTAGGTGTCCAGCTCCTGGCCGGTCATGGCGAACGGGAACAGCTCGCGCTGGTCGCGCAGCTTGGCGAAGTCCTCGGAGGCCAGCAGTTTGTCGAACGCGGCTTTCCACCAGGCGTAGTCTTCATCGCTGACTTTTGGCCCGAGGTAGAAACCACGCACCACCGGCCAGACGATGTCGTAGCCTTGCTCCTTGGCCGTCGGGATATCCTTCATTTCCGGCTCGTCCAGGCGCTGCTCGGAGAACACCGCCAGCAGGCGCATATCACCGCTCTGGATATGTGGCATGGAGTCGGAGATATCGGTACTGCCGACCTGGATATGCCCGCCGAGCAGGGCGGTGGCGATTTCGCCGCCGCCTTCGAGGGCCACGTAACGCAGGTCACGCGGGTTGATCCCGGCGGCCTTGGCGATCAGTGCGGTTTGCATCCAGTCCTGGCTGCCGACGGTGCCGCCGGAGCCGATCACCACTTTGCTCGGATCTTTCTTCAGGGCCTGGACCAGGTCGTCGAGGCTCTTGTAGGGCGAGTCGGATTTGACCGCAATCGCGCCATAACTGGTGCCGACGGCGGCCAGCCATTTCACGGCGCTCTCATCAAAACGCCCGAACTTGCCCTGGGCCAGGTTCAGCAGCGAACCGCTGGACCAGGCCACCAGCGTGCCGGCATCGGCGGGGCGCTGGGCCACGACGGCGTTGTAGGCCACCGCCCCGACGCCGCCGGGCATGTAGGTCACGCGCATCGGCTTGCTCAGCAGCTTTTCGTTGATCAGTGCGCTTTGCACCAGTTTGCAGGTCAGGTCAAAACCACCGCCGGGGGAGGCCGGTGCGATGCATTCCGGGCGCTTGGGTTCTTCGGCGGCCAGCAGTTGACCGGCAAACAGCATGCAGCCGGCGGCCAGGGCAAATTTACGCAGGGATGAAGACATGAGGAACTCCGTCATTGTTGTTATTGGGGAGATGACTTTCAGTGGTTACCACAGCGCGACGCTGTAACTGACCAGCACGCGCACTTCGTCTGCGTCCCGGGCCGAGTAGTTGGAGCGGTAGGTGGCGTTGCGCAGGCGCACGGCCACGTCCTTGAGGGTGCCGCTTTGCACCACGTATTTGATCTCGGTGTCGCGTTCCCACTCTTTGCCGGTGTCGCCGTTCTTGAGCTGGATATTGTCACCGGACATGTAACGGCTCATGAAACTCAGGCCGGGAATCCCCAGCTTGGCGAAGTCGTAGTCGTAGCGGGCCTGCCAGGAGCGTTCTTCGGCGCCGGCAAAGTCGTTGAGCTGCACGAAGTTGATGAGGTACGGGTTGCTGCCATCCACATAGGGGAATGCACTGTCACCGAACATGCGCTGGTAGCCGGCGCTCAGTTTATGGCCGTTGAGGCCGTAGCTGAAAATGCTACTGAAGGATTTGTTGTCAATGTTGCCAGCGCGTGCGCTGCCGGCGTCATCGCTGATGGCCAGGCGCATGTCGGCGGCGAAGGTGCCGGGGCCCATCGGGCTGGAAGTGAGCAGGCCGAGGAAGTGCTGGCGGTACACGTCGTCCAGTTGGGCGAAGTGGTAGCTGCCGGTGACTTTTTCGGCAAACTTGTAGTCCACGCCGCCGAAGTTGAAGTATTTGCCGGTGGCTCCACTGACGAAGCGGCCGTTCTTGTTGTTGAGGGCGATATCCTCATAGTTGCTGTCGTTGCGGTCCTTGACCTTGTCCAGGCGCCCACCGGTGAACGTCAGGTTCTTGAACTCCTTGGAGGTCAGCAGGCCGCCGTTGAAGGTCTGCGGCAGGATGCGCCCGTCGTTGGGCTTGAGGATTGGCAGCTCAGGGATCAGCGAACCGATTTTCAGCTCGGTGGCCGAGATTTTCACTTTGCCGGTCAGGCCCAGCTTCGAGTATTCGTCGGCGGCGCGGCCATCATCGTGGGTCGGCAGCAGGCCGCTGCCGGTGCGGTCCGGGCTGGAGTCGAGCTTGACCCCGAGCATGCCCAGCGCATCCACGCCAAAGCCGACGGTGCCGTCGGTGTAGCCCGACTGCAGGTTGAGCATAAAGCCCTGGGCCCACTCGTCGCGCTTGGATTGCTGGGCGCTGGTGCCGTCGCGAAAGTCGCGGTTGAAGTACATGTTGCGGGTTTCCAGGGTCGCGCTACTGTCTTCAAAGAAGGCAGCCTGGGCCAGCGGCGAAAAGCCGGCAAGGGTAGCGGCACTGGCGAGGGCGGTCTGGGTCAGGCGGGAAAAACGAACAGACGGGCAAGTATTGGGCCGTGTAGGCAGCATCGGTGTGCACTCCGTTTATTGTTTT
Organism: Pseudomonas sp. GW821-FHT01D09; assembly: GCF_059422465.1. Classification (NCBI taxonomy): domain Bacteria; kingdom Pseudomonadati; phylum Pseudomonadota; class Gammaproteobacteria; order Pseudomonadales; family Pseudomonadaceae; genus Pseudomonas; species Pseudomonas sp. GW821-FHT01D09. The sequence goes on from NZ_JBWKWY010000004.1 coordinate 101,521, forward strand.
TATTTGGCGAAAACGCATCAGGGCGTTTTTCGGGCGCTATAGGTCAGATAGCTCGGAAGGTATAACCATCCGTTTTTGGATGCTAATGGGCGAACCTTTCACTAACCTTTCAACGCCCTTTCCATGTTTTCGGGCTTCACAGCACAGGCTGCGGCTGTAAACTGCGCCGCGAGTTGGTCAACCCGGGGCGGCGTCGGCCACCCCTTAACGAGGTAAGAATCCATGCGTGTCCTGCTCGTCGAAGACCATTTGCAACTCGCCGAAAGTGTGGCCCAAGCGCTCAAGAGCACGGGCTTGACGGTGGATGTGCTGCACGATGGCGTGGCTGCGGACCTGGCCTTGAGCAGCGAGGAGTACGCGGTGGCGATTCTCGATGTGGGCCTGCCGCGCATGGACGGTTTCGAGGTGCTGGCGCGCTTGCGGGCCCGTGGGAAAAACCTGCCGGTGTTGATGCTCACCGCCCGCAGCGATGTAAAGGATCGGGTGCATGGCCTTAACCTGGGGGCCGATGACTATCTGGCCAAGCCCTTTGAGTTGACCGAGCTGGAAGCCAGGGTCAAGGCCCTGTTGCGCCGCAGTGTGCTGGGCGGCGAGCGGCAGCAGACCTGTGGGGTGCTGGTGTATGACGTGGAAACCCGGCGTTTTACCCTCGGCGGTGAACTGCTGACGCTGACCTCCCGCGAGCAGGCGGTGCTTGAAGCGCTGATCGCCCGTCCTGGCCGGGTCATGAGCAAGGAGCAATTAGCGTCCCAGGTATTTGGCCTGGACGAGGAAGCCAGCCCCGACGCGATCGAAATCTATGTGCATCGCTTGCGCAAGAAGCTTGATGGCCAGCCGGTTGCCATCGTTACCTTCCGCGGCCTTGGTTACTTGCTGGAAGCCCGCGATGCGTAAGCACAGCAGCCTGCGTTGGCGTTTGCTGTGGAACCTGGCATTGCTGTTGGTGGTGCTGATGCTGGCCAGCGGCTTGAGTGCCTACTGGAACGGTCGCGAGGCGGCCGACACCGCCTACGACCGCACCCTGCTGGCCTCGGCCCGCACCATCGCTGCCGGGTTGTCCCAGCGTGACGGCACCCTGAGCGCCGATGTGCCCTACGTGGCATTGGACACCTTCGCCTACGACAGCGCCGGGCGGATTTACTACCAGGTCAATGATATTCACCAGAAGCTGATTTCTGGCTACGAACACCTGCCTGGCCCGCCGCCCGGTACGCCACGCACCGACGATTACCCAGCCCTGGCGCGGTTCTATAACGCCAAGTACCAGGGGCAGAATGTGCGGGTGGTGAGCCTGCTCAAGGCGGTGTCGGAGCCGAATATGAACGGCATGGCCGAAATCCGTGTGGCCGAAACCGACGAAGCCCGCGTCAGCATGGCCCGCAGCCTGATGGCCGACACTCTGCTGCGCCTGGGCATGCTGGCCGTCGGCGCCTTGTTGCTGGTGTGGTTCGCGGTGAGTGCGGCGTTGCGCCCGCTGGAGCGCTTGCGCACGGCAGTGGAAGAACGCCAGCCGGATGACCTGCGCCCCTTGCCGTTGGTTGAGGTGCAGCACGAATTCGGGCCGCTGGTGCGAGCGTTGAATCACTTTACCGAACGCTTGCGCGGGCAGTTCGAGCGCCAGGCCCAGTTTATCGCCGATGCGGCCCACGAATTGCGCACCCCGCTGGCGGCCCTCAAGGCCCGGCTGGAGTTGGGCCTGCGCGCCGAGGAACCGGCGATCTGGCGCAGCACCCTGGAAACAACGGCGCAAGGCACGGATCGCTTGACCCACCTGGCCAATCAGTTGCTGTCCCTGGCCCGCATCGAAAACGGTGCGCGGGCGATTGCCGAAGGTGGCGCGCAGTTGCTCGACCTCAGCCAATTGGCCCGTGAGTTGGGCATGGCCATGGCGCCCCTGGCGCATGCGCGAGGCGTGGCGCTGGCTTTGGAGGCCGATGAACCGGTGTGGTTGCGTGGCGAGCCGACCTTGCTGAATGAACTGTTGAGCAACCTGGTGGATAACGCCCTGGCGCATACACCGTCAGGTGGCAATGTGATATTGCGGGTCACGGCGCCGGCGGTGCTGGAAGTGGAAGACGATGGCCCGGGCATTCCACTGGACGAGCGGGATCGGGTGTTCGAGCGCTTCTACCGGCGTAACCAGCAGGGCGCAGGTTCGGGCCTTGGCTTGGCGATTGTCGGCGAAATCTGCCGCGCGCACCTGGCCCAGATCAGCCTGCATGATGGCGAGCGCAAAGGGCTCAAGGTGCGGGTGAGCTTTATCGCAGGTTAAGCCAGCCTGGCTACGAGGGGCTCAGTCGAACATCGAGCGCGCTTCGTCCAGTTCGGTGCGCACCGCTTCATTGAGCGGGTCGATGCGCAATTTCTTGAAGGCCGGCAGGTTCGACAGCACAGCATTGGCCAGCGGGTGCTCGGTGTTCTTGTGGCAATACAGCACGGCCACTTGCACCAGGTCGACATAGTCCAGGCTGGCCGATTCGCGCTCAAGGTCCTGGTAGTGCGCGGGCACATTCACCAGCATTTCCGGGAAGTCCCAGCCGCGCAGCAGCTTGTCCCCCAGCAGCGGGTGGATGCTATCGATCACATGGTTGAGGCTGACCGGGTCGGAGAGCAGTTCATAGTGATCTTCGGCGTAGGTCAGGATCGGCAGCACGCCGATCTGGTGCACCAGCCCGCCGAGTGCCGCCTGGTCCGGCTTGAGCTGGCTGTGGTTGCGGCACAAGGCGTAGCAGACGCCCGCGACTTCGAGGCTGCGGCGCCAGACTTCGCGCATCTTGTGTTCGACGACTTCGGAGCGGGCATGGAATATCTGCTCCATCACCAAACCAATCGCCAGGTTACTGCTGTAGTTGGTGCCCAGGCGGGTGATGGCGGTGTGCAGGTCGGTGACTTCCTGGGATGCCCGCAACAGCGGGCTGTTGACCACTTTGATCAGGCGCGCGCTCAGGGCGGTGTCGCGGCCGATGACTTTGCTCAAATGGCTGATGCTGACTTCGGGGTCTTCGGCGGCCTGACGAATTTTCAGGGCCACTTCCGGTAACGTGGGCAGAACCAGGTCATCGTTATCGATGGCCGTCACCAACGCCTGTTGGACTTTTTCCGCCAGTTTGTTCATTCATGCTCTCTAGGGTGTTGCAAAAGGGTGCGGCAATTAACGCTGGATCTCGCGATCGCGGTCCAGTCGGTAAGGCAGGTCAAGCAACATGAGGCCCGGGCCTTCCAGCGTACCTAAATGCACATCGCCACTGTCGGCTGCTTCGGCTTGCAGCACCGCCAGAAGTTCAATCCCTTCGTCGGCCCGGGCGGCGATCACCACCTCACCGATGGCGCTGGTATGGCTGGGCGCAAACAGTGGCGTGCCCGGCTCGGGCAATGCCGTGCCGTCCAGGCCCAGGCGGTACAGGCGGCGCTTGAGTTTGCCCAGGTATTGCATACGGGCGACGATTTCCTGGCCGGTGTAGCAGCCCTTCTTGAAGCTCACGCCGCCGACCGCCTGCAGGTTGAGCATCTGCGGGATGAACAGCTCGCGGGTCTGGGCCATGACCTGGCCGAGGCCGGCGCGGATCTGCCCCAGCAGCCAGGCATTGAGGTCGCCTTCGGCAAGGGTTGCGGCCAGTTGGCTGCGCAGGGTGTCGGCTTGCGCCGCAGGGCCCCAGAGTTCGGCGCGGCCGGGGGAGACGCGAATGGCCAGCAGCTCTTCATGGCGCGCCACGCTGTCGGTCTCGGCGGGCAGTTCCAGGCCCAGGCTGGCGAGGGCCTGGTCGGCGTCGGCCAGGCCGAAGCGGGCCCAGGCAGCGCTTTCGTCCGTCAGCTTGGACTTGGAAAAGACCGCGTATTTCTTCAGGTCCGCCAACTGCGGTTCCAGCAGCTCGCTGGCCATGGCCAGCAGCACACCGTCACCTTGCAGCACGATACGGAAGCTCGACTGCATACGCCCTTTTTGGGTACAGCGCGCGCCGAGGCTGGCGTGGGTGTCGTTGAGGTAGTTGAGGTTGCAGGTCAGTTGCCCCTGGAGGAACTTGGCCGCGTCAGCGCCGCGAACGGCCAGGACGCCTTCGTGGGACAGGGGACAGAAGAAAGCAGAGTCAGCCATGGGTCATCGCAGTTGGAAAGTCATGGGTGCATCATAGAGGGGCGCCCGGCAAATGGGTAGTTTCATCAGCCCGACCAAAGCCGACTGTTCCGAGGGGCGCGGGCCTGTATACTTGCGCCCTATTTGAGGAGCGCTCCATGGTCGAAGATGTAGAAATCAATCGCCTGTACTGGCACAGCCGTCGCGGCATGCTGGAGTTGGATGTGTTGCTGGTGCCGTTCACCAAAGAGGTGTACGCGACCCTCGATAAGGTCGATCGCGACCTCTACGTCCGGCTGCTGACCTGCGAAGACCAGGACATGTTCGGCTGGTTTATGGAGCGTGCCGAATCAGAAGACCCGGAGCTGCAGCGCATGGTGCGGATGATCCTGGATCGTGTCCAGCCCAAGTAATACCTTCGAGTGCCGCTGGCAGGCCAGTGGGCGCTTGCTGGCGGCGTATCTCCTCGCCCAGGTGCTTGCGCTCGGTGCGCTGTGCCTGTTGGCTGTACCTTTCTCGATGGCTGCACTCGGTGTGCTGGCGTGCCTGGCCCATGGGCTGTGGACGCTACCGCGGCATATTCGCTTGACCCACCCTTCGTCGGTTCGTGGCCTGCGGCGCAATGCCGACGGCTGGCAATTGTGGAGCGCGGCACGGGGCTGGCACGCCGTGCAGTTGCGCCCCGACAGCCTGGCATTGCCGCTGATGGTGGTACTGCGCTACCGGTTGCCGGGCGATTGGCGGGTGCGCTCGATCTGTGTGCCGCGCGATTCGCAGGCCGCCGATGTGCATCGGCGCCTGCGGGTGCGCTTGAAGTTCAGCCGCCGTAGGTGGTTGGCACCAGGATAGTGTCGAGGGCTTCGGGCAGCATCTGCGGGTAGTCGAGGGTGTAGTGCAGGCCCCGGCTTTCCTTGCGCGCCATGGCCGAGCGGATCATCAGTTCGGCGACCTGGGCCAGGTTGCGCAACTCGATCAGGTCGCGGCTGACCTTGTAGTTGCTGTAGAACTCGTCGATTTCATCCAGCAGCAAGCGCACCCGGTGCTGGGCACGCGCCAAGCGCTTGTTGGTGCGCACGATCCCCACGTAGTCCCACATGAAACGCCGCAGCTCGTCCCAGTTGTGGGCGATGATCACGTCTTCGTCCGAGTCGGTGACCTGGCTGGCATCCCAGCGGGGCAGGGCGGCCGGCACCGGGATGCGTGGCAGCTGTTCGAGGATGTCGGCGGCGGCGGAGCGGGCGTAGACGAAGCATTCGAGCAGCGAGTTGCTGGCCATGCGGTTGGCGCCGTGCAGGCCGGTGAAGCTGGTCTCGCCGATAGCATACAGGCCCGGCACGTCGGTACGGCCGCGCTGGTCGACCATCACCCCGCCACAGGTGTAATGCGCCGCCGGCACCACCGGGATCGGCCCTTGGGTGATATCGATATTGAAAGCCAGGCAGCGCTCGTAGACCGTCGGGAAGTGGGTCTTGATAAAGTCGGCGGGCTTGTGGCTGATGTCCAGGTAGACGCAGTCGATGCCCAGGCGCTTCATCTCGTGGTCGATGGCGCGGGCCACGATATCCCGTGGCGCCAGTTCGGCCCGCGGGTCGAAGCGCTGCATGAAGCGTTCGCCATTGGGCAGCTTCAAGTGCGCACCTTCACCGCGCAGGGCTTCGGTGATCAGGAAGCTCTTGGCTTGGGGGTGATACAGGCAGGTGGGGTGGAACTGGTTGAACTCCAGGTTCGCCACCCGGCAGCCCGAGCGCCAGGCCATGGCGATGCCATCCCCGCAGGCGCCATCGGGGTTGCTGGTGTAGAGGTAGACTTTGGCGGCGCCTCCTGAGGCCAGGATGGTGAAGCGCGCGCCGTAGGTATCGACTTCGCCGCTGGCGCGGTTGAGCACGTAGGCCCCCAGGCAGCGCTCGCCCGCCAGGCCCAGGCGTTTTTCGGTGATCAGGTCGACGGCGACCCGTTGCTCCAGCAGTTCGATATTCGGCCGTTGCCGGGCCTGGGCGAGCAGGGTCTTGAAGATTGCGGCGCCGGTGGCATCGGCGGCATGGATGATGCGCCGGTGGCTATGGCCGCCTTCGCGGGTCAGGTGGAACTCGAAACCGCCGTCATCACTGCCGGCATGTTCATCGCGGGTAAATGGCACCCCCTGGTCGATCAGCCACTGGATGGCTTCGCGGCTATGCTCGACGGTGAAACGCACCGCGTCTTCATTGCACAGGCCGCCGCCGGCGTTGAGGGTGTCTTCAACGTGGGATTGCACCGTGTCGGTGTCATCGAGCACGGCGGCAACCCCACCCTGGGCCCAGAACGTCGAACCGTTGGCCAGGTCGCCCTTGCTCAGTACGGCTATGCGCAGATGGCTCGGCAGGGTCAGTGCAAGGCTCAGGCCTGCGGCGCCGCTACCAATCACCAGGACATCGTGTTGAAACTGTTGGCTCATTTATGGGATTCCGCAAAAAGCGATCCGAGGGGTGGCGCAAACAGGACGCCTGGATCGGCGAATCAAAGGGTCACACGGCCCACTAGTATATAGAGGGGGCTATCGGCACAATAGCCGGGCATTCGTGGCATTGTGAGACTACGGTGAACGAACTGCACGGCTTTGATGAGGCGCTCGGGTGTCGAGATGGGAACTTTTGCATCCGCCCCGACTCCATAACAGGATGCCCGAAAGCTGGGAAAACGTTGGTTTTACTGATTGGCCTGGAACATGGGGCGTCAGAAAACCGGCGACAAGATTATTCACGCAGCCGGCTATGCCCGCGCTGCGTTTTTCGTGTGTGCCAAAACAGAGCCCACCGGAAACTTGCTTGAAGGGGGAGAACTTTTGCGAAAAGTCCTAGTCTATGTTTGCAAGCCTGATCGTTTAGTTATGCACGCCTCCTGCAAGTACAACGAGGAGTGTTCATGCTAACCCAGGAAGAGGATCAGCAGCTGGTCGAGCGCGTTCAACGCGGCGACAAGCGCGCATTTGATCTGCTAGTGCTGAAATACCAGCACAAAATTCTCGGGTTGATCGTGCGGTTCGTGCACGACACCCATGAAGCGCAGGACGTTGCACAGGAGGCCTTTATCAAGGCCTACCGTGCACTCGGTAATTTTCGCGGTGACAGTGCGTTCTACACGTGGCTGTACCGCATCGCCATCAACACGGCGAAGAACTATCTGGTGTCTCGCGGCCGCCGCCCACCCGATAGTGATGTGAGTTCGGAAGATGCAGAATTTTACGATGGTGATCACGGCCTCAAAGATCTCGAGTCGCCGGAGCGTGCATTGCTGCGCGATGAGATCGAAGGCACCGTCCACCGTACTATTCAGCAACTGCCAGAAGATTTGCGTACGGCGTTAACTTTACGTGAATTCGATGGTCTGAGTTACGAGGACATTGCGAGCGTCATGCAATGCCCGGTGGGGACCGTACGCTCCCGGATTTTCCGGGCTCGGGAAGCCATCGATAAAGCCCTGCAACCGTTGTTGCAGGAAAACTAAAGACAGCGGCGACAGCCAAGAGAGGAACCGCCATGAGTCGTGATGCCCTGCAGGAATCGCTGTCCGCAGTGATGGATAACGAAGCGGATGAACTGGAACTTCGTCGAGTGCTCAGCGCATTTGATGATGCCCAAACCCGTGATACCTGGTCTCGTTACCAAGTCGCTCGGGCGGTGATGCACAAGGATCTACTAATCCCTCGTCTGGATATTGCTGCGGCCGTTTCTGCTGCGCTGGCCGATGAAGCCGTTCCGGCAAAAGCTGCACGTGGCCCTTGGCGTAGCCTCGGTCGCCTGGCAGTCGCTGCTTCGGTGACTGTGGCCGTACTGGCCGGTGTGCGTTTGTACAACCAGGACGAAATCGCCGGTGCCGAACTGGCCCAGCAAACCCAGCAGCCGGTCATGGCCGGTCCGCAGGTCAAGGGTCCGGCTGTTCTGGCGGGCTACAAGGAAAGCGCTGAGGCAACTGGCCCGATGGCCAATGGTGTGCTTCAGGGGCAGTCCGGCTGGCAGGATCAGCGTCTGCCAGGCTACCTTCGCCAGCACGCTCAGGAATCGGCGGTAAAAGGCACTGAAAGCGCGCTGCCATACGCTCGTGCTGCAAGCCTGGAAAACCGCTAAACCGCTAAGGAGCCTTATGCGTGCCATACCGCTCCTTGCGCTTTTGCTCAGTGGCTGGTTTGCCGTACCTGCCCATGCCGATGAAGCCCAAGACTGGCTCAAGCGTCTTGGGCGGGCAGAGCAGCAGCAAAGCTACCAAGGTACGTTTATCTACGAGCGTAACGGTAGTTTCTCAACCCATGACATCTGGCACCGTGTCCAGGATGGCCAGGTCCGCGAACGCCTGTTGCAGCTCGATGGCTCGGCCCAGGAAGTTGTCCGGGTCGATGGGCGCACCCAGTGCGTCAGTGGCAGCCTGGTGGCGGGGCTTGGCAACTCCCCGGGCGCTTCAGCCCAGGTTCTTGATCCACAAAAACTCAATTCTTTTTATACGCTTGCCGTTATCGGCGAATCACGCGTGGCTGGCCGCAAGGCGGTGATTATCTCGCTGGCGCCACGGGATCAGTACCGCTACGGATTCGAGCTGCACCTGGATCGAGAAACCGCATTGCCGCTCAAATCATTATTGATCAATGACAAAGGGCAGTTGCTGGAACGTTTCCAGTTCACTCAATTGAGCACCCAGGCCCCGGATGAGCGGGATTTGCAGCCCGGCAAGGACTGCAAGCCATTGTCGGTCGCCAGTAGCCAGGCCGATGACGTGCCGGCCGCCCAGGCGTGGCATCCGAGCTGGCTGCCGCCGGGCTTCCAGTTGGTCCGCAGCACGACACGCAAGGATTCCCGGACCCAGGCGGTGGTAAACAGCCAGATGTACGAGGATGGGTTGGCGCGTTTTTCGCTGTTCCTTGAACCTGTCAGTGGCGAGGCCGCGACAGAGAGCCGGGTTCAACTGGGGCCAACGGTTGCAGTTTCGCGCCGGATGAACACCCCGCAAGGCGAGGTCGTGGCGACGGTGGTCGGGGAGATTCCCCTGGGCACCGCCGAACGGATCGCCCTGTCGGTTCGCAGTGGCCCGGCGCCCGAAAAACCGTGAGCCGTTAATCCTATGCTCATCCAGATCGTTCACAGTGATCCAGGAAATGCCTGCTTTGCTGCACAGAACATGAAATGTCTGGAGAGTATTTTCACTTGCAAAATCTCCTTATGTTTTTTATAGGTCAGAACTTCTCGGCCCTGGCCTTGTTTTGTTCACGCAATCTTGACGCTGGTAGCAGTAGTCTCTGGCGTTTATTGAACCTTGTCGCCCAACCCTGCTCGTCGTAACGGGAGCTGTATGTCGATACCACGTTTGAAGTCTTACCTTTCCATAGTCGCCACGGTGCTGGTGCTGGGTCAGGCCGTTACCGCGCAAGCGGCGGAGCTGCCTGACTTCACCCAACTGGTAGAGCAGGCATCGCCTGCGGTGGTGAACATCAGTACCACCCAGAAGCTGCCGGATCGTAAAGTCTCGAACCAGCAGATGCCCGACCTTGAAGGCCTGCCGCCGATGTTGCGGGAGTTCTTCGAGCGCGGCATGCCCCAGCCACGTTCGCCGCGTGGTGGCGGTGGTGGCCAGCGTGAAGCCCAATCCCTGGGCTCGGGCTTTATCATTTCGCCTGATGGCTACATCCTGACCAACAACCACGTGATCGCCGACGCTGACGAAATCCTTGTGCGCCTGGCTGATCGCAGTGAACTCAAGGCCAAGCTGGTCGGCACCGACCCACGTTCCGACGTGGCCCTGCTGAAGATCGAAGGCAAGGACCTGCCCGTGCTGAAACTGGGCAAGTCCCAGGACCTGAAGGCCGGGCAATGGGTGGTGGCCATCGGTTCGCCGTTTGGCTTCGACCACACCGTGACCCAAGGTATCGTCAGTGCCATCGGCCGCAGCCTGCCGAACGAAAACTACGTGCCGTTCATCCAGACCGACGTGCCGATCAACCCGGGTAACTCCGGCGGCCCGCTGTTCAACCTGGCGGGCGAAGTGGTGGGGATCAACTCGCAGATCTACACCCGATCTGGCGGTTTCATGGGCGTCTCCTTTGCCATCCCGATTGATGTGGCCATGGACGTCTCCAACCAATTGAAAGCCGGTGGCAAGGTCAGCCGTGGCTGGTTGGGCGTGGTGATCCAGGAAGTGAACAAAGACCTGGCCGAGTCCTTTGGCCTGGACAAGCCGGCCGGTGCCCTGGTCGCGCAGATCCAGGACGACGGCCCGGCTGCCAAAGGCGGCTTGCAGGTGGGCGATGTGATCCTGAGCATGAACGGCCAGCCGATTGTCATGTCGGCCGACCTGCCGCACCTGGTGGGCGCACTCAAGGCTGGCGGCAAGGCCAGGTTGGAAGTGATCCGCGAAGGCAAGCGCCAGAACGTTGAGCTGACCGTGGGTGCCATTCCCGAGGAAGGTCAGGAGCTGGGAGCCCTCAACAAGTCGGGTGCCGAGCGCAGCAGCAACCGCCTGGGCATCGCCGTGGTCGAGTTGACCGACGAGCAGAAGAAGAGCTTCGACCTCAAGAGCGGTGTGGTAATCAAGGAAGTCCAGGACGGCCCGGCCGCCCTGATCGGCCTGCAGCCGGGCGACGTGATTACCCACTTGAACAACCAGGCCATCAACACCACCAAGGAGTTCACCGACATCGCCAAGGCGTTGCCGAAGAATCGCTCGGTGTCGATGCGAGTCCTGCGTCAAGGGCGTGCCAGCTTCATTACCTTCAAGCTGGCTGAGTAATCCGCTAGCGGCAGGTCAATAAAAAGCCCCGTTCTCGAAAGCCGAGAGCGGGGCTTTTTTGTGGCATCGGATTTAGCTCATCATGCCTTTGACGATGCGTTCCTGTTCGATCAGCTCGCGCTGGCGTGCATCGATGCGGGACGACAGCGGGAAGTTGCTACCGGCCCGGCGCTTGGCGAAGTCCAATTGCTGGATCGCCTGCTGGAAATCGCCGACCAGCGCGAAGTATTCGGCGCGGGCCTGGTGCAAGCCGATGATATTGCCGGACAAGCCACGGGTCTCGGCCACCTGGTACCACACATCGGGATCGTCGGCGCGCGACTTGAGCAGGCCTTCCAGGGCTTTTTCCGCGTCGGCGGTACGGTTCTGCTTGAGCAGCAGGTCTACACGCACCTGGTTCAGCGGGTAGTTGCTGGGGTACTGGGCCAGCATGCGGTCAGTGCGTTGCTGCGCATCGGGCATACGGTTGTTGGTGATATCCAGCTCGATCTGCGCCAGGTTGTAGGTGATATCGTTGGGCGCCTTGGCCAGCAGCGGCTTGAGGGTCTCGCGCGCCTCATTGAGCTGGGTGCCCTTGATCTGGGCGATGGCCAGGCCATAGCGCGCTACATCGCTTTTCGGGTTCTCATCCAACTGCGCACGGAAGCGCTTGGCGGCCAGCCCGGGCGTGTCTTCGTAATACAGCTGGACCCGGGCGCGGATCAGTTGATAGCGCAGGCTGTCTTCGGTGCCGCCGGCTTTGGCCTGTTCGGCGCGGTTGCGGGTGTCGGCGATCCGCGATTCGGTAACCGGGTGCGTCAGCAGGAATTCCGGTGGCTTGGCATCGAAGCGGTACTGGCGCATCAAGCGCTCGAACATGGTCGGCATCGAGCGCGGATCGTAGCCGGCCTTGACCATGTTGAGGATGCCGATGCGGTCGGCTTCCTGCTCGTTCTGCCGGGAGAAGCGCCGCTGCTCCTGGATCGCGGCGGCCTGGCTGCCGGCAATCGCGGCAATCCCGGCATCCCCGGCACCGGCGGCGGCGGCGATAATCCCGCCGAGCAACGCGGCCATCATCGGGATCTGCATCCGTTGCTGGGCTTCCACGCCGCGGGCGAAGTGACGCTGGGACAAGTGCGCCAATTCGTGGGCCATCACCGAGGCGTATTCGCCTTCGGTCTGGGCGTTGAGGAACAGGCCGCCGTTGACCCCGACAATCCCGCCCGGCGCGGCAAACGCGTTGAGCTGCGGGCTGTTGATCAGGATGAACTCCAGGCGCCGGTCGTTGACCTGGCTGGTCTCTACCAGCTTGTAGACGCTGGTCTCGACGTAATCCTTGAGTTGCGGGTCATTGAGGACCGAGACCTGGCCGCGCAGGAACGCCAGCCACGCTCGCCCCAGTTGGTGTTCCTGTTGTGGCGAGACAATGGCAGAACTGGCGTCGCCAAGTGACGGCAGGTCGTCGGCGAAGCCTGGAGAGGCAAGCAGGCAAGCGAGCGTCAGCAGGGTAGGGCGCAAAAAAGTCATGCACAAAGCCTTTCGACAAAGACATTACTGTAGCCGGACACTGAGCCCGGGACCAGATATTCTAAGCGCCCCTGACGCCGCCTGGAGCAAAACCATGACCGCTGCTGTAAACCACGACGCCGAGCTTGATGCCAGTGGCCTCAACTGCCCGTTGCCACTGCTCAAGGCCAAGATGGAACTCAATCGGCTGGCCAGTGGTGCGGTGCTCAAGGTGATCGCCACGGATGCGGGTTCCCAGCGCGACTTCCGCACGTTTGCCAGGCTGGCGGGGCATGTGCTGTTGCACGAGGAAGCCGATAACGGTGTGTATCGTTACTGGTTGCGCAAGGCCTGATGTCCCCATCGCGGGCAAGCCCGGCTCCCACCACTACCGAGTTGTCTGGTCGAGCACCGATCCCATGTAGGAGCTGGCTTGCCTGCGATAGCTATCTAACTGCCGCCCGCCGCATCAAGCCTTGTCCAGCGCCTGCGCCGCCGCCAACACCACATCCACATGCCCCGGCACCTTCACGCCACGCCATTCCTGGCGCAGCACGCCATCCTTGTCGATCAGGAAGGTGCTGCGGTCCACACCCAGGTATTCCTTGCCGTACAGCTTCTTCAGCTTGATCACATCAAACAGCTGGCAAACTGCCTCATCCTTGTCGCTGATCAGCTCGAAGGGGAAGGCCTGCTTGGCCTTGAAATTCTCATGGGACTTCACGCTGTCCCGGGACACCCCAAACACCTCGGTGTTGGCGGCCTGGAAGGCGGCGTACTGGTCGCGGAAACCCTGGCCTTCGGTGGTGCAGCCCGGGGTGCTGTCCTTCGGGTAGAAATACAGCACCACTTGCTTGCCCTTGAGCCCGGCAAGGCTGAACGTCTGCCCGCTGGTCGCCGGGGCCTGGATATCGGCGACCGGTGTGTCGATGACTACCGCCATGAAAAACTTCCTTACATTGGGTTCTGTGGGCGCCACGGTTCGATCAGGGCATCGAGGTTCAGCGCATCGGCGAAATCCAGGAACTGGTCGCGCAACCAGCTGATCTGTACGCCGGCCGGCAAGGTCACGGTAAAGGTGGCATTGAGCATGGTGCCGCCGGTCTGGGGGGCCTGGTAGGTGTCGCAGGTCAGGTTTTCCAGCTCGACGTTATGGTCGATAAAGAACTGGCACAGCTCATTGACGATGTCCGACCGGTAGGCCGAACTGACATAAGCCACGTACGGCAGCGCCTGGGGACGGTTCTCCAGGGCGGCACTGCGCACCACATTGACGGTGAAGTCGTGCTTCTTGGCCAGGGTCGGCAAGCCGGTTTCCAGGCGCGCCAGGGCGTCCCAGCTCCCGGAAATCTGCAGGACCAGCGCGCTGCACTCGCCATGGCGGGTCAGGCGGGAGGTCACGACGGCGCAGCGGTTTTCATGGCTGGCGCGGCACAGGACGTTAGTCAGCTCCATGGGGTTGGCGCCAAGGGCACTGATAACAAGGAATTGTTCGCGGACTGTGGGGGTGGACATGCAGCCTTCCTAAAGCGATGAGCGGTCGATACGAACGAGCGGTACCGATCAAAGGATCAAGGGTAGCGAAAAGCGCCGCCAAGGGCTAGGACGTGGCGTTTTCATTGCATCTTCAGCGGCATCTGGCCGTGCTTTGGCCCAATGAGGGCGTTGCTGGCAACTAAGTTGATCCAGAACACCTCCTCAGAGGGTACTTCGCTTGTGCAAGCATCTTGGCGCCAGTACCATTACGGCTCTCTTTTTCCGGCAGGAGCGGTTGCATGATTGCGGGCAGTATGGTGGCACTGGTCACACCCATGGATGCACAAGGTAATCTCGACTGGGACAGCCTGGGCAAACTGGTGGACTTTCACCTGCAAGAAGGCACCAACGCCATTGTGGCCGTCGGCACCACAGGTGAATCGGCCACGCTTGATGTGGAAGAACACATCAAGGTGATCGAGTTTGTGGTCAAGCGCGTGGCAGGGCGTATCACGGTGATTGCCGGTACGGGCGCCAACTCGACGCGCGAAGCGATCGAGCTGACCAAAAACGCCAAGAAAGCCGGGGCCGATGCCTGCCTGCTGGTGACGCCGTACTACAACAAGCCGACCCAGGAAGGCCTGTACCAGCACTTCAAGGCCATCGCCGAAGCCGTCGACATCCCGCAGATCCTCTACAACGTGCCGGGTCGCACGGCGTGCGACATGCAGGCCGCGACCGTGATCCGCCTGTCCACCGTGCCGAATATCATCGGTATCAAGGAAGCCACGGGCGACCTGCAGCGCGCCAAGGACATCCTGGCCGGCGTGAGCAGCGACTTCCTGCTGTACTCCGGCGACGACGCCACGGCGGTGGAGCTGATCCTGCTGGGTGGCAAGGGCAATATCTCGGTGACCGCCAACGTGGCCCCGCGTGCCATGAGCGAACTGTGTGCCGCCGCAATCGCCGGTGATGCCGTCAAGGCCCGGGCGATTCATGAGCAACTGATGCCGCTCAACAAAACCCTGTTTATCGAATCCAATCCAATTCCCGTGAAATGGGCGCTGCATGAGATGGGCCTGATGCCGGACGGTATCCGTCTGCCGCTCACCCCGCTCAGCCCAGCCTGTCACGAACCGCTGCGACAGGCCCTGCGCCAGTCCGGCGTCCTGGTTTAATTGAGGAAGCACTACGCATGAAGCGATTGGCCGGACTTTCCGCACTTGCCTTGATTATCTCCAGCACCAGTGGCTGCGGTTGGATCTGGGGCCCGGAAGGCTACTTCCGTGACCGCGGCAGCGATTACCTGGAAGCACAACAAACCGCACCGATGCAATTGCCGCCGGACGTCAATGTCGCCAAGCGCCTTGACCCGCTGTTGCCGATCCCGCGCAACGTGGCCGACGACACCGTCAAGGGCGAGTACGAAGTGCCGCGTCCGCAACCGATTTCGGCCCAGGCCGATGCCAGCGACTACAGCCTGCAAAAAAGCGGCGATTCGCGCTGGATCATGGCCCAGCGCCCACCTGCCGAAGTCTGGCCGGTGGCGGTGCAGTTCTTCCAGGACAATGGCTTCCGCCTCGACGAGCAACGCCCGCAGACCGGTGAGTTCACCACGGCGTGGCAGCAACCGAGCGAACTATCGGCCAACATGGCCAAGCGCCTGCAATCCGGTGGTGTCGCCGCCGATGGCGAAAGCCGCATCCGCGTGCGCATCGAGCCAGGCGTGCAGCGCAATACCAGTGAAGTCTACGTGGTCAGCGCCGAGCGTCCTGCCGGCAGCACCGCCAACGTCGAGTTCACCAATCGTTCGGTCAACAGCGGTGTCGATGCTGCGCTGGTCGACGAGATGCTTGCCAGCATGAGCCGCATCTCCGAGAAGGGCGGTTCCGTATCCCTGCTCGCCGCCCGTGACTACGACACCCCTAGCCGTGTCAGCCTCACCGAGGATGGCAGCGGCAACGTCGTGCTCAACCTGGGTGAAGACCTGGATCGTGCCTGGGCCAGCGTCGGCCGTGCCCTGGAGCAAGGGCCATGGCGTGTCGAAGACATCAACCGCAGCCTGGGTCTGTACTACATCAACGTGGCGGAAAAGGCCGAGAAGAAAGACGACGAGCGTGGTTTCTTCAGCAAGTTGTTCGGCAGCGAGCCGACCAAGGAAGAGATCGAGACCCGCGCCGAGCGTTATCAGGTTCGCCTGAGCAAGGTCGGCGACAACGTGCAAGTCACTGTCGAGAAGAACATCAACACCGTGGCGCCAGCAGAAACGGCGCGCAAAGTGTTGGGCGTGATTCAGGACAACCTGGGCTGATCCGATGCGTTTTGCTGTTCTCGGCAGCGGTAGCCAAGGGAACGGCACGCTTGTAGCCCACGACGACACGTATGTCCTGGTCGATTGTGGTTTCTCCCTGCGGGAAACCGAGCGCCGCCTGCTGCGCCTGGGGGTTCACCCGGCGCAGTTGAGCGCGATTCTAGTGACCCACGAACATGCCGACCACGTGCATGGCGTGGGTTTGCTGTCTCGGCGCTACAATCTTCCGGTGTACCTGAGTCGCGGCACCTTGCGCGGGATGCGCAAACCCATTGAACCCGCAGGTTTCCTGGCCGGTGGCGAGCAACTGCAGGTGGGGGCCTTGAGCATCGACGTGATTGCCGTGGCCCACGATGCCCACGAGCCCACGCAATATGTCTTCAGTGATGGCGAGCGCCGTTTTGGCCTGCTGACCGACCTGGGTTCCTACTGTGCCAAGGTGCTCGAAGGCTATCGGGACCTCGATGCCTTGATGATCGAGTCCAACCATTGCCGTGACCTGCTGGCACGCGGTCACTACCCGTACTTTCTCAAGCAGCGGGTTGGCGGCGAACGGGGACATTTGAACAACCACCAGGCGGCGTACCTGGTGTATGAGTTGGGCTGGCAAGACCTGCAACACCTGGTCCTGGCCCACCTGAGCAGCAAGAACAACCTGCCGCAGCTTGCCCGGCAATGTTTTGTCGACACCCTCGGGTGCGACCCGGACTGGCTGCAACTGGCCGATCAAGATTCAGGGCTCGACTGGCGACATATCGCCTAGCCCACCTACTTACCAAGCGGAGCCCATCATGGAAAAACGTGAAGAACTCTACCGCGGCAAAGCCAAGTCGGTATACAAGACCGACGACGCCAACCGCTTGATCCTGCTGTTTCGCAACGACACCTCGGCGTTCGACGGCAAGCGCATCGAACAGCTCGACCGCAAGGGCATGGTGAACAACAAGTTCAACGCCTTCATCATGCAGAAACTCGAAGCGGCCGGCATCCCGACCCAATTCGACAAACTGCTGGGCGACAACGAATGCCTGGTGAAAAAACTCGACATGATCCCGGTCGAGTGCGTCGTGCGTAACTACGCCGCCGGCAGCCTGGTCAAGCGCCTGGGCGTAGAAGAGGGCCTCAAGCTCAACCCTTACACGTTCGAGCTGTTCCTCAAGGACGACGCCAAGGGCGACCCGTTCATCAACGAATCCCACGTCGTGGCATTCGGCTGGGGCACCGCTGAGCAACTGGCGCGCATGAAAGAACTGTCGCTCAAGGTCAACGACGTACTGAGCAAACTGTTCGACGACGCCGGCCTGCTGCTGGTGGACTTCAAACTGGAATTCGGCGTATTCCACGACGGCTCCATCGTCCTGGGCGACGAATTCAGCCCGGACGGCTGCCGCCTGTGGGACAAGGACACCCGCAAGAAGATGGATAAAGACCGCTTCCGCCAGGGCCTCGGTGACGTGATCGAAGCCTACGAAGAAGTCGCCAACCGTCTTGGCGTACCGCTGTAATCGACGCAAGCATCTGATAGCACGGAAAAAAATTGCTTCGGCGCTTTGCTTCCACGAAACAGACTGTTATGATGCGCGCCGTTGGAGAGATGCCAGAGTGGCCGAATGGGACGGATTCGAAATCCGTTGTACCTTCACCGGTACCTAGGGTTCGAATCCCTATCTCTCCGCCATACAAATGAAAGCCCCGTAAATGAAGATTTACGGGGCTTTTTTGTTTCTTGCTTGACAATGTATGCCCATTTGCACTCGGGTTGTAAAAGCGCAAGCAGGTTCGGATTTTAGATTGATTCGCACAGGTTCCAAGAATGGATTCTGATGCTCCACATCCTGATGTGTGGCGCAAAATGTCAGGGAGGTACCCTAGTGTCCGCTGATTTTGACCCCGTATTAATCGCTGCTCTGCAAAGTGCGCGCAGGATTACCGTGCTGACAGGGGCGGGTGTATCCGCTGAAAGCGGCATCCCGACATTCCGCGATGCATTAACTGGCCTTTGGCAGAATTTTGATGCGCACACGCTTGCTACCGCCGATGCGTTCCTAGGCGACCCGTCCCTGGTTTGGGGATGGTATGAGTGGCGGCGCTCGCAGGTGCTTGCAGCGCAGCCAAATGCGGCTCACCGGGCGCTCGCCGAGCTTGCTCGTCGCGTCCCGCAACTTTCATTGTTCACCCAGAACGTGGACAACCTGCATGAGCGGGCAGGAAGCGTCGATGTGCAACACCTTCACGGCTCCCTCCATCATCCGCGCTGTTTCGATTGCGCGCACCCTTTTGTGTTGCCTGATGGTATTCCCGAAGAGCCCGCAGGTGGTTGGCGGGTGCCTGCGCCAAAATGCCAGGCGTGTGGAGGGCTGGTCCGGCCAGGCGTCGTCTGGTTTGACGAGTATTTGCCTGCGGACATTCTTGATGGGGCATTCAACTCATCTCGTTCATCCGATCTGCTGATCGTAGTCGGTTGTTCGGGGAAGGTTGACCCGGCCGCGAGGCTTCCCAGGGATGCGAAAAAAGCAGGGCGTAAAGTCATTCAGATCAACCTGGTCGAAAGCGCACTTGATGGTGTTTGCACATGGAACCTGAGGGGGCGGGCCGGGGAGTTATTACCTGAATTGATCAGGCAAGCATTTTAACGATTTACCCATCTATCAAATGGAAATGAGAGGCGCGTAATGGCTGGAAGATGGATCAAGGGCATGGGCGATACCGTGTCGCCAGTGGCTGTGGTGTTTTTACACGGGGTGCTGTCCGATGGTGACGCGTGCTGGCGCCATGAGAATGGTACTTACTGGCCAGAACTGCTTTCCAACCACCCAACCATGGCTGACGTTGGCGTTTATGAGTTTACCTACCTCACGGATATCTTTAGTGGTTCCTACAGCCTGAGCGATGTAGTGAGTGCCCTGAAGGAGTGCCTGCACCTTGATGGTGTCAACCAGGCGCGAAAAATCATCCTTGTCGCACACAGCATGGGCGGTATCGTGGCACGACGTTATATCGTGCAACGTTCTGATGAATTGGTAGAGCGTGGCACGCAGGTGGGGCTTTTCCTGATTGCCTCGCCTTCATTGGGTTCGTCCTATGCCACTTGGCTTGAGCCGATCGCCAAGGTCATGGGGCATGCTCAGGGACGGGCCTTGACGTTTTGCCAGAGCAATGCCTGGCTCAATGATCTTAACAGCGACTTCCGTAATCTACTGGCACTGCGCAAATTGGTCATTCATGGCCGGGAACTGGTGGAAGATCAGTTTGTGGCGTTCAAGCGCTTGTTTCGAGCCGAACAAGTCGTGCCTCCGTTCAGTGGCGCTACGTATTTTGGCGAGGCGCTGAAGGTGCCGCAGTCGGATCATTTCTCCATCGCCAAGCCCGAGGATGCCCAGGCACTCCAGCACCGAACCTTGTGTGATTTCATCGAAAAAATCGTGCGGTTTATAGATAACTCCAACAATGTCTGGGAATGCGCAGGTGGTTACCGCACTCGTGTGGGCGAGAGCGAAATCAGCATTGTGCTCGGGCGTATCGAAGAGTATCCGGCCGGGCGGGAAACCGCCGTCGTATTGCCTTGCAATGAATATTTTGAAGACCATTGTGCGACTGATAGCCGAACCGCGCTGGGTGTCTATATCCAGCGACATTGCGCCGCAACCGCATCGGTTTTTTTTGCATCGGTCAGGCAGCAGTGCCAGGAGAAGTTCGGTGAAGGAACTCTAAAGGAAAAGGCTGAGGGTGAGTTAAGCGAAAGCTATGGCTCGGGCCGCTCTATTTTTGTTTCTGACCCCTCGCATAACGTAGCGGGCATCGCTTTGGTTTCTACCACGACGCAAACGGCCGGGCAGGGGCTGGCTGCGCGAATGTCCTATGTGTTCGATGGTGTAGGGGAGTTGTTCAAGTTATTGGCGGACAAACGGATCAATGAAGTAGTGATGCCTGTGCTGGGGGCCGGACACGGTGGTATTGATCCGCCGCTGGCACTCGCGGGGCTGGTGCTGGCACTGGCGGAGGGCGTTCGGTATGGCGTTGGCCGACAGAGCCGCAAAAAAATCACGATCGTTGTTTTCCAGAAAACGCCGCTGGATCCGCCGGATGTGACGCTTGCAAGCATCCGTAAGACGCTAGAGCTGGTGGCCAATAAAACGTAATGCAAGGACAGGCTATGAATGCAAAGGACTCCATTTGTCGTTATCTGGGCTACGGAGGCCCGGATCACTTGCATCGCACATTGGACGAGTCTCTGGCTTGGGACGATGAGAGGCTTGAAAGCACCCATGATTTTGTCCAGTGGTGGTTTCCGCTGGCCGAACCCAGTGCTTTCAACCCCCATGCGCCGGTGGCGAGTCATGCGGAGTTTGAAGCGCTTGGCGTCGACAAGCGCGTCAGGGCCGGGGTGGCGCGTGCTATGCACCGTATGCTGCGTTTCTACGGCCTGCGTCAGGAGGCGTCGGGAGTCATCAACAAGGCGCGCGAGTGGGATAGGCGTAGCCCGAACTGGGCATTCAAGAAGAGCCACAACGACCTACGGATTACTCGCATCCTCAAATCCTTGTGTTTATTGGGGCATCGCCAGCAGGCAGAGGCATTGCTCAGTGCCCTGGAGGACATTATTAAGTGCGAGCGTGACCCGAGCGATCAAGGGGCGCTGATTTTTTGGCGCGAAGCCCTGTTGTGACGATTTAAATCGCCACTGCGCCTGGCGGGTTCTGGCTTGAATCAATAGCCCCTGAAATGGTTGAGCCTTTCAGGGGTTTTTTGTTTGTGCGCTGTGGCTTCCAGGTTTTCGTCTAAAAACGTTGAGTGTTTTGCCTGGCGAAATGCTCGGTCAAATGATGTCCAGGCTTTTATTAAAAATAATAAATATAAAACAATGAGTTACCTATTAATCGATTCTTTTTTCCTGCGAGCGCTTTACTTAAATTTTTTGAAGTGCTTATATTTTGTTGTTAATTCAAAACATGATTTCGCATAGCGAAACTGATTGAGTTGTAAAAGCTGTAGCGTGCCTTTGCCCCTGGCAAGGAGCCGCAGGAGCTTCATACATAACAACAAAAATAGGGCTGCATCATGGAACGCCATTCCCGCGTTATTGCCACGTGCCTGCTGTTTTCCATTGGGCAGATCGGCCTGCCAGCATCGGCGCAGGCCGGTTTTTTCGAGGACAGCAAGGCCAGCATTGAGCTGCGCAATTTTTACATCAACCGCGACTTCAGCCAGACCAGTACCACTCAGTCCAAGCAAGAAGAGTGGGCCCAGGGCTTTTTGCTGCGTTACGCATCAGGATTCACGGCAGGCTCTGTCGGCTTTGGGCTGGATGCAATCGGCTTGGCCGGTTTGAAGCTTGACTCCAGCCTGGACCGTGCAGGTTCTGGTTTGTTGCCTCGTCAACGAGATGGCCGTTCAGTCGATGAAAGTGGCGCCCTTGGCCTGACGGCCAAGGTGCGGGCGTCCAGGAGCCTGCTCAGGATCGGTACGCTGCATCCGCGTTTGCCGGTGGTGCAATTCAATGACACTCGCTTGTTGCCGCAAACGTTCGAGGGCGTGCATTTGAACTCCCAGGAGTTTGCCAATGTGACCGTCGATGCGGGCCAGATCCGCCAGGTGACCCAGCGCGATTCGACCAACCGTGAAGACCTGGCGCCGTCGGTGGCCAACGCCAAGGGCATCCGTGTGACCAAGGGCGCGACCACCGATGAGTTCAATTTCGCCGGTGTCGGCTACAAGTGGAGCAACCAGTTAAGTGGCAATTACTTCTACGGTGAGCTCGACAGTTTCTACCGCCAGCACAATTTCAGCCTGTTGCATCTATTGCCGCTGGGCGAAGGCCAGTCGCTCAAGAGTGACGTGCGCTACGCAAGGTCGACCAACCAGGGCAACAGCAATATCGACAACACGGCCCTGGCGGCGATGTTCACCTACACCCTGGGCGGCCATGCCTTTGGCCTGGCCTATCAGAAAATGAGTGGCGACACCGGCTATGCCTATATCCATGGCGCCGATGCCTTCCTGCCCAACTTTGTTTCCAATAACGACTTTGCCAATCGGGACGAGCAGTCCTGGCAGGCGCGCTACGACTTCAACTTCACCGCTGTCGGTATCCCGGGCCTGACCTTCATGACCCGCTACATCTATGGCAGCGGGATTGAGCTGGGTGCTGGCAAACCGAGCGGTTCGGAATGGGAGCGCGATACCGATATCGCCTACGTATTCCAGAGCGGCACCTTGAAAAACCTGGGGGTGAAGTGGCGTAACTCGTCCCTGCGCATGAATCACTTTGGCAGTGATCTGGACGATAACCGCCTGATCATCAGTTACACCTTGCCACTCCTGTAGTCGAGTCGATGACAGCCTTCCGGGCGGGTCCATAACAACAATGAGGTCGTAGCGGCTATGAAGAACACACTTTATCCATCACGGGTACGCGCCTGGTTCACTGTCAGCGTGCTGATGCTGGCCTACGTTTTATCGTTCGTGGACCGGCAGATTCTCAACCTGCTGGTGGGGCCCATTCGTCAAGACATGGACATCAGCGACACCCAGATGAGCCTGCTGATGGGCCTGTCGTTTGCGATCTTCTATACCTTTTGCGGGATTCCCCTGGGGCGGATTGCCGACAGCAAGAGCCGGCGCAATCTGCTGATGTGCGGGATTCTGGTGTGGAGTGGCATGACCGCCGCGTGCGGGATGGCCAAGGGGTACTGGCAGTTTCTGTTTTGCCGCATCGGGGTGGCGGCGGGCGAGGCATCGTTGGCGCCTTGTGCCTACTCGATGATTTCCGACAGCTTTACGCCTGAGCGTCGCGGCACTGCCTTTAGCGTGTACTCCACAGCGATCTACCTGGGGTCGGGCGTAGCGCTGTTGCTCGGCGGCGTCGCGGTGCATTTCGCAACCAGCCAGGGCGATATGACATTGCCGCTGATTGGCATCGTACGCCCATGGCAGATGGTGTTTTTGATTCTTGGCGCCATTGGCGTGGTCTTCTCATTGTGCCTGCTGTTGCTGCGCGAGCCGGTGCGCCAGGGGGTTGGCGCGGGGCTGCAATTGCCGTTCTCGGAGTTTGTCGACTACCTGCGTAAAAACCGTCGGACCATGCTCTGCCACAACCTCGGGTTTGCCTGCCTGACCTTCACGGCCTACGGCAGCAGTGCCTGGATCCCGACGTTCTTTGTGCGTTCGTTCGATATGAGCGTGCCGCAAGTTGGGGTGATCTACGGCAGCATGCTGGCGATCTGCGGCTCCCTCGGCCTGCTGGTGGGTGGGCGCCTGTGTGACTGGCTGGTCAAGCGCGGTCATCGGGATGCACCGCTGCGCATCGCGATCCTCGCCGCAGTGCTGACATTGCCATCAAACCTGGGCTACCTGGTTGATGACAAGAACCTAGCTTTGGTGCTGATGGCGTTTCACGTGTTTACCGTGAGCATGCCGTTCGGTGTCGGCCCCCTGGCGGTCCAGGAAGTCGTGCCCAGCCCGATGCGCGGGCAGGCATCGGCACTCTATCAGTTTGCCGTGACCCTGATCGGCCTGGGCATCGGCCCGACCGCCGTAGCCTTGGGGACGGATTACGTGTTTGGCAGTGATTCGGCACTGGGTTATTCGTTGGCCGTGGTGACCGGCATCTCCCTGGTGCTGGCGGTGGTGATTTTGACGGTTGGCCTGCGCTCATACCGCGAGAGCCTGGAGCGCCTGAAAAGCTGGGCACCCAAGGATCCCTCCGTGGTGGTGCCTGGCCGGCAGGTGCCGGCGGCTGACGCCTGAGCCTTCAATTTCTCCCGCTGGCCAAGCTGACACCTTCCGAGGTGTCAGCTTTTTTTTAAGCGGAGATCTTTCCATAAACCGTTTGCCAAAACATGTCTCTTTGATAATATTGACTCATATGTTCCGCAGCGCGGAATATGGTTCCAATAAAAACAATGTGTCGAGGCTCAGATGAATTCCAGCGTCAACTACGAGCGTCAAGGCGAGGTTGCACTGATCACCCTCAACAACCCGCCGGTCAACGCCCTTGGCCAGGCCCAGCGCGAAGGTTTGCTGCGGGCCTTGCACCAGGCTCAGATCGACACGCAGGCCAAGGTGCTGGTGTTGCTGTGCAGTGGCCGCACGTTCATTGCCGGGGCGGATATCAAGGAGTTCGGCAAACCCCCTCAGGCGCCGAGCCTGCCGGAAGTGGTCAATGCCTACGAACACAGCGACAAGCCCTGCGTAGCGGTGATCCATGGCACGGCCCTGGGCGGCGGTCTGGAAATGGCTCTGGGTTGTCACTATCGAATCGCGCGCCGCGATGCCAAGGTCGGCCTGCCGGAGGTCAAGCTCGGGTTGCTGCCGGGGGCGGGTGGCACGCAGCGCTTGCCCCGTTTGGCGGGGGTGGCCAAGGCGCTGGAGATGATTGTCTCAGGCCAGCCCATCAATGCCCTTCAAGCCTACGAACATCACATTGTCGATGAGCTGTTTGACGGCGATCCCCGCGCCGCCGCAATCGCTTTTGCTCAACGGATCCTGGACAGCGGCCTAGGCGTGCGGCGTACCGGCGAGCAGGCTGCGGCACTCGAGGGCGTCGACAACGCCGCATTGATCGCCGCCAAGCGCGCCGACGTCGCCAAGCGTTTACCGGGGTTCTTTTCTCCGCCCCGTTGTGTCGCCGCCGTAGAAGCGGCGACTTTGTTGCCGCTGACCGAAGGTTTGCAGCGCGAGCGCGCACTGTTCCAGGAATGCCTGGCCTCCGAGCAACGTGCGGCCCTGGTACACGGTTTTTTTGCCGAGCGCCAATGCGCTCATATCGACGGCTTGCCCAAGGACACACCCGTGCGTGCCATTGAGCGTGTCGGAGTCATCGGTGGCGGCACCATGGGCGTGGGCATCGCCTTGAGTTTTGTCAGCGCGGGTATTGCCGTGATCTTGATGGAAGTCGACGAGCCCGCCCTGCAGCGCGCATTGCAGCGTGCCCGAGAAACCTGTGAAGCCAGCGTCGCCCGTGGCAGCTTGAGCCCTGCCGTGATGGAGCAGCGCCTGGCACTGCTGCATGGCGGGGTGGACTACCGCGAACTGGCCACTGCTGACCTTGTGATCGAAGCGGTGTTTGAAAGCCTGGAGGTCAAGCGCCAGGTGTTTGAACGCCTGGATCAGGTGTGCAAGCCCGGTGCGATCCTCGCCAGCAACACTTCGTCGCTGGATCTGGACGTTATCGCCAGTTTCACTTCACGGGCTGAAGACGTGGTGGGCCTGCACTTTTTCAGCCCGGCCAACGTCATGCGGCTGCTTGAAGTCGTGCGCGGTCGGCACACCGGTCTTGAGGTGTTGGCCACGGTGATGCAACTGAGCAAGAGGTTGAACAAGATTGCCGTGGTGGTGGGCGTCTGTGATGGTTTTGTCGGCAACCGGATGATCTTCCAGTATGGCCGTGAGGCCGAGTTCTTGTTGGAGGAGGGCGCCACCCCGGAGCAGGTCGATACAGCCTTGCGCAACTTCGGCCTGGCCATGGGCCCGCATGCCATGCGCGACCTGTCCGGGCTGGATATCGGCTGGAGCATTCGCCAACGCCAGCGCGCCACGCTGCCATCGAACTACCCGCTGCCCGGGGTCCTCGACACGTTGTACGCGGCCGGGATGCTCGGCCAGAAGACCGGTCAGGGCTTCTACTGCTACGCCCCCGGCTCCCGCCATCCCGAGCCGAACCCTGAACTATTGCCGTTGCTGGAAGCCGTCTCCCGCGAGAAAGGCATCGAGCGCCGCGCCTTGAGTGATGACTACATCGTCGAGCGCTGCGTGTTCGCCTTGATCAATGAGGGCGCAAAAATTCTTCAGGAAGGCATCGCCCGGCGCAGCAGCGACATCGATGTGATCTACCTCAACGGCTACGGTTTTGCCGCCTGGCGGGGAGGCCCGATGTTTTATGCCGACAGCCTTGGCCTGGACAAGGTATTGGCCCGCATTCGCGAGTTCCACCAACGTTTTGGCGCCTGGTGGGAGCCGGCGCCGCTGCTGGAAGAACTGGCGGCGCAAGGGCGGCGCTTCGCCGACTGGAAACTGGATTCATAACGGCCTGCTTCACGGTCTATCAACGGCTTGGAGAAACAACATGGATATTCATTTTACCGCTGAAGAACTGGCGTTTCGCGATCAAGTCAGGTCCTTCCTCAAGGACAAACTGCCCCGGGATCTGGCCGACAAGGTGCGCCTGGGCAAGCCCTTGTCCAAGGATGACCACTTGCGCTGGCAGGCGGTGCAGAACGCTCAGGGATGGTATGCCACCCATTGGCCAGTGGCCTTTGGTGGGACTGGGTGGGGGGCAGTTGAGAAACACATTTACGAAGAGGAATGCGCGCTGGTGGGGGCGCCGCGCAGCATTCCGTTTGGGGTCAACATGGTGGCCCCGGTGCTGATCAAGTTCGGCACGCCACAGCAACAAGACCACTATCTGCCGCGCATTCTCAGCGGCGAGGACTGGTGGTGCCAGGGTTACTCGGAGCCAGGCGCCGGTTCTGACCTGGCTTCGTTGAAAACCCGTGCGGTGCGCGAGGGTGACGTTTACATCGTCAATGGCCAGAAAACCTGGACCACCCTGGGCCAGCACGCCAACATGATTTTTTGCCTGGTGCGTACCGACCCGCAGGCGCAGAAACAGCGGGGTATTTCCTTCCTGTTGATCGATATGAGCAGCCCAGGCATCAGCGTGCGGCCGATCATCACCCTGGATGGCGAGCACGAAGTCAACGAGGTGTTTTTCGACAACGTCAAAGTGCCGGTGCAGAACCTGGTTGGCGAAGAAAACCACGGCTGGACGTGCGCCAAATACCTGCTCACCTATGAGCGCACGGGCCTGGCGGGGATTGGCGCGTCCAAGGCCGCGCTGGCCCACCTCAAGCGCATTGCCCGCAAGCAGATGAGCGAAGGCCGGCCGATATTCGACGATCCGCTGTTTCGCGCCCAGGTCGCGGAAGTGGAGATGCAACTCATGGCCACCGAAATGAGCACGCTGCGCACCCTGGCTGCGGCCAAGGACGGTGGGGTGCCGGGGGCGGAAAGTTCGATCCTCAAGGTCAAGGGCACTGAAGTCCGCCAGGCGATCAGCCACTTGCTGCGCAAGGTGATCGGGCCGTACGCGTTGCCGTTTCTGGAAGAAGAGTTGGACCTGGATTACCCGGGCGAACCCCTGCACGCCGACTACAGCGTGGCGTTGGCCAGCCAGTATTTCAACCTGCGCAAGCTGTCGATCTTCGGCGGCTCCAACGAAATTCAGAAAAATATCGTCTCCAAGATGATTCTCGAACTGTAAGGGGCTCTGACCATGGACTTCAAACTGACCGAAGAGCAGCAAATGCTGCAAGACACGGCGGCACGCCTGGTACGCGATGCCTACAGCTTCGAGGCGCGAGAGCGCTATGCCCAGAGCGATGCGGGTTTGAGCCTTGCCTTCTGGCAGCAACTGGGTGAGCTGGGGCTGACGGCAGTGCCGTTTCCCGAGGCCCTGGGTGGTTTTGGCGGGGGCGGCGTCGACACGATGCTGTTGATGACTGAATTCGGCCGAGGCTTGTGCCTGGAACCTTATGTGGAGTCGGTGATTTATGCGGGAGGGTTGCTGATGCAGCTCGGCAGCCCGGCCCAGCAACACCTGTTGCAACAAGTGGCCAGCGGCCATTTGCTGTTGGCCACGGCCTTTGCAGAACCACAGAGCCACTACCACCTGAACGATGTGCAGACCCGCGCCCAACAGACGGCCGAGGGCTGGACGCTGACCGGTAGGAAAGCTGTGGTGATAGGCGGGCATCAGGCCGGCTTGATGCTGGTCAGCGCGCGGATCAGCGGTGAAAGTCGTGATGAGCAGGGCATTGGCCTGTTCTTGATTGATCCGCAGGCCGCCGGTGTCGAGCGCCGCATTTATCCTACGGTCGATGGTCGCAAAGCCTGCGACCTGTACCTGGACAAGGTGCAGGTCTCTGCCGCCCAGGTACTGGGTGAACCAGGCCAGGCCCTGGCAGCGTTGCGTTATCAACAAGGACGGGCCATTGCCGCACAGTGCGCGGATGCCCTGGGCAGCATGCAGGAAGCCTGTCGCCTGACCCTGGACTACCTCAAGACCCGTCAGCAATTCGGTGTGGCCATTGGTCAGTTCCAGGTGCTGCAGCACCGTATGGTCGACATGCGCACCGAACTGGAACAGGCCACCAGCATGGCCATCCTGGCCGCATGCTGCTGCGACGAAGCGCACAGCCTTGAACGCACCCGGACCCTGGCCGCCGCCAAGTTCATCGTCACCCGGGCCGCGCGCAGCATTGCCGAGCAGGCGATCCAGCTGCACGGCGGGATCGGCATGACTTGGGAATACGCCCTGGCGCACCACGCCAAGCGTCTGGTGATGCTCAGCCATCAGTTCGGTGACGACGACTATCACCTCAAGGCCTATGCCGCCTTGCTGGACGCCGCTTGAATGCCGTTTTTTTCACTCTGAGAGAGCCATTATGAAAGTCCTCGTCGCAGTCAAACGAGTGGGCGATTACAACGTGAAAGTTCGCGTCAAGGCGGACAATTGCGGCGTCGATCTGGCTAACGTCAAAATGTCGATGAACCCCTTCTGCGAAATCGCCGTGGAAGAAGCCGTACGCCTGAAAGAAAAGGGCATCGTGACTGAAATCGTCGTCGTTTCCGTAGGGCCATCCACTGCTCAAGAGCAGCTGCGTACCGCCCTGGCGCTGGGTGCCGACCGCGCCGTGCTCGTCGAATCCGCTGAAGAACTGACCTCGCTGGCCGTGGCCAAGCTGCTCAAGGCCGTTGTCGACAAGGAGCAGCCACAACTGGTGATCCTCGGTAAACAGGCGATCGACAGCGACAACAACCAGACTGGTCAGATGCTGGCTGCACTGACCGGTTACGGCCAGGGCACCTTTGCCTCGAAAGTCGAAGTGTCTGGCGACAGCGTTGCCGTGACCCGCGAAATCGACGGCGGCGCGCAGACCGTTTCCCTGAAACTGCCGGCCATTGTCACCACCGACCTGCGTTTGAACGAGCCGCGTTATGCGTCCCTGCCAAACATCATGAAAGCCAAGAAGAAGCCGCTTGAAGTGCTGACTCCAGAAGCTTTGGGCGTTTCCACCGCCTCCACCAACAAGACCGTCAAAGTCGAAGCGCCAGCTGCACGCAGCGCGGGGATCAAGGTCAAGTCGGTGGCTGAACTGGTCGAGAAACTGAAAAACGAAGCGAAGGTGATCTGATCATGACTATCCTCGTAATCGCCGAACACGATAACAAGGTGCTGGCCCCGGCCACACTGAACACCGTTGCTGCTGCTGCGAAAATCGGTGGTGATATCCACGTCCTGGTCGCCGGCCAGAACGTGGGTGCCGTGGCTGAAGCCGCCGCGAAAATCGCTGGCGTGAGCAAAGTACTGGCCGCCGACAACGCTGCCTACGCGCACCAGTTGCCGGAAAACGTAGCGCCGCTGGTTGCAGAGCTTGGCGCTGGCTACAGCCATATCCTGGCTGCCTCCACCTCCAACGGCAAAAACATCCTGCCACGGGTTGCTGCGCAGCTGGACGTTGACCAGATCTCCGAGATCGTTTCGGTGGAAAGCGCCGACACCTTCAAGCGCCCGATCTACGCCGGTAACGCCATTGCTACCGTGCAATCCACTGCCGCGGTCAAAGTGATCACCGTGCGTGCCACCGGTTTCGATCCGGTTGCCGCCGAGGGTGGTTCGGCTGCGGTTGAAGCCGTTGCAGCTGTGCACAATCCTGGCATTTCCAGCTTTGTTGGCGAAGAGCTGGCCAAGTCGGACCGTCCAGAGCTGACCGCGGCCAAGATCGTCGTTTCCGGCGGGCGTGGCATGCAGAACGGTGACAACTTCAAGCACCTGTACGCCCTGGCCGACAAGCTGGGCGCGGCGGTCGGCGCTTCGCGCGCGGCGGTTGACGCAGGTTTTGTACCCAACGATATGCAGGTCGGCCAGACCGGCAAGATCGTTGCGCCACAGCTGTACATCGCCGTCGGTATCTCCGGCGCGATCCAGCACTTGGCCGGTATGAAAGACTCCAAGGTGATCGTTGCGATCAACAAGGACGAAGAAGCGCCGATCTTCCAGGTGGCTGATTACGGCCTGGTGGCGGACTTGTTTGAAGCGGTTCCCGAGCTGAGCGGTAGCCTGTAAATGGGGCATGCAGGCGCGAACAGTTTCGCGCCTGCATGCCCCATGGCGATCAGGCGCCCAGGCTTTCGATGTCCCTGGCCAACATCACCAGTTGATGGGCCAGGGAGCTTTGCAGGGTGTCGGTCGGCAGTTGGAATTTCGGCGCGCCGCAGGTCAGGGCCATGATGCTGCCGTCGGCCAGGCGCAGCGGAACGCCTGCGGCGTTGACGTTGCGGTCCCACTCGCCGAGGGACAGGCAAAAACCGAACTCTTCATACTCGCGGAACGATTCGTTCAACGAGACCTCCAGGGCCGGCCATTCGTCACCGGCCTTCTTGGCAATTTCGCCGATCAGGTGGGCCCGCTCGTTTTCCGGGGTGGCGGCCAGGTAGGCGCGGCCTGCCGCAGTGGTGCTCAAGGGCAGGCGCACGCCGGCTTCCATGCGCAGGCTGGCCACGTCGGGTGGGCGGCAGCTTTCCACATAAATCATCGAGAGCCGGTCGCGGCAGGTGAGGCCAACGGTGGTGTTGGTGCGCCGGGCGAACTCGTCCATCAGCGGTTTGCCCAACTGGCGAACCCGCAGGTTGTTGACATAGGCATACCCTAGGGCCAGCACCCCGGAGTCGAGTTGGTATTTTTCCACGTCCTGGTTGTAGCTCAGGTAGCCAAGCTGCGTCAGGGTGTAGGTCAGGCGCGAAACTGTGGGCTTGGGCAGCCCGGTAATCCGCGCAATGTCCTGGTTGCCCCGGGTGACGTTGCCGTGGGTGAACGCGCGCAACACTTCGAGACCCCGACTCAGGGCTTCGACGAATTTCCGGTCCTTGGGTTCGTTCTCGGGCGTTTCGATTTCTTCAGTCATGGAGGCTCATGTGGGCAGCGGGCAGGCAGTGGAAGAGGTTAGCCGATAATACCGGGCAGTGTGGGCAGTAATCGGCGTGATTTCAATGCAATGACTTAATAGTTGCGCAAAAAGGCAGCCTAGCGGAATCCTGTTCCGCTAGTGATTCCATTGCACGACCCAGGACAGGGCCAGTAATACCGGGATGGCGATCAGCGCAAAGCGGCCATTCCAGGTGAGGACAATCGTCCACGGCAAGGTGCCTGCGGTACGCGCGAGGATCAGCACGGCGGGCCCAAAGGGCGAGAGCAGCATCGCCAGGGAGAAGGCACAGACCAGGCTGACGGCGGGCCCCAGGGGGTTGACACCAGCCGCCTGCAATTGGGCCAGCAAGCCGGCACAAATGCTCAGGGTAATAATCGGCGCAATGCCAACCAGCGCGAGCCCGACGATACCCAGCAGGGCAATGCATTGCAGCACAAATACCTGGGAGGCGCCGCCCAGCAGCGGCACCAGTTGATCCAGGGAAACCAGCTGATTGAACAGCGCGCCGAACAGCGCGGAACAACCAAAGATAAAGACCTCATTGCGCATGCCCGCCAGATGCTCGGCCAATTCGTCGTAGGCTTTGCCAGGGCTCTCAAGGAACAGCCAGCCACTGACCAGCAGCGGCACCACCACCAACGACGCTTGGGTGATGTTCAGCCAACTGAAGCTGGCCAGCGCGACAATCGCGCCGATGCCCAGGGCCGTGCCCAGGGCGAGCGGTGTGAGCGAGGCGGCGGGAATTTCTGGCGACTCATCCACCAGCGTCTGCAAATGGCGGTTTTCCGTGCGTGCGCCAATAAGCATCAGCAGCGCCGTGGCGATCACGCCGTAGGGCAGCAGGTCGGTCCAGGTCAGGCTGGGGACTTCACGGGTAATGATCGCCACGACAATGCTGGTTGGCGCGATTAACGGCACCAGGGCAAAGCCGCGAATGGCGGCGGTCAGCACGCCTCTCTGGCCATCGCGATGGGCCGGGTGATCGGGGGCAAAGTGTTGCAGGTAACTGTGCAGGGTTGAACACATCAGGTTGAGCATGCCGAAACTGAGGATTGAGCCCAACCCGAGCGCCGCCAACAAGTAGCGCGGATAGAGCAGGGCCCGTGGTCCACGCAACAACACACGATGCACCTCACGCAGTGCCGGCAGGCGCTTGACCAGGCAACCCATCAGCCCCAGGCCGCCAATGAACGCCGCGTAATAGGCGGCCGCGCTGCTGATGCGCTGGACGGTGGGCAGGTCCAGTGGGGCCTTGACCAGCCATAGCGCGAGCAGCGCCAGCGTCGCCAGGCCCAGGCGCCGAGGGTAGGGCATGAGCGACTGCCAGTGCCGGATAAAAAACAAACCGAACAGCAGCGCTGCGATCAGGCTGAACGCAGTGGTACGTGTGCCCAGGGCAATCAGTTCGCAGAGCAGGGCCAGTGGCAGCAGGCGTGTCAGCTTCACGCGGGCAGACGCCGCAGGCGGCTACGTTTGAACACCCCTTCGGCGCTGGCCAGCAGGTTGTCCTCGGCATCGAGTACATCACAAGCGGCCATGTAGATTTTCGGCCCGCCGCCCCGTACCCGGGCGATGACCCGTACCCGACTGCCCGCCGGGGCGGGGGCCATGTAGTTGATGTTCAGCGACAAGGTCAGGGACAAGCGCCATTGGGCCGGATCGACGTGCCAGGTGCCGCACATGCCCAGGGCCGAGTCGGCCATGGCCGCGATCACGCCGCCGTGCAGGTTGCCGGCCTGGTTGAGATGGTCGGGGCGAATCTGCAGGGCGATGACCGTACGAGCCTGGCCATATTCAAGCAGATCAAGGCCCAGGTAAGCGGCAAAACCACTGAACAGCCCGATCAGGTCGGTTGCAGGCGATGTGGGGGTCATGGGGTGTTCTCTTCTTGTTATGGAGTGGCGCGTTTGCGGGCAGTGACCTTTTGGCCTGTACTTCCAAGTTCCGCAAAGTCGGTTTATTGATTGAAGTTGAGCCTGACAATATTTAATATCATAGTCAATATGGAATCTGGTTCTGCACAGCGAAACATTAATTCGGAGAAGACATGTTTTCACGTATCGGTGTGATAGGCAGTGGCGCCATGGGGCGTGGCATTGTTCAGGTGTTTGCGACGTCAGGCTGCGAGGTGCTGTTGTATGACGTGCGTCCCGAGGCAGTCGAGCAGGCGCTGAGCTTTAACAAGGACCTGTTGGCGCGCCAGGTGGCCAAGGGCAAGCTCAGCCCCGAGCAGTTGGAGCAGACCCTGGCGCGTATGCAGCCTGCCGCCAGCCTGGAAGCCTTGGCCGGTTGCGATCTGTTGATCGAAGCCATCGTCGAGAACCTGGAAGCCAAGCAAGGGCTGTTTCGCCAGTTGGAGGTCATCGTTGCGCCGAGCGCCGTGCTGGCGACTAACACGTCTTCGTTATCCGTTACGCAGATCGCCAGCGGTTGCCAGCACCCCGAACGGGTTGCCGGGTTTCACTTCTTCAACCCGGTGCCGCTGATGAAGATCGTCGAGGTGGTGCGCGGTGAGCGTACCCAGGCGCAGGTGGTGGAGCGCTTGTGCGCGTTGGCCGAGGCCGCGGGCCACTTTGCGGCGCAAACCCCGGACACGCCGGGTTTTCTGGTCAACCATGCCGGTCGCGCCTATGGCACTGAAGCCTTGCGCATCCTTGGCGAGAACATCGCCGATGTCGAGCAGATCGACCGCATCCTGCGCGATGGCCCGGGGTTTCGCATGGGGCCGTTCGAGTTGTTTGACCTCACCGGGCTGGATATTTCCCACGGGGTGATGGAGTCGATCTACGCGCAGTTTTATGGTGACCCCCGCTATACGCCTTCCTACCTGGCAGCCCAGCGCGTGGCCGCCGGTTTGCTGGGGCGCAAGAGTGACGGGCAGGGTTTCTACCGGTATGTCGACGGCCAACAGCTGCGTTCGCCCCCGCTCAAGCGCGCGGTGGTAGCGGTCGAGCGGGCCTTCTGGCTCGACAGCCAGGAGCTGCACGTGCGCGATGCAGTGGCAACCTTGCTCGCCGCTGGCGGGGCGAGGCTTGAAGAGGCCGCTCAACCACCGGCCAACGCGATCTGCCTGATTACCCCGTTGGGGGAAGATGCCAGCAGCATGATTGCGCGCCTGGGTTTACCGGCTGAGCGCACCCTGGCCCTGGACACCTTCTGCGATTTTTCCAAGCGCCTGGTGTTGATGCGCCAACCGGCGCTTGAGCCTGCGTTGGAAGCCCAGGCGGTACAGGCCCTCGGCAGCAGTGGCGTGCCGGTGGAAGTGATCAATGACTCGCCCGGTTTCATCATCCAGCGCGTGGTGGCCTGCGTGGCCAACCTGGGGGCGGAAATCGTCCAGCGGGGCATCGCCACCCCGGCCACCCTCGACCGTGCGGTGATGCTGGCGCTGGGTTATCCGCGCGGCCCACTGGCCTTCGCCCAATTCTATGGCGCCGACAAGATCCTTGCGGTATTGCGCGGTATTCAAGGTTGTTATGAAGAGCCGCGCTACCGCCCCAGCCCTTGGCTGCGTCGCCGGGTCCAACTGGGTCTGGGCCTGCAATCCCCTGATCATCCCTCTGCCGTGCAGGAGCAATAACCATGTCCGCTTATATCTATGATGGCCTGCGTACACCTTTTGGCCGCAGCGCCGGCGCCTTGGCCAGCGTGCGCCCCGATGACTTGCTGGGCGAGGTCATTCGTGCCCTGGTGGCGCGCAGCCCGTTTGCAGGCGCCGACTATGAAGACGTCGTGGCGGGGTGTGCCTGCCAGGCCGGTGAAGATGCGCGCAACGTTGCCCGCAATGCGGCATTGCTCGCGGGCTTGCCATTGACCACGGGGGGCTTGACTGTCAACCGCTTGTGCGGCTCGGGGCTGGCGGCGTTGCTGGATGTGAACCGGATGATCCGTTGCGATGAGGGCCAGTTGTTTATCGCTGGCGGCACCGAGAGCATGAGCCGTGCGCCGTTTGTCGTCGGCAAGAGCGAGGCGGCATTCTCCCGGGCCTTCCAGGTCTTCGACAGCAGCATCGGTGCGCGTTTTCCCAACCCGCTGATCGAGGCCGAATTCGGCGCCGACAGCATGCCGCAAACCGCCGATAACATTGCGCGCGACCTGGGCATCAGCCGGGCCGACAGTGATGCGTTCGCCGCGCGTAGCCAGGCGCTGTATGCCAAGGCGCTGGCCGAGGGTTTTTATGACGGGGAACTGATGTCGGTGTTGGTGCCACAAGGACGCAAGTTGCCGCCCAAGGAGGTACTGGCTGATGAGCACCCACGGCCGTCCACCGATGAGCCGGCGCTTGCCCGGCTGGGGGCGCTGTTCGACGACGGAGTGGTCACGGCGGGGAATGCCTCGGGGATCAACGATGGGGCGGCGGCGCTGATCGTGGGCAACCGTGCGATCGGTGAGCGGTACGGGGTCAGGCCTCGGGCGCGGATCGTGGCCGGTGCGGTCGCGGGGGTTGCGCCCAGGGTGATGGGCCTGGGGCCGGTTCCGGCCATTGGCAAGGCCTTGGCGCGTGCCGGACTCAGCCTGGCGGATATGGATGTGATTGAAATCAATGAAGCCTTCGCCACCCAGGTGCTGGGGTGCGCTAAAGAGTTGGGCCTGGCCTTTGACGATCCGCGTTTGAATGCCCAGGGCGGTGCGATTGCCATTGGCCATCCGTTGGGCGCCTCGGGTGCCCGCTTGGCCCTGACGGCCTTGCGTAGCCTGGAGCGCCAGCAAGGGCGCTACGCGCTGGTGAGCCTGTGCATTGGGATTGGCCAGGGCATTGCCTGTGTGATCGAACGGCTTGACTGAAGCCACCCCATACAAGTGTGGGAGCGGGCTCGCGATAGCGGTGGTTCAGCCGACATATTCAGTGACTGATCCACCGCCATCGCAGGCAAGCCAGCTCCCACATTTGATGGGCGGTGTGGCCAAAATTCTGTGCCCAGCCAAGATCCCCTGTGGGAGCGAAGCTTCGCGCTCTGGTTCTGCTTTTAAACGACCTCGAACAACCCCGCAGCCCCTTGCCCGCCGCCGATGCACATGGTCACCACCACATATCTGGCGCCGCGCCGTTTGCCTTCGATCAGGGCATGGCCAGTCAGGCGTGAGCCGGTGACGCCATAAGGATGGCCGATGGAGATGGAGCCGCCGTTGACGTTCATCTTGTCTAGAGGGATGCCCAGCTTCTCGCGGCAGTAGATCACCTGCGAGGCGAAGGCTTCATTGAGTTCCCACAAGTCGATATCGTCGACGTTCAGGCCGTTGCGCTTGAGCAGGCGGGGGATGGCGTAGACCGGGCCGATGCCCATCTCGTCCGGCTCGCAACCGGCCACGGCAAAACCGCGAAAAATGCCCAGTGGCTCGAGGTTGTTGCGTTCGGCATACAGACTGTCCATGACCAGGCACACCGACGCCCCGTCAGACAGCTGGCTGGCATTGCCCGCCGTAATGAATTGCCCGGCACCGCGCACCGGCTCCAGCAAGGCCAGGTTGGCCAGGGTGGTGGAGGGGCGGTTGCACTCGTCCTGCGTCAGGGTTACCGCCTGTTCACTGACCTCGCCGCTGTGTTTGTCCTTGACCAGCATGTGGGTGCTGAAGGGCACAATCTCCTCATCAAACAAACCTGCGGCCTGGGCGGCGGCGGTGCGCTGTTGGCTGAGCAGGGCGTATTCGTCCTGGGCCTCGCGGCTGATGTGGTAGCGCCGGGCAACGATGTCGGCGGTTTCAATCATCGACAGGTAAAGCTCGGGTTTGTGTTCCCGCAGCCACGGGTTCTGCCCGCGATCGGTATTGAGCTTGTCGTTTTGCAGCAGGCTGATGGATTCCACGCCGCCGGCAATCATCGCCGGGACTTTCTCCGACACGATACGTTGGGCCGCGAGGGCAATGGCTTGCAGGCCCGAGCTGCAAAAACGGTTGATCGACAACCCCGCCGTGGCGCTGGACAGCCCGCCACGAATGGCGGCCAGGCGCGCCATGTTCTTGCCCTGGGCGCCTTCATGAAACGTCGCACCGAGGATCACATCTTCAATCAACCCCGGATCAATCCCGGCCCGGGCCACGGCGTGCTGGATCACATGCCCGGCCAGGTCGATGCTGTGGGTGTTGTTCAGGGCGCCCCGGTAGGATTTGCCGAGGGCGGTACGCGCGGTGGAGACAATAACGGCGTCAGACATCAATCAGTTTCCTGTGCCAGTACTGGTGGGGGCGTGGGCGGCCCATTCTTCATCCTGCAACTGGCGCCATAGCAGTTTGCCTGCGCCTGATTGCGGCAGATGCTCGCGAAACTCAATAGTGGCGGGGACTTTATAGGCCGACATATTGGCCTTGCACCACTCGATGATGTCGTCGGCCGTGGTGCCCTGTCGCTCGGGGTGCAGGGTCACCAGGGCTTTGACGGCCTCCCCGCGGCGTGCGTCGGGGGAGGAAATGACGCAGCACTGCTTGATCGCCGGATGGCGGTACATCAGGCTTTCGACTTCCGAAGGCCAGACCTTGTAGCCGGAGGCGTTAATCATTCGCTTGATCCGGTCGACCATGAAGAAGTAGCCGTCTTCGTCGTAGTAACCGAGGTCGCCGGTGCGCAGGAAACGTTTACCTTGCAGTTCGATAAAGGCTTTTTCGGTGTCGTGCGGGAGCCGCCAGTAGCCTTTGAAAATTTGCGGGCCGTGGCAGACAATTTCCCCCACCTCATGGGGCGCCAGTTCCAGGCCAGTCGTACTGTCGATAACGCGCGAGTCCACGTCGAACGCCGGAATACCCAGGCATTGGGATTTGCTGCGCGCCTTGGGGTTCATATGGGTCGCTGCCATGGTTTCGGTCATGCCGTAACCTTCGATGTAGTCCAGGCCCAATAGCTGTTTGAGCTTGTTCTTGACCGGCCCGGGCATCGCCGCACCGCCACCGCCAATGTAATCGAGGCTGGACAAGTCATAGCGATCGAGCCCTTCCTGGGTCAGGAAGTCCACGGCCATGGTGACGATATTGGACCAGTTGCTGACGCGATAACGCTGCATCAACTGCGCGGCAACTTCGCGGTTCCAACGGGTCATGACCACCACACAGGCACCACTGAAAATCGGCCCGTTCATCGACGACTGCATGCCGGCGACATGGAACAGCGGCAGGGTGGTCAGGACCACATCTTCACAAGTGCGGTTAGTCCAGGCCTGGCGATGCACGGCCGTCGCCATCACTGAGGCATGGGTGTGCAGGCAGCCCTTGGGTACGCCGGTGGTGCCGGAGCTGTAAGGCATCACGCAGTGATCGTCAGCGCCACTGAGGTGCGGGCCAGGCTGTTGGCCACAATCGAGTGCGGCCTGCCAGCGCACCACGCCAGGCAACGTCGCGGTTTCCACCGCAACGAGCAACTCGGGTGGCAGGGGCAGGTCGGTGGGCTGGCGCAGGTATTGGCAATAAGCGGTGGTCAGCACTTGGCGCAGCTTGAAGCGACCGAGCAGCGGCGTGACAAAAGGCGCCAGATCCTGAGCGCAGACAACGATCTCGCCGTCAGTATCTTGCAGGTAGTGTTCCAGTTCGCTGGCGCGGCTCATGGGGTTGAGCGGTACCACCATGGCGTCGGCGCGCAAGGCGGCGTAGTAAGTGATGATGAATTGAGGCGAGTTCTGCATGAACAGCAGCACCCGGTCGCCACGCTTGATCCCTTGGGACTGGAAATACCCGGCCAGTCGCTCGACCTCATCGAGCAACTGGGCGTAGGTGATGAGGGTGTCGTAGTAAATGATCGCGGTCTTTTGCGGATAACGCCGGGCAGCGATCTCCAGGTTACAGAAAAGACTGGTGTCCGGCAGTGTCAGGTGGTGGGGCGCACCCTCCGGCCAATGGGGCAGGTGACGATTGAACATTCTAAAACCCTGTTGTTATGAGTCTGGGTTAATCGATATGCGGACGGTATGGCGGGTGCCATCTCGCTGGAGATTTGCATGCAATGCTGCGAAATGTCAAATATATGGAATCATATTTCGCTGTGCGGAATTATTGATTGGCTTTTCGTAAGGCCAGGAAGTCTGCGGGTCGCTTGTCGAAGAATGCCGCAATTCCCTCGCCAGCCTCATCGTCCCCCATGGACTCCACCATATGGGTGGCCTCCAGTTCCAACTGCTGCTCCAGGGTTGCGCTGCTGGCCTGACGGCACAGGGCCTTGATCCGCGCCATTGCCCGCTGTGGGCCTGCGCCAATCCGGGTTGCCAGCGTGATGGCCGCCGCGAGCGCCTCACCGGGCTCGACCAGGGTATTCACCGCACCCATGGCATGCAGGCGTTCACCGCTGATCCGCTCACCTGTCAGGCACAGTTGCGTCAGTACCTGGCGCGAGACAAATTCGGCGAGAAACGCCGTGGCGCCGCCATCCGGGGTGAGGCCAACCTTGACGTAGGCCACCGAAAACGAAGCATTGCGGGCCACTACCAGCAGGTCGCACGCCAGTGCAATCGACAGGCCGGCCCCGGCTGCTGCACCTTCGACGGCGGCGATCACCGGTTTGCTGCAGGTGTGGATCGAGCGGATCAGGTCATGCAGGCCTTCAAGGTTGACCCGTCGCGCCGCCGGCGTCATGGCCCGGCGTAATGCCAGCCGATGCAGATCGCCGCCGGCGCAGAAATGGCCGTCAACACCGGTCAACACCACGGCGCCAATCGCCGGATCTGCCTCGGCCCGGGCCAGGGCCTGGGGTAATGCGCCATAGAACTCGGGCGTGAGGGCGTTACGTGCGCCGGGGTTGTTATTGGACAGCACTAGAACGGCACCTTCGCGGTGCACAAGAATCGGTTCACGCATGGTTTCACCTGTTGTGCTCGGCGGCTGATTATCCGAAGGATTATCGGAAGGCAAAGCTTCATTGACAATCACAGCCCTGATTGACAGGCTGTTCAAAATCCTTTGACAGTGGCCGCCCATGGACCTCAAGTCGCTTACCTTGCTGGTCGAAATCATCGATGCAGGCAACCTCAGTGAGGCCGCACGGCGCCTCAAGGTCAGCCGGGCCAACATCAGCTACCACCTCAGCCGCCTGGAACAGTCAATCGGTTTGCAACTGGTACGGCGTACTACGCGCCGCATCGAGCCGACCGAGATCGGTCTGCGCCTGTATGAGCATGGGCGAGCCATCCGCAATGAGCTGCTGGCGGCGCAAGAGTCGGTCTCTTCACTGGGGCAGAGCCTGCAGGGCCGGGTGCGTGTGAGCGTCCCGAGCGGGTACGGGCAATGGGTCATGGCCGACTGGCTACTCGATTTCAAGCGGCTTTACCCCGGGATCGTGCTGGACGTGATGTTTGAAAACCGTGTCGAAGACCTGATGCGCGATGAAGTGGATATTGCGGTACGGGTCATGTCCGAGCCGCCGCAAAACCTGGTGGCGCGGGACATGGGCGTGTTGCGCTACGTGGCCTGCGCTTCTGCGGCCTACGCCCAGGAGCATGGTGTGCCCGAGCAACTCAGCGACTTGCGCACCGCGCCGCTGATTACGGCGGCGGTGGTCGGCCGGCAATTGCGGGTCGCCGCTTACCTGGACGAGGAACGTCATGAGGTCCTGCTGGAGCCCACCCTGATTTCGGAGAACTTTCTGTTCTTGCGCCAAGCCGTCTTGGCCGGGTTGGGCGTCGGGCTGGTGCCGGACTACCTGGTGCAGGATGACGTGTGCCAGGGCACGCTGGTGACCGCCCTGGATGCCTGGCGGCTGAGCATCTTCGGCACCAACATGTATATGCTCTATATGCCTGATCACCATCACACCCGCGCGACCTCGACCTTCATCGACTTCATGCTCGCCCGGGCCAGAACCACGGAGGTAGACTGCGCCCCATGTCCATCCAGCACGCACTCCTGACCTCACTCCTGGAAAAGCCCTCCACGGGGTATGAGTTGGCCAATCGGTTCGACCGCTCCATCGGCTATTTCTGGCAAGCCACCCATCAGCAAATCTATCGTGAGCTGGGCCGTATGGTCAGCGCCGGCTGGCTCGTGGCGCAAGATGGCCCTGAGGATGACAAGCGGCGCAAAAAAGTCTACCAGGTGCTGCCTGCGGGGCGCGCCGAGTTGATGCGCTGGGCGGGCGAGCCGCAAGAAGCGGGGGACCAGAGCCAGGCATTGCTGATCAAGCTGCGTGCCGAGGCGGTGATTGGCCCGCTGGGCCTGGGGGCTGAGGTCCAGCGCCTGATCAAGCAGCATCAGGCCCTGCTTGAGACGTATCGGCAGATTGAACAGCGCGACTTTTCATCTGCCTCGTTGAGCACCACACAGCGCCTGCAATACATAGTGCTGCGACGTGGAATCATGCTCGAAGAAAGCTGGCTGGCCTGGGCGGATGAGGTATTGCCGTTGATTGAGGTGTGAGGCCAGGCAGGGTTCGACTTCATCTACCGCCAATCCCCTTGTGGGAGCTGTCGAGCCCCGGCGAGGCGGCGATGGCGGCGGCACAGGCACTGAAGAGGTCACCTGACCCGCCGTTATCTGAGGTCCAAGCGTTTGCGTGAGGCTTGATACTCACCCTTGAGCCGCTCGATCAGCTTGCCGGCCGGCAGTACCGACTTGACGGCGCCCACGCCCTGGCCTGCCCCCCAGATATCTTTCCAGGCCTTGGCCTTGGCCCCTTCACCGGTGCTGAAATTCATTTTTGAAGGGTCGGACACTGGCAGTTCATCTGGGTCCAGACCGCTGTTGGCGATGCTTTGGCGCAGGTAATTGCCATGCACACCGGTGAACAGGTTGGAGTAGATGATGTCGTCGGCCGAACTCTCGACAATCATTTGCTTGTAGGCAGATTGGGCATGGGCTTCTTCAGTGGCGATGAACGCCGAGCCGATATAGGCCAGGTCAGCGCCTGCCGCCTGGGCGGCGAGAATCCCATTACCGTGTGAAATGGCCCCCGAAAGCAGCAGCGGGCCGTCGAACCATTCACGAATTTCCTGGATAAGCGCAAAAGGCGAAATTTTCCCCGCATGGCCTCCAGCCCCCGCAGCCACGGCAATCAGGCCGTCGGCGCCTTTCTCAATGGCTTTTCTGGCGAAGGTATTGTTGATCACGTCGTGCAGCACGATGCCGCCGTAGGCGTGTACCGCCTCATTCACATCCACCCTCGCACCCAGCGAGGTGATGATGATTGGAACTTTATATTTGGCGCACAGTGCCAGGTCATGTTCGAGCCGATCATTGGACTTGTGCACGATCTGGTTGACCGCAAACGGCGCAGAGGGCTTATCCGGATGCAGGGCATCGTACGCGGCCAACTCGGTGGTGATTTGTTTCAGCCAATCCTCCAATACCGGCGCCGGTCGTGCATTCAGCGCGGGGAATGAACCCACTACGCCGGCCTTGCATTGGGCGATCACCAACTGAGGGCTGGAAATGATAAACAGCGGCGAACACACCACTGGAATCGAAAGACGGCCTTGCAAAACAGCAGGGAGAGACATAGCGGCTCCAATCGGATCGGGTGTCGGATACCCGGCGAGGAGAAATTAGCAGGGTGAATTTTAATATGCAACTGGTTGCATAGTTGCTGCCCCGGCCGCTACCCGCAAGCAATGTATTTGCTGTTCTATGGTAAACGCTCCATAAACCCGACATTTGCCCGTCACACCCCGTACTACATAACAAACATACCTTTTCATGCAGGTTTCCAAAACGTTACGCACAGCGCCTGCGTTGCGCCTCCCTCTGTAAGTCAATATCGTTTGCCGTGTGTGAGATAAGCCTCAGATCCCAACACTGCAAAGGAATGCCTTATGAGCAAAAACACGAAAAAGACCTCCGGCAAGATGGCCACATTGGCCGCCGAAACCCTGAATAATCCAAACGCCTCAGCCATCGCCAAAAGCCTGGCTGCCTCGGCGTTGGCTCAACGTGGTACGGATAAGCAGACCAGTGCACAGATGGAGGAAAAAGCTGGAAAGACGCTTCAGAGCGATAAGTACAGCGAGCAGACAAAAGCCCTTGCTGCCTCCGTGCTCTCCCAATCCAATAAAGAGCGGGGAAGCTGAGTGGCGACCAGGCTGTCGCTCCCAGAAGCTGTTGAGGGGCAGCGTGCAGGCCATGGTCTCCGAATGGGGTGAGCCCCGTCGCGGCTGTCAGCTCAAGCGCTCAGCCGCTTTACGATAAACCTGGTCCCGTTCACGTTTATCAACAGCGACTACAACCACGGTAACTTCCTGATCAATCACCTGATAGACCAAGCGATAACCGCTGCTGCGCAGTTTGATTTTGTAGCAGTCGGGCAAACCGTGCAGGCGGTTGGTTTCAATGCGCGGATTGGTCAGGATTTCTCCCAGCTTTTTCTTGAGCTGCTGGCGTACGGTCTCCCCTAGTTTTTGCCACTCCTTCAGCGCTCGTGCATCGAACTCAAGGCTATAGGTCATCCAATGAAACCTTCACGCGTTGAGGCGCCGCCAACCTCTCTCGTACGGTTGCCATCAGTGCCTCGTCATCCTCAGTCATCAAGACTGGTTTGAAGGGCAACTGACCACGCTCTGCCACATACTGCAGAGCCTGGCGCATCAGTTCGGAAGGCGTGACACCGAGTTTTTCCAGTTCACGATAAGCGCGTGCCTTAAGGTCGTCGTCGATACGGATATTGATAGAGGCCATGCTGTTGGTTCCCGATGTAATGACGTTGGTCATTACAATGGGCTGGGATGAGCTTTTTGACAAGTATTCCTCGACGTTTGACCGAGTATGGCGCTTACCATGAATGGGCAATCTTACTGCGGCTCGGCTTGGTCAGCATTCCATCAGCTGTAACTGATTTTTAAGATGTGTGATACGTCGAGGGCGTTTGGTTGCTGGGGTTTTGTTGGCCCGCCTGGCAGGGCTGTTCTATGCTGAGTTTATGTGTCCAATTCTTACGGACGGGAGATGGGTATGAATAACGAACCCAAGCCACGCGACGACTCGGCGCAGGAGCGCGCGCGGCAGCTTCGCGAAGAAGAGAAACCGCAGACCTGGAAGCACCCGGATGATGGGACGGAACTGTCCGAGCGCGACCAGGAGCGCCCACTTAAGCCCTGATGTCAACGATGGGCCCAGCGTTCACCCGGCTATCGGCGTACACAACTCCACCAGCGTGCCATCCGGGCAGCGCACATAAGACACCACCTGGCCCCAGGGCTTGCTGCTCGGTGCCGAGAGTTCGCTGGCGCCTGCGGCCAGCGCCTTGGCGTGGGCGGCCGGCACGTCAGCGGTCACCAATCCCAACTCCATGCCCAGCGGTTGCTTCGAGGTATGAGCGGCAACGTGCCCGCCCTTGAAATTCATTTCCCCCAACTCATGGGCGGCGAAGGCCAGGGTAGTGCCCCCGGTTTCCAACTCGCCATAGGTCCCTGATTCATGCAGAAAGCGTCGGCTGA
This sequence comes from Pseudomonas sp. GW821-FHT01D09, assembly GCF_059422465.1. Classification (NCBI taxonomy): domain Bacteria; kingdom Pseudomonadati; phylum Pseudomonadota; class Gammaproteobacteria; order Pseudomonadales; family Pseudomonadaceae; genus Pseudomonas; species Pseudomonas sp. GW821-FHT01D09. The sequence goes on from NZ_JBWKWY010000004.1 coordinate 145,936, forward strand.
AGCCAAAGGCCTGTTCAAAAAACTGCAGCGACGCGGCAACGTCCGGGACGTAGACGATGGTGTAGGCGAACTTCATGGCTAAGCGCTCCGTGCTTGAAAAAGTGGCTATTTAGAGGGGGGGACAACGGGCTCGTCAACCTGCCGATACCAGCAGCGCCGTGGGAAACCCCGACGCCAAGACCAGGTACGCCACAATGGCGGCCAGGCACAGCCCGACAAATACCCGCAGCAGTGTCCTGGCGGTTGGGTGGGCGATGAACCTGATGCTCCAGATACACAGCCCGGCCATCAGGATGGCCAGGGCAAGAATGACCAGCACAGGGGGTGTTCTCGGTTGCCATGGAAGCTGATTTATAGTCCCAAACCCGTCGGTTGGATAGTCGGCGCATAGACGCAGGCCCCGCTGTGTTCCTAAACTGCCGGCAGTCTTGGGCTGTAGGGCGTTTGTCATGAATCGCAATGAATTACGCAAGGCCGACATCAACCTGATGGTGGTCTTTGAAACGCTGATGCTTGAGCGCAACGTGACACGGGCGGCGGAGAAGCTGTTTCTCGGCCAGCCGACGATCAGTTCGGCCCTCAACCGCCTGCGCACGTTGTTCAACGACCCGCTGTTTATCCGCGTCGGCCACCGCATGGAACCCACGGCGCGGGCCGAGGAACTTATCCTGCATCTGTCGCCGGCCCTGGACTCGCTGTCGGCGGCGTTGAGCCTGACCCATGATTTCGACCCGTCTGTCAGCACCATGACCTTTCGCATCGGCCTGTCCGATGACGTCGAGTTCGGCCTGTTGCCGCCGCTGCTGCGGGCCCTGCGTAGCGAAGCGCCGCAGGTGGTGTTTGTGGTGCAGCACGTTGATTACTGGCGGATTCCCGATTTGCTGGCCTCTGGCGATATCACGGTCGGCATCACCCAGACGCGCGGCCTGCCGGCCAATGCCAAGCGCAAGTTGTTGCGCCATATCCGCCCCAGCGTGCTGCGCGCCGATGCCTCGGACCAGCCGCTGAGCCTCGACGAATACTGCGCGCGGCCCCATGTACTGGTGTCCCACACCGCCAACATCACGGGTTTTGCCGATGAGTGGCTGGCGCAGATCGGTCGCCAGCGGCACGTGGTGTTATCCGTGCCGCAATACAGCGCCTTGCCGGCACTGCTGGCCGGCACCGATATGATCGCCAGCCTGCCGGATTACACGGCCCAGGCCATGGCTGCGGCAGGCAGCCTGTTTTGTGAGCCGCTCCCGTTCGATACGCCGACCCTGGACCTGTCCATGGTCTGGCTCAGCCATGTGGACAGCGACCCGGCCGAACGTTGGATGCGTGCGCGGCTGGAGGCGTTTATGGGGGGTGAAGTGGCAAGCTAGTGCGACACCTCTCTTGCCGCTTGCCGCTTAACTCCCACCCACCGCCACCACCACCTGCTCCCGAAACCACGCATTGGCGCTTTCCTGCTCGCTGGCCTCGTTCCACTGCATATCCAGGGTAAACCCCGGCAGGCCGTTGGGCGCTTCGCAGTGGCCGAACTGCGGTTCCACGGCCAGTAGCTGTTGCACGCGCCGGGGCAGGGTGACGATAAAGTCGGTGCCGGCAATCATCTTCAGCGCCGCGCTGTAGCTGTTGGCCCGGGCGATGACCTGGCGCTTGTGGGCCTGGCGGGCCAGCCAGCCGTCGATCATGTTGGTGTCCGAGGTCCAGGGCGTGGGGAACACATGGCGCCGGGCGACGAAGGATTGCAGGCTGAACGCCGGCTCCCGTGGGGCGGCGTGTTTGTCGAAGACGCAGACCAGGTCGTCTTCGAGCAGCATCTGGGTCCTGAGGTCCTTGTGCTCACGATGAAAGTGCGGGCCGAAGCAGATCACCAGGTCCAGGCGCCCGTCGCGCAGGGCCTCGACGGGAATCTCGGTTTCCAGCTTCTGGACGTTGACGATCACCGGCAGGTCGGCGTGATCGAAGTTTCTCAACAGCCTGGGCAGGATCAGTTGCTCGAAATATTCGGGCGCGCAGAGGTTGAAGGTGACGGCTTTTTGCGTGGGGTCGAAGGCCTGGGCGCCCGCGTGGCAAAGGTTGATGCTTTCGAGGATTTTCTGCACATGCCCGTACATGGTGCTGGCTTTGTAGGTCGGGCGCATGCCGGCGCGGGTATTGATAAACAGATCGTCTTCAAAGCTGGTGCGCAGCTTCTTGAGGCTGTAACTGACCGTGGACTGGCTGACAAACAGGGTTTCGGACACATCGGTGACGCTGCTTTGCTCATACACAGCGACAAACACCATCAGGTCCTGCATATCGAGCTTTCTAAGCAAGTTGCTGTTTAGCATTCGTTCCGTCCGTGGGCCTGTTGCGCGACCGCAGCGCAAACAAGGCAAAATGTTAACGGAACGCTCGTACCAATAGAAAGGTCTGTCGGACCTTTCTATGTCTACTGTGGGACAGATACTGTTTGGAATACGACGCCCCTAGCGGATATGCCGTGCATAGTGGCGCGGGTCGAAGCGCAGGACCATCAGCAGCATCACCACCACCACCGCGGTGAGCGACCACCAGGCCCACTCGAAACTGCCCAGTTGGTCGCGGATCACTCCGGCAATCAGCGGCGATATGCCGGCAATCAGGTAGCCGATGCCCTGCACGAACGCCGTCAGGCCACCGGCGCGGCGCGGGTTGTCCAGATGGTCGAGGGACAGGATCAGGCTCATCGGGAACAGCCCGCCAATGCCCAGGCCCAGCAGGCATGGCCACAGTAAGGTGAGGTGCTGTGGGGAGAGGATCAGGCCGCAGAAGCCGGCGATGATCAGCACCAGCAGCACGGCAACCACGCTGCGTTTGTCCTGGCGCCGGTTGGCAATGGCCGGGGTGAGCAGCCCGGAGACCACCTCCATGGCGGTCAGGAAGCCCAGCAGCAGGCCGGCATTCTGTGCGCTCCAGCCTTGCTCGACGTAGTACGGCGCCAGCCACGCCAGTACGCAGGTGTAGGACGCGGTACCAAGGCCGAAGAAAATCGCCAGCAACCACGCGCGGCGATTGCCAAAAAAGGACGCCTGCGCGTCGGCACCGGTTTGGGGCAGGGGAGGGAACGCCGCGCGCTGGGCGGACCAGAACAGCAGCGCCACTACGGCGAGCACCGCCCAGATCGCCAGGCCGATGCGCCAACTGCCGGTCTGCACCTGGATGAACGGCGAGAACGACGCCGCCAATGCCGCGCCGCCCATGATCGCGGTGACGTACAGGCCCATGAACAGCGAAACGTTGTCACTAAAGCGCGACTTGATCAACGCGGGCAGCAACGCCTGGATCAGCGCAATGCTCACGCCGGCGGCGATGGCGCTGAGGATCAACTCGGCGGCGGAGTCGAGAAACAGCCGCGACAGGGTGGCGAGGCCAATCAGCACCAGCGCCAGCACGATGCTGCGATGCTCGCCAAAGCGTTTGCCCAGGCCGATGCCGAAGAACATCGCCAAGCCCATGGCCATCACCGGCAACATGGTCAGCAACGACGCGGCGCTGAAACTCAGCGGCACCTCGCCGCGGATCGACGACAACAAAGGCCCCACCGCCGCCATGGACGGCCGCAGGTTGAGGGCCACCAGCACGACGCTGATCATCAGCCAGAGGGCGGTGGTGGGTTTGGCGTGGACGTTTTCCATGGGCGGGCCTTGAGCGGACAAGGCTGCTATTAGGCGGCTGAGCAGGGCAGGGAGCAAATGAAAAAGTCGCAGGGGGTATTGAAAAACTGCCTCTGCAGGCGCCGGCAAGCCGGCTCCTGCAGGGGGGGTGTCAGTAGCCTACGGTAAAGCGCTGGCGCGAATGCTTCGGGGTGTCCACTTCATCGATCAATGCAATGGCGAAGTCGGCAAAGCTGATCCAGCTGCGGCCCTCGCTGCTTACCAACAGGTCATCCTGGCCCAGGCGGAATGTGCCGGTGCGCTCGGTCTCGACAAACTCTGCCGAGGGCGAAAGGAAGGTCCAGTCCAGCGCCTTTTCCTGGCGCAAGGTCTCAAGGAACACCGCGCCAGCACTGGCTTCGGCCTTGTATTGGGCAGGGAAACCTTCGCTGTCGATGACCCGCCCACCGCCCGGCAACAGCAGCGAACCCGCACCGCCCACCACCAGCAGACGCGGCACACCAGCCTGTTTGACCGGCCCGATCACGGCGGCAGCGGGCAGGGTGGAAAAATGCGCGGCGCTGATCACCACATCGCTGCCGCTGATGGCCTGTTGCAGGGCATTGGCGTCCAGGGCGTCGGCCTGTTTGACGGTCAGGCCGGGGCGCGCGGCGAGAGCTGCGGTGTTGCGTGCGATGGCCGTGACCGTGTGGCCGCGACGCAGGGCTTCTTCCAGCAGTTGGCTGCCGGCACGGCCGGTGGCACCAATAATTGCGATTTTGCTCATGACGTTCTCCAGTGCGGTAAGGGGTGGATCAATTCACCACTGCATTTCGCCCTTGGCGACTTTGGCGCTCAGTTCCAGGGAGCTTTCATCGGCCAGGTTCGGGTAGCGTTTTTGCATGGCCGCGATCAGGGCGGCGGAATCCTTGGCCTTGGCGGTTTCTAGGTCGAACGCCTTGATGTAGTCGGCCGTGAAGGCGACGGATTTGACCGAAGGCGTGCCCAGGTAGTGGCCGGGGACCACGGTGGCCGGCTTGAGTTTTTCGATACGTTGCAGGGTGTCCAGCCAATCGGCATGGGATTGCGCGCCCTGGGTGTCGGCCATCCACAGGTGGATGTTTTGCGAGACCACCACACCGCCGACCACGGCCTTGATCGATGGGATCCAGACGAAGCTGCGATCGGGCTGCGGGCCGTCCAGGCCGATGACTTCCAGCGATTGCCCTTCAAGCGTCAGGTGATGGCCTTCGAGCACTTGGGGAATAAGGGTGTTGGCGGGTTTATCGGCGCCCATTTTCGGGCCCCAATAGGCGATTTTTCCGGCAACGGTGGCCTTGATATGCTCGACCACCGGCTGCGGTGCGAGGATCCTGGCCTGTGGGAAGGCGCGGGCCAGGGTGTCGAGGCCGAAGTAGTAATCCGGGTCGCCATGGCTGATATAGATGGTGGTCAGCTGTTTGCCGCTGGCGCGGATCTTCTGCACCAGTTGCTCGGCCTGGCCCTTGCCGAACTGCGCGTCCACCAGGATCGCGTCTTTTTCGCCGCTGACCAGCACCGAGCTGACGGGGAAGATCGCCGCTTCACCCGGGTTGTACACGTCGAGGGTGAGGTCGGCGGCGGCGGCGTGAGCGGCAAAGCCGAGTACGGTGGTGGCCAATACAAAACGCTTGAGGGTGGTGAGCATGTGCAGGTCCAGGTCAGAGGTGCCTTGGCAGGCGATGAACAGAGCTTAGTTGCACTGAACGCAGCAAAAAATGCGATGCTGGAACATAGTTTGTTTCTAAAACCGGGCAAATCATGGATCGTCTTCAAGCAATGCGGGTGTTTGTCACGGTGGTCGACCTGGGCAGCCAGTCGGCGGCGGCCGATCATCTGGACCTGTCGCGCCCGGTGGTGTCGCGCTATCTGGCGGAGCTGGAGGACTGGGTCGGCGCACGCCTGATGCACCGCACCACGCGCAAGCTCAGCCTGACCGCCGCCGGCAGCGAAACCCTGCCGCGCTGCCGGCAGATGCTGGAATTGTCCTGCGACATGCAGGCCGCCGTCAGCGAACCGGACAACGCGCCCCGGGGCCTGGTGCGCCTGAGCGTCAGCACTTCGTTTGGCCAGGCGCAACTGGCCGAAGCGATGGCCGAGTACGTCAAGCGCTACCCGCTGGTGTCCATTGACCTGCAAATGCTCGACCGCACGGTGAACCTGGTGGATGAGCGCATTGACCTGGCGATCCGCACCAGCAACGACCTGGACCCCAACCTGATAGCGCGGCACCTGACCGTATGCCGCTCGGTGATCTGCGCATCGCCCGGCTATCTGCTGCAACACCCGCAACCCCGGCGGGTAGAAGAGCTGGCGGGGCACAACTGCCTGACCCATTCCTACTTTGGCAAAAGCCTGTGGCATTTCGAGGAGAACGGCGAACCCGTGTCGGTGCCGGTGCACGGCAATATCAGCGCCAATGAGGCCAGCACCTTGCTGCGCGTGACCCTGGCCGGGGCCGGGGTGGCGATGTTGCCCACCTATCAGGCCGGCGACTACATCCGCAGCGGCCAGTTGATCCGCCTGCTGCCCCAGGCCGAGCCCCGGCAGATGAACATGTACGCGGTGTATGCCTCGCGCAAGCACATGCCCCAGGCGTTGCGCAGCCTCTTGGATTTTTTGGTCGTGCGGTTCCCGCCAGAGCCACAATGGGATGCAGGGTTATAGGCCTGATAAGACGCCTGAATACCTGTCAAAACTGGCAACTCTTCCTGGCTGGCCTATGCTTAAGACAGCACCTTCTTGATCTGTCCGGAGGTCACCGCCATGACGATCAAAACCAGAAAGTACCTGAAGATTTTCACCCTCTGTGCCTTGGCCACGGCCCTCTACGGCACCGCCGTCTACCGCGCCGAACAGGCCCGCCTGCAACCCGGCATGGCCGCTGCCTGCAACCATGGGCAATGCACCTACTCGGCGACCCTGAGCGACTTGCGCTGACTAGGCGGGTGTGGGGTCAACCCGCATTCAGCTGTTCGCGAAACGCCTTGGGTGAAAACCCCACGCGCCGGCGAAACAGCCGCGAAAAGTTCGTCGGATCAGAGAACCCCAACACGTCCGACATTTCATTGATGGTCATGCTGGTGTAGGTCAAAAGGCGCTTGGCCTCCAGCAATTGGCGGTCGTGCATGATCTGCAAGGCCGGCTGCCCGCCCAGTTCGCGGCAGGTGCCGTTGAGGTGCGACACCGAGATCCCCAGCGTGTGCGCCAGGTCTTCGATCTTCGGGTGTTCACGGTAGTGCTGCTCCACCAACTGGGTGAAGCGCCGAAAATACTCAAGGCTGCGTGGCGCCCGTGGATGGCGGCGCTGGATGGCCTGGCGGCTGATCCACACCAGCAGCACGCTGACCAGGGCGTGCAGCATCATGTCCCGGGCCGGGAGGTCGTCGTTGTATTCGTCCTGCAGCCGTGCGAACAGGCTGTTGAGGTAGTCACTGTCCTCGCCCGCCGGGTAACTGCCCAGGGTGCTCAAGCCGTCTACCGCCGAGCCCAGTTGACCTTGTAGATGTGCCACCAGCGGCGCGGCCAGTGTCACCACAAACCCTTGCACATCCTCGGCAAACCGAAACCCATGCACGCATAACGGCGGCAGCACTTGCAGGGTCGATTCGGTCAGCGTCGTGCGCTGGCCTTCGATCTCCAGTTGCGCCTGGCCCTTGTACACATAGAGCAATTGGCACAGGTCGGCATGCCGGTGGGGTTGGATTTCCCACTGGTACTCGCGGCTGCGCCGGGAGATGGTCTCGCAATGCAACAAATCCGGGGTCGGCCACTGTTGGCTTTCTCCGTAGAGTTTGAACACTGGAATCGCGGGACTGGCATTTTTGGTCATGGTTTCAATCCGATACTCAGGACAGTGGTTCGGTAATCGCCCCAATTGGCGAAAAGCGCAGGTTTTGGCTCAGTTTTCACCTTCTGGTAATGGCCGCTCAAGGGAAAAATGCCAGCACCAAATCCAATGACAACGCTTTCACCGATAACGTTCGGGGGAAGCAGGCGGGCCATAAAAATAATGAAAACCCTGAAAACCCAAGTCGCCATCATCGGCGCCGGTCCTGCGGGGCTGTTGCTCGGTCAATTGCTGCACAACGCGGGGATTGAAACCCTGATCCTTGAGCGCCAGGCCCCGGACTATGTCCTTGGGCGCATTCGTGCCGGGGTGCTGGAGCAGGGCATGGTCGACCTGTTGCGCCAGGCGGGCGTCAGCCAGCGCATGGACGCCGAGGGCCTGGTGCATGAAGGCTTCGAGCTGGCCCTGAATGGACGCTTGCAACATATCGACCTGAAAGCCCTGACCGGCGGCCAGACCGTGATGATCTACGGCCAGACCGAAGTCACCCGCGACCTGATGGCCGCCCGCGCGCAGGCCGGCGCGATCACCCTGTATGAAGCGCGCAATGTTCAGCCCCACGACCTCAAGGGCGAGCGGCCCTGGCTGACCTTCGAGCACCAGGGGCAGCCGGTGCGCCTGGACTGCGACTACATCGCCGGGTGCGACGGTTTCCATGGCGTGGCGCGCCAGTCGATTCCCGCCGGGGTGCTCCAGACCTTCGAGCGGGTCTACCCGTTCGGCTGGCTGGGCCTCCTCGCCGACACCCCGCCGGTCCACGGGGAGCTGGTATACGCCAAGCACCCGCGCGGCTTTGCCCTGTGCAGCATGCGTTCGCCCAGCCGCAGCCGTTATTACCTGCAGGTGCCGGCCGAGGAGTCGCTTGATGCGTGGTCCGACCAGCGCTTCTGGGATGAACTCAAGGCGCGCCTGCCCGATGAGTTGGCGGCGCAATTGGTGACCGGGCCGTCGATCGAAAAAAGCATCGCCCCGCTGCGCAGTTTTGTGGTGGAGCCGATGCAGTACGGGCGCCTGTTCCTGCTGGGGGACGCCGCCCATATCGTGCCACCTACCGGTGCCAAGGGCCTGAACCTGGCGGCCAGCGATGTCAGCACCTTGTTCACTATCTTGCGCAAGGTGTACCGGGAAGGGCGCGTGGAGTTGCTGGAGCAATACTCACAGATCTGCCTGCGGCGGGTCTGGAAGGCCGAGCGGTTTTCCTGGTGGATGACCTCGATGTTGCACCCGTTTCCCGAGGCCGATGGCTTCAGCCAGCGCATTGCCCAGAGCGAGCTGGAGTATTTTGTCGAGTCTGAGGCGGGGCGCAAAACTATTGCAGAAAATTACGTCGGACTTCCTTACGAGGCTATCCAATAGCGGGCTATCGAGTAAGCTGTCGGGCATTGCCACGGGGCTCTTTTCCCGTGGGCCTTGCCTACAGGTTCTGTTGTGACCCAGACCACTCCTGCCGTACGCAGTATCCTGGCCGCGCTGATGCTGGCGATTTTCCTCGGCGCGCTGGACCAGACCATTGTGGCCGTGTCGATGCCGGCTATTTCCGCGCAGTTCAACGACGTCAACCGACTGGCCTGGGTTATCTCCGGCTATATGGTGGCGATGACCGTGGCGGTGCCGATCTACGGCAAGCTTGGCGACCTGTATGGGCGCCGGCCCATGATGTTGATCGGCATGGGCCTGTTCACCGTCGCCTCGCTGTTTTGTGGCCTGGCGCAAAGCATGGAACACCTGGTGTTGGCGCGCATCCTCCAGGGCATCGGCGCAGGCGGGATGATTTCCGTGAGCCAGGCGATCATCGGCGACATTATCCCGCCCCGCGAGCGTGGGCGTTACCAGGGTTACTTCAGCAGCATGTACGCGGTCGCCAGTGTGGCCGGGCCGGTGTTGGGCGGCTATATGACCCAATACCTGTCGTGGCGCTGGGTCTTTCTGATCAATCTGCCCTTGGGCGCGGGCGCCTGGTGGGTGGCCCATCGCACACTGGTGGGGCTGCCGGTGCCGCAGCGCAAGCCGATCATCGATTACCTGGGCACAGTGCTGATGATCATCGGCCTGACCGCGCTATTGCTGGGCATCACTGAAATCGGCCAGGGCCATCATTGGCGCGATAAGCCAGTCCTGGGCCTGTTGGCATGTGCCCTGCTGGCATTGACGGTGTTTGTCTGGCACGAGCGTCGGGCGCGGGAGCCGTTGTTGCCCATGCACCTGTTCGCCAACCGCAATGCGGTGCTGTGCTGGTGCACGATTTTCTTCACCAGTTTCCAGGCCATCTCGCTGGTCGTGCTGATGCCCCTGCGTTACCAGAGCGTCACCGGCGCCGGTGCCGACAGCGCCGCCCTGCACCTGCTGCCGCTGGCGATAGGCTTGCCCATGGGCGCGTTCTTTGCCGGACGCATGACCTCCGTGACCGGCCGCTATAAACCGATGATCCTGACCGGGGCGCTGCTTATGCCGATAGCGATCCTTGGCATGGCCTTCAGTGCACCCCAGTCGCTGATCCTCAGCAGCCTGTTCATGGTGCTCAGTGGCATTGCGTCTGGCATGCAGTTCCCGACGTCCCTGGTGGGCACGCAAAACTCGGTGGCGCAACACGATATCGGCGTCGCCACCAGCACCACCAACCTGTTCCGCTCACTGGGGGGCGCGGTCGGCGTGGCCTGTATGTCGGCCTTGCTGTTGGCGTTGTTGCAGGATTCGAGCTTTGCCCATCTGGCCAGCGGCTCGATGATGGCTGAAGGCAGCTCCGGCAATGTTCTGCTCGATGGCCTCAACGCGGCCCCGGGCCCGGCGCAGGATGCCTTGCGCGCAGCGTTGCTGAGCACCTTCCAGCATTTGTTGATGGTCAGCGCGGCAGTGTCGTTGCTGGGGCTGGCGGCGGCGATTGTCATGCCCAATCAACTGCTGCGGGGGCGTGAGGACCGGGCGCGATAGCCGGACGATAGGGTCCGGCCTCAGCCAAGTGGCTCAAGGGCTGTAGTAACCCACCGCCACCAGAAAATGCCCACTCTTGCGCAGATAGGCATGCTTGTTTTCCACCTTGTCGGTCACCGGGTTTTTCCAGCGGTATTCATATTCCCCCTGACCCTGCTCCTTCATCAATTGCAGGATCGGCTCACCCACAGGCTTGCCGTCCGGGTCCTTGACCTTGGCGAAGTCGGTGTTGACCAGGCGCAGGTTGGTGCCGTGGGCCACATAGCGTCCGGTCTCCAGGTCGACCACAAACACATACAGGTCGTCCTGCAAAAATCCGCCTTGCAGCGCATTGATTGCCTTCAAGGTGGCGGCTGCGTTTTTCTCCAGTGCCTTGACCGCCTTGTCGCGCAGGGCCTTGGCCTGTTCGGGCGTGGCCCGGGGCAGGTAATAGCCGACGGCCAGGATGCGCTGGCCGATACGCTGGTAGAACACATGTTTGCGTTCCACCTTGCCGTCGTTCCAGTTCTGCCAGTGGTATTCGGCCTGCTGGATGCCATTGCCTTCCGGGATCTTCAGCGCGTCCTTGAAGGACTGGCGCAGGTCTGGCCCGAGCACTTCGGATACATCGCGCCCGATCAGCGCCGATGAAGGACCGCCACTGGCCAGCAGCACGCCCTTGGTATCGACCACGAACACATAGCGGTCCTTGTCGACAAACTCGCCCTGGCGGCTGAAGGCGGCGAAGGCTTTGTCACCGTTGTCGTGGTAATAAGCCAGGGCCTTTTCCAGCAAGGCTACGGCTGCTTTGGCGTCCTGTTCCTGGGAGGGTGCAGCGTGCACCTGGCTGAAACCCAATATCAGCAGCAGCCAGGTGGCTTGGAGCATTGCCTTCATTGACCCGTTCCTCGTTCTTGTGCAAGTCCCAAGAGCGTAGACGGTTGTCGGCGGGTTAGAACGGCTTGGTTGGCAGGTATTTACCGTCCAGGGTTATCACCGCACGGGAACCGCCGTCCGGGTCTTCGACCTTCTTGATGTCCAGCTTGAAGTTGATGGCGCTGATGATGCCGTCGCCGAACTGCTCGTGGACCAGGGCTTTGAGGGTTGAACCATAGACCTGCAGCATTTCATAGAACCGGTACACGGTCGGGTCCGTCGGAATGCCACCGGGGATGCTGCCACGCAGAGGCACGCTTTGCAGCAGGCGGCTGGCGTCCGCGTCCAGGCCCAGTTTGTTGCACACCACATCGGCGGCCTCCTTGGGCAGCGGGTGTTGCCCAAGCAGGGCGGCGGTGACGAACGCCAGGCTCAGGCCGGTGCCGTCGGCAAGATCCTGCCAGGACAGGTCCTTGCGGGCCTTGAGATCAATCACGGTGTCGGCCAGGGCCAGGCGTGGGGTTTGGCTCAATTGGGATTGCAGCATGATGGTTTCCTCTTCGGTTAATAAGCTTCAGGCGGCGTGCGCGCGGGTCTGTGGGTTGTCCAGCAGGGATATAAAGCGAGCGGTGCGGCCATCCAGGGCGTTGATACAACCACTTTCGATATCGTAGACCCAGCCATGCAGGTTCAGCCGGCCCTGTTCCAGCGCCAGGGCGACGCTGGGGTGGGTCTTGAGGTTGGCCAATTGTGCGACCACGTTTTCCCGTACCAGGTCGTCCAGGCGCTTCGCATCCGAGGCATGGGTACGGGCGGCGTTGATCACCTTGGCCGACTCGGCATGACGCAGCCAGTTGGCCACGGCGGGCAAGTGATCCAGGCATTTGCAGGTGGCGATAGCGGTCATGGCGCCGCAGTCGGAGTGGCCGCAAATCACGATATCGCGCACACCCAGTACCGCTACGGCATATTCGACCGTGGCCGAGACCCCACCCGGCTCCGGGCCGTAGGAGGGCACGATATTGCCGGCGTTGCGGATCACAAACAGATCGCCAGGCTCCTGCTGGGTCAACAGCTCCGGGACTACACGGCTGTCGGAACAGGAAACAAACAGCGTGCCGGGGTTTTGCGTGGTCGCCAGTTGCTTGAACAGGTCACTGCGCTGGCTGAAGGCTTCGCCCTGGAACTTGCGAAAGCCGTCGATGAGATGCTGCATGGTGTTTCTCCTTGCGTCGCTGATGGGGGCAAGGATGGAAGTGTTTGGCTATAGCGTCCAAGACCGGCTTATTATGGTTTCTATAAGTAGTGCCTATAGCTGGAGCGTTTTACATGCTGCTACGTCATATCCGTTACCTGCTGGCCGTTGCCGAGCACCGTAACTTCACGCGGGCCGCCGAGGCGTTGCATGTATCGCAGCCGACATTGTCGCAACAGATCAAGCAACTGGAAGAGCGCCTGGGGGCACCGTTGCTGGATCGCTCTGGGCGTAGCGTCAACCTGACCGACGCGGGCCAGGCCTATGTGCGCTTCGCGCGCCTGGCCTTGCAGGATTTGCAGGCGGGCACCCGGGCCATGCATGACGTACAAGACCTGAGCCGCGGCAATTTGCGCCTGGCCATGACCCCGACCTTCACCGCGTATCTGATCGGGCCGCTGCTGGCACAGTTCTATGGCCTGTATCCGGGAATTAGCGTCAGCGTCGAGGAGATGACCCAGGATCGTCTTGAGTGCGCGCTGACCGAGGACCTGGTGGATATCGGCATTGGTTTTAGCGGCGAACACGTGCCAGATATCGAATGCCAAGAGGTGTTTGTCGAGGAGTTGAGCCTGGTGGCCAGCGCCAGTCATGCCACCTTGCACCGCAAACAGTGGCTCACGCTGGCGGACTTCAAGCAGCAACCCCTGGTGCTGTTGAACAGCGAATTTGTGACACGTCGTTACATCGATGACTATTGCCGCCTGGTGGAGATGAAACCGCAGATTGCCATGGAGGCCAATTCGATCAGTGCGGTGATCGAGATTATTCGCCATACCCAACTGGCAACGATCCTGCCCCGTGAAGTGGCCATGGCCCAGCAGGGCTTGCACGCGGTGCAATTGCGCCCGCCATTGCCGCAGCGCACGGTGGCTTTGCTCAGTCGCAAGGGGGCTTATCGCAGCGCGGCATGCCGGGCGTTTGTCGAGCTGGCGAATGGGTGGCGAATGTTTAGTCATCCTGAAACTGCACTCCATCAAGACTGAATTTAATGGCTTGACCCGCCGTGTGACGCTGGCGCGCATCTCTTGACTGTGATCCCTGCATGGACGGTTCCCCCGACACTCACCCCGAGGCCTTGCCTGGCGCCATCGTGCCTAGCCGCCCGGTGTGTCGGCTGGGTGTTGATGCGTTGCCTTCGGAACTAGCCTTTTGGGCGCTGTGGCACTGCCGCCATGCGCGCCCGCCGGATACCTCTCCCTTACGCTGATTGCCCCCATTACGGGTGCGCCGTCGCGCGCGCCTGCCTGACGCAAACGTAAGAGAGTTGCCATGAGTCACGTATTTGCTAGCCTGCACGAAGCCCAGTCCTTTCTTGAGCACAACCCCGATATCGAGATGTTCGAGCTGTTTATCCTCGACAGCAACGGCGTGCCCCGCGGCAAGCTGCTGCACCGTGATGAACTGCTGGCGGTCTACGAAAGCGGCCGGCCGCTGCCCAGTACCATCCTGGGCCTGACCCTCAATGGCGACGATGTGGAAAACTCCGGCCTGGTGTGGGAGGTGGGGGATATCGACTGCCGCGCCTACCCGATCAGCGGCAGTTTGCAGCGCATGCCGTGGCGGTTGATCCCGACGGCGGCGGTGCAGGTCAGCATGCACCCCGAGGAAGGCCTGCCGGCGACGGTGGCCGACCCTCGGCACTTGTTGGCCAAGGTCATCGACGGGCTCAAGGCCGACGGTTATTACCCGGTGATGGCGGCGGAACTGGAGTTCTACCTGCTGGACCAGAAACCCGACAGCAATGGCCGCCCACAACCGGCGCGGGATATAGATGGCGGTCGCCCGCGCTCGACCCAGGTCTATGGCCTGCGGGAGTTGGAGCAGATCGAACCGTTTTTGGCCGACCTGTACAGCGCCTGCAAATTGCAGGGCATCCCCGCCCGCACGGCGATTTCCGAATACGCCCCGGGCCAGGTCGAGATCACCCTGGAGCATCGCAGCGATGCCTTGCAGGCGATGGACGAGGCGGTGCGCTACAAGCGCCTGGTCAAGGGCGTGGCCCATAAACACGGGATGACGGCCTGTTTCATGGCCAAGCCGTTCGATGACCTGGCTGGCACCGGCATGCATATGCACGTCAGCCTGGCGGACGCAGACGGCAACAACCTGTTTGCCAGTGAGGCGGCCGACGGTACGCCGCTGCTGCGCCAGGCGGTCGGCGGCATGCTCAGCACCTTGCTCGACTCCTTGCTGCTGTTCTGTCCCAACGCCAACTCCTACCGCCGCTTCCAGAGCAACAGCTATGCGCCGCTGGCGGCCACCTGGGGGGTCGACAACCGCACGGTGAGCCTGCGTGTGCCGGGCGGCCCGGCGTTTTCGCGGCACATCGAACACCGCATCTGCGGCGCCGATGCCAACCCCTACCTGGCGGCGGCAGCCATTCTGGCGGGGATTCACCGCGGCATTCGCGAGCAGCGCGATCCCGGCGCGCCGGTCACGGGCAACGGTTACGCCCAGGCCAAGGAACTGCTGCCCACCGACTGGCTGACCACCTTGCGCGCATTGGAAGCTTCGGCCTGGGCGCGGGAGGCGTTCGGCCAGGCGTTCCTTGATGTGTACCTGGCGGTCAAGCGGGCCGAGTACCGGCAGTTCATGGGCGAAGTGGGCGAGCAGGACTGGCGCTGGTACCTGCACCAGGCGTGATGACGGGCCGTGGCGCTTTCAACCTTTTTTTCACGCGAGGGTGGTTAAGCTGAAGATCCAGTGTCCGTAGAGACCGGTTCATCTACATGAGTCCCGTGATGTCGTCACAACCCCCATCGTCCATCGAGGCTGAATTCGCCGCGTGCTGTGATCGTGACCACGCTCGGGTCTGCGGCGATCCGCGTCCGCCAACGTTGCTGCGCCGCTTATGGTTATGGCGCGATGAGCGTCTGGTGCGCCACGCCCTGAAAGTGGCGGGGGAGCCCGGGCTGGTGCTGGACCTGGCCTGTGGGGCCGGGCGTTTCTGGCCGGTGCTGGCCGAGCACAGTAACCGGGTGATCCTGGCCTCGGACCCGTCCCAGGCCATGCTTGACCATGCCCAGAGCCACCATGGCGCGGTATTTTTGCGGCGAATCAAGACGTTCCAGGGCTCGGCCTTTTCCATCGGCCTGTCGGCCAACGCGGTGGACTGCATTTTTTGCCTGGAGCTGTATCGCCACGTGCCTACGGCCGACGCGCGGTTGGCGCTGCTGCGTGAGTTTCACCGGGTCAGCCGCGACACCGTGATTGTCTCGGTGAACAACGACAGCCGCCACCGTGAACGCCAACCGCCAGGCACGGGGCAACCCTTGCGCTCCCATCGCATCGAGGTGGAAGCGGAGTTCCGCCAGGCGGGCTTCACGGTGCTTAACCAGCAAGAGTTCATGCCCGGCTCGGCCTTGTGGCGGGTTTATGTGCTGCGTAAACGAGGATAACCCTCAACGGTCGGGTTTTTCTTCGTCTCCTGTCAGAGTTTTCATGATGGCTGGCACACTGCGGGTGCTCGAAAGCCCCTCTGGCGATATATACTGCGCGCCATTCTTCAAGGGAGAGCCGTGTGGCCATCGATATTCACTGGATCTGCGACAACGATAGCCTCGGCCAGCATTGCGCCGAATGGCAGCAGTTGCCATTCGTCGCCCTCGACACCGAATTCATGCGGGTCGATACCTTCTATCCCATCGCCGGGTTGATCCAGATCGGGGATGGTGTACGCGCTTATCTGATCGATCCCCTGACCATCGATAACTGGCAACCCCTGGCCGCCCTGCTGGAAAACCCGGCGGTGATCAAGGTGGTGCATGCCTGCAGCGAAGACCTGGAAGTGTTGCTGCGCCTGACCGGCAGCCTGCCGGTGCCGTTGTTCGATACCCAACTGGCGGCTGCCTACCTGAACCTCGGCTTCTCCATGGGCTACTCGCGCCTGGTGCAAGCGGTGCTCGACATCGAGCTGCCCAAGGGCGAGACCCGTTCGGACTGGCTGCAGCGGCCATTGTCCGAGACCCAGGTCAGTTATGCCGCCGAAGACGCGGTGCACCTGGCGCAGGTCTACACACGGCTGCGCCCGCGACTGTCCGACGAAAAATACGCCTGGGTCCTGGAAGATGGCGCCGAACTGGTGGCCAACCTGCGCCGCGAGATCGACCCCTATGAGGTCTACCGCGACGCCAAGCTGGCCTGGAAACTGTCCCGTGCCCAGCTCGCCGTGTTGCGTGAACTGTGCGCCTGGCGCGAACAGCAGGCCCGCGCCCGCGACCTGCCGCGCAACCGTATCCTGCGTGAACACTCGTTATGGCCCCTGGCCAAGTCCCAGCCGGATACCCTCGCGGCCCTGGGCAAGATCGAAGACATGCACCCACGCACCGTGCGCCAGGATGGCGAGTTCCTGCTGGGCCTGATCAAGCGTGCCGCCAGCGTGCCGATGGACCAATGGCCACCGGCCGTGCCTGAGCCGTTGCCGGTGGATGCTGCGGTGCTGATCAAGCAACTGCGCGCCCTGGGCCAGACCTTCGCCGAACGCCTGGACATGGCCCCGGAGCTGATGCTGCGCAAGAAAACCCTCGAGGCGCTGGTCAAGAGTGGCTACCCCGATGGGCCTTACCAATTGCCTGACTCGCTGCGTGGCTGGCGCCGCGAGCTGATGGGCCAGGCGCTGCTGGACAGCCTGGCCACTGCCGGAGAACAGCCTTGAAACATATTTGTTCCATCTACCGCAGCCCGAAACGCGCCGGCATGTACCTCTACGTGCTCAAGAGCGATGCCCTGGAGCGCGTGCCCGAAGGCCTGCTGACGGTATTCGGCAAGCCAGTGCACGCGTTCAACCTGGTGCTGACGCCGGAGCGCAAGCTGCAGCAGGAAGATATCGTGGCGGTCCTGGCCAACCTGCAAAAGCAGGGCTACCACCTGCAAATGCCACCGCCGGACGACGAGTACATCGAACACTTGCCCGAAGAGCTGCTGCGCCGTAACGACCCGATGTGATCGACCCGTGTCCCGTTCGGGGCACGTTTGAATCGAATGACCTGGCGAGCCCCGAGCCCTGCAGTCAGTGTGCTGGCGGTGGCTGCCTGCACTGTTTTTGAAAGGTTTGAACCATGCGCGTTCTGATTGCAGAACAGGACCACCCGCTGTATGCCCGGCTGCTGCGCGAAGCAGCGCCGGATCTTGAAGTCCTGACCAGTGGCGACTCGGCCCAATTGTCGCGCCTGGCCGCCGATTGCCCGGTGTGGCTGGGCCAGCCGGACCTGCTGGCAACCCTGCTGCGCCAGGGCCATCACCCGCAATGGCTGCAATCGACCTGGGCCGGCATCACGCCGCTGTTGGCCGATGGCTTGCCACGGGATTATCGATTGACCCGTGCCGTTGGCATTTTCGGCCAGGTGATGGCCGAGTACGTGCTCACCTACCTGCTTGGTCACGAGCGTGAGGTGCTGGCGCGCCTGGTCAGCCAGGTCGAGCGCAAGTGGGACAACCGCATGGGCCAGAGCCTGGCGGGGCGCAAGGTGCTGATCGTCGGCACCGGCGATATCGGCCAGAGCGTGGCGCAGTTCCTGCTGCCCTTTGGCGTGGAGTTGTATGGCATTGCCAGCGAGGCCCGGGAGCAGGCCCCGTTTATCGAGGTGGCCGGGCCGGATCAACTGGGCCGCCTGGTGGGCGAGGTGGACTATGTGGTCAACCTGCTGCCCAACACGCCGAACACCCACGACCTGTACGATGCGGCGCTGTTCAAGCAGTTCAAGCCCACCGGCCTGTTTATCAACGTCGGCCGGGGCGTGGCGGTGGTGGATGCCGATCTGGTCGAGGCCCTGAAGGAAGGGCACCTGGCCGGTGCGGTCATCGACGTTTGCCGCCAGGAGCCACTGCCCCAGCGTCATCCGTTCTGGACGGCCTGGGGCTTGCTGTTGACCGGCCATAGCTCGGCGCCGACGTGCCCGCGGCGCATGGTGGCGCTGTTTGTCGAGAACCTGCGGGCGTACCAGGCCAAGGATTCGCTGCGGGGCGAAGTGAGCTTCGAGCGCGGTTATTGACCCGGCAGGCGCTGGCAAACCAGCGCCTGCCATGTGTTACAGGCTGAAATCACCTGCCGCTACCAACTCGTTCAACGGCCGGCGCGGGCTTGGGGCTTCCCGGGCTTGCAGGTAGTCGGCCAGGGTCGACTTGTCGCCCAGCTTGCCCACGGCGACTGCCGCGTGCAGGGCATAGCCCTCGGGGATTTTCAGTTCCCGGCGGGTCAGTTCCTGATCGAAGCCAGCCATGCCATGGGTGTGCCAGCCGCTGATGCTGGCTTGCAGCGCCAGGTGGCCCCAGGCTGAGCCGGTGTCAAAGGTGTGCCACAGCGCCGGGGTTTCTTCAGTGGCGCCCGGCACGGTGAAGTCGGTTTTCGAGACCACGATCACCAACGCTGACGCATGTTGCGCCCAGCCCCGGTTGAATTCGTTCAGCAAGCCCAGGAACCGCTGCCAATCCGGCGTATCGCGACGGGCGTAGAGAAACCGCCAAGGCTGCGAGTTGTAGGCCGAAGGTGCCCAGCGCGCCGCCTCAAAGAAGCTCAGCAGGGTTTCTTCCGGGATGCTTTCCCCGGTAAACGCACGCGGCGACCAGCGCTCGGTGAATTGCGGGTGGATCGGATAATCGGCAACGCGGGCTTGAGTACTCATAAGCGCATCCTGATGAAAAAACGGTGTTCAAAACTACTGCGTCACCGCGCACCTGACAAGCCTGGCCCTACCGGCAGTCGTAAGCGCTTGGCCCCGGGGGGCTTGGGCACTAGACTGGCGGCCTTTTCACCTATTGATACTGATGCAGAGCCATGGCCGCCAAAGTCGAACCTTTCTGGATACGCAAAACCCTTGAGCACCTCGACCAGGAGGAATGGGAGTCGCTGTGCGACGGCTGTGGCCTGTGCTGCCTGCAAAAGCTTGAAGATGAAGACGACAACAGCGTCTATTACACACGTATCGCCTGCAAACTGCTGGACCTGAAGACCTGCCAGTGCACCGACTACCCTAATCGTCGGGACTCGGTGCCCGATTGCATCCAGCTCACCCCGGGCCAGGCCGATCAGTTCAAATGGTTGCCACCGACCTGTGGCTATCGCCTGGTCAGTGAGCGCAAGGACTTGCCGCTCTGGCACCACCTGGTCTGCGGTGACCGCGATGCCGTGCACCACGAACGCATTTCCCAATCCGGGCGCATGCTCAGCGAAGGCAGCGTGCCCGAGGACGATTGGGAGGATTACCTGATTTTCCGCGCGGGCTGAAAAGGAGAGCGTATGACGGTCCAAGCCAGGCTGATGGCGAGCCTGCTGTTGCTGGGGTTGAGCGCGTCGGCGTGGTCGGCGAAAAAGGTCGACCTCGATTATTACGTCAAGCTGTTACCCCAAAGCGATCAGGCCGAGGTGCGCCTGAGCCTGTCCCAGGGCTCGGCGGTGCGCAGCCTGGACTTCGACCTGGGCCGCGACGGTGACTACAGCGACTTCAAGGCCGACGGCCAGTGGCAGGTCACGCCAGCAGCGGGGGCCAGTCGCGGCCTGTGGCAGCCGGGCGCCGACAAGGCCAGCCTGACCTACCGCGTGCGCCTGAGCCATGCGCGCAAGGCCGGCCTCTACGAATCGCGCATGACCCCCAGTTGGGCGCTGTTTCGCGGGGAGGACCTGGTGCCAGCGGCACGCCTGGACCAGCAGGACGGCGTGGAGCTGGTGTCGCGGCTGACCTTCGAGCTGCCGCCGGGGTGGAAAAGCGTCGAGACCCCTTGGCCGCGCATCGGCAAGCATAAGTTCCGCATCGACAATGTCTCCCGCCTGTTCGACCGGCCCACCGGCTGGATGCTCGCCGGCAACCTGGGCAGCCGCCGGGTGCGCCTGGGCGAAACCGAAATCAGCGTGGCCTCGCCCAAGGGCCAGGCCATGCGCCGCATGGATGTGCTGACCTTGCTGACGTTTGTCTGGCCCCAGGTGCAAGCGGCGTTTCCCCGGCATCCGGCCAAGCTGCTGGTGGTGGGCGCCAGTGATCCGATGCGCCGTGGCGCGTTTGCCGGGCGCGATTCGGTGTACCTCAATAGCCGTACGCCGCTGGTCAGCGAAAACGGCAGCAGCCCGTTGATTCGCGAAGTGGTGCAGGCCATTGGCCGGTTCAACGACCAGCAGGGCAGCGACTGGATCAGCGAAGGCCTCGCGGAGTATTACGCCATCGAGTTGCTGCGGCGCGCGGGCGGTATCAGCGATGAGCGCTATGGGGCGATCCAGGCGCGCTTGAGCAAGGACGGCAAAGGCGTGACGACGTTACGCGGCGAGCACGTCAGCGGCGCCACGGTGGCGCGGGCGGTGGTGGTGTTGCAGGAGCTGGATCGCGAGATCCGCCTGAAAACCCACAACAAACGCTCCCTGGATGACCTGACCCAGGCGCTGATGCGCCTGGACAGCATCACCACCCAGGCGTTTGTGCAGTTGGCCGCCAGCGTGATCGGCGAATCCTCGGTGGTGCTCGACAGCAAATTGCTGCGCTGAACCTCAACGGTGGGAACACCGCTTGTGTAGGCACTGGGCTTGTGTGGGAACTGCATTTGTGTGGGAGCTGGCCCAGCTTCCACACAAGTTGTGTCAGTGGGTGGTTTTTTCGGCAGCCACTTGCGCCCGGGTCTTGAGGGTTTTCAGTTCCTCACCGGCCCGTTCGATTTTAGTGCGCACGCTGTTCATATCCCGGCGGCTTTTTTCCAGCAGCGACTTGGCCGAACTATGCCCGCTGATCCCGCGCGCCAACGCTACGCCGCCAATCGCCACCTGGATAAGGCCGAAAAAACCGCCCCGGCGAATGCCCTTGCCCATCATCACCACACCACCGGCCAGGGAGCCAATGCGCTCCCAGCCCTGGACGTTCTGGGTTGGCTGGGTCTGGAACGGCGTCGATTCAATCACGGGGTTGAGGGTTTTGCTGTCGCTCATGGTCTGTCTCCAACAAAGGGCCATAGATAGGCAAGTGACTGCGGGCAGGCGGTGGATGTTCCCAAAAAATCAGTACTTGGGCCCCGAGCGGGTGTTATTGCCCTTGGCCAGGCGGTCGTAGAGCACCACATTGACGGTGGCCGCCAGGTTCATGCAGCCGGTGGTCGGGATGTAGATCACGTCCTCGCACCAGTCGCGGATCTCTTTGTCGAGGGAGCCGTCTTCGGGGCCGAAGATATACAGTGCGCGATCAGGATGGGTGTACTCCGGCAACGGCCGGGCCCCATCCACCAGTTCCACGGCGACCGGGATACAGCCCAGGGGCAGGATTTTTTTCAGGTCGTCGATACCGATCAGCGGGATATCGTGGTGGACCTTCTTGGTGTCGGTAATAAAGTCCCGGGCCCGCTCATAGCGTTTACCGGTGTAAAACACCGAAGCCACGCCATAGCAGCCGGCGGCGCGCATGACCGAACCGACGTTTTCGGGGGATTTGGGGTTATACAGACCGATGCAGCTGTAGCGTTTATTGCCCACGGGAGAGGGTGCCTTCGAGAAAAACCGCGATTATACGGGGATTGCTCGATCTGCGGTCGGTATAGACATGGCGTGTCTGGGCGATTGTCATCGCGGCGATTGTCATCGCCGCGATGGCGTCGTAACGTTCAGCGACGACCGTCAGTCGTCCTTCTTCATCAACCCCGCCAACGCCGCAAACGGGTTGTGCGTCGCCTTGGCAATGGTCGGGCTGCTGGTGGAGCCTTCGCCGAAGTACTGTTGGTCGGTATAGCGCGAGTGCTCGTTGTCGTGGCAGTACAGGCACAGCAACTCCCAGTTGGAGCCGTCCTGGGGGTTGTCATCATGGTTGTGGTTACGGTGGTGCACGGTCAGTTCGCTGAGGCGCTTGCCGGCGAACTCACGGGCACAGCGGCCACACACGTGGGGGTACATTTTCAGGGCTTTGTCGCGGTAGCCCATTTCCCGGTCGCGCTGGGCATCGGCGAGGATGCGGTCCAGCTTGGCGGTGTGGGAGGGCGGGTTGGTCGAGCTCATCATGGCTCCTGTTTTTAGTGGCTCACGGATAGCGTTGATTCTAGCTGCTCGCGGGGCAATTTACTTCAGCCCTTGAGCTTCTCGGCAATCCAGATGGTATGCCGGGTGCCCTTGTTGCCGTGGGCGAAGACTTGCACTTGCTCGGCCTTGAAGCCGGCCTTGCGCAGTTTGTCGCTGAACTGCTTGTCGGCGCTGGCCGACCACACCGCCAGCACGCCCTTGGGCCGCAGGGCCTTGGCGCAGGCGCTGAGGCCGCCGGCGGAGTACAGCCAGCTGTTGGCTTTCTGCGTCAGGCCTTCGGGGCCGTTGTCGACATCGAGCATGATTGCATCAAAGCCCTGGGGCTCGGCTTGCAGCACCTTGGCCACGTCTTCCAGGCGGATCACGGTGCGCGGGTCCTGCAACGGGTTGCCGGACTTTTCCCCCAGGGGGCCGCGATTCCATTCCACGACGCCCGGCACCAGCTCAGCCACCACCACTTGTGCCGTCTTGCCCAGGTGCTTGAGCGCCGAGGCCAGGGTGAACCCCATGCCCAGGCCGCCAATCAACACCCGTGAACCGGGGCGTCCGGCGACCTTGCGGCAAGGGATCTCGGCCAGGGCATCTTCGGAACCGTGCATGCGCGTGTTCATCAATTGCCCGCCGTCACCGCCCTGGATCTTGATCACAAAATCCTCGCCATACTCGAACAGGCACAGGGCGCCGCCGTTATCGGGGATGGGGGTGGTGTCGAGCAGCACGAAACGTTTCATGGAAATCTCATTGGGAAGGGCATTCTTGCGCGGTTGGGAGTAGCCTTGGGACTGGTTAACAGTCAGGCCATGGAGCCATCGATGAAGTGCAGCATTCTAGCGGTCATTGTAGGGAGTGTGCTCACATTGGGGGCCGCACATGCCCAGCAGTTGCAAGCCGTGCCGAACACGCCGGCGACCACCACGGGCGCACCGGGCACTGCAACGCCGACCCCCTATCCGCAAGTCACCCCGCCCACGGCACCCAAGCCACAAGGGGCCGGGGCGCCGTTGCCGCCGATTGAAATGCCCAAGCCGCCCAAGGACCAGACCTTGCCCGGCCTGCAGCAAAACGACAGCAAGCCGAAGGCGACGGGTTCTTAAGCCCGCCCCAGGGCCTTGAACACAAAGGCGTATTCCAGGGCCACGTCACGCAAGCCCTGGTAGCGCCCGCTCATGCCGCCATGGCCGGCGCCCAGTTCGGTCTTGAGCAGCAACAGGTTGTCGTCGGTCTTGGTGGCGCGCAGCTTGGCCACCCACTTGGCGGCTTCCCAGTACTGCACGCGGCTGTCGTTATAGCCGGCGATCACCAGCATCGCCGGGTAGGCCTGGGCGCTGACATTTTCGTAGGGCGCATAGGCCTTGATCCGCTCATACACCTCGGGCTCCTGGGGGTTGCCCCATTCGTCATATTCGGTGACGGTCAGGGGCAGGTCCGGGTCGAGCATGGTGTTGAGCACGTCGACAAAGGGCACCTCGGCAATCGCCGCCTGGAACAGCTCCGGGCGCTGGTTGAGCACGGCACCGATCAACAGCCCGCCGGCGCTGCCACCGCTGATAGCCAGTTGCTTGGCGGTGGTCAGGCCCTCGGCGATCAAGTGCTCGGCGCAGGCAATAAAGTCGCTGAAGGTGTTTTGCTTGTGCTCCTGCTTGCCGGCGCGGTACCAGGCCTCGCCCAGTTCGCCACCGCCGCGTACATGGGCAATGGCAAATGCCACGCCGCGGTCCAGCAGGCTCAGGCGCGCATGGGAAAACCACGGGTCGAGGCTTGAGCCGTAGGCGCCGTAGCCGTACAGGTACAGCGGCGTCGGCTGGCCCACCTGGTCGCGCCTGACCACCAAGCTGATCGGCACCTGGGTGTCATCGGCAGACGTCGCCCACAACCGCTGGCTGACGTAGTCGTCGGCATTGAACACGCCCAGTACCGGGGTTTGCTTGAGCACTTGTTGCGCGCCGCTGGCCAGTTCCAGTTGACGGACCTGGGCCGGGCGATTGAGGGCTTCATAGCGCAGGCGGATCTTGTCGCTGTGGAACTCCAGGCTGTTTTGCACGTATAGGCTGTAGGCCGCGTCTGGCAATTCCACGCGATAGGTCGGCAGGCCCTGTGGGTGCACGTCGATCACCGGCAGGCCGCCAATGCGCAGGCTCAGGGTCATGGCCCGGGCATTGAGCGTCACGCCGTCGAGCATTACTGCGTCATCGTGGGCAATCAGGTTGTGCCACTGGTCTTCGCTGGGCACGCTGCCGGTGTCGGCGGCCTGGAACAGGGCAAAGTTGATGCCGTCGCGGTTACTGCGGATAAACCAGGTCCATTGGTCGTCCAGCTTGCCGTGGTCGACATCGTACTCATGGCCTTCGACCCGTGGCGCCAGGCAGGCAAACGCCTGTTGCGGCTGCTCGGCATCCAGGGCCCAGACTTCGCTGGTGGTCTTGCTACCCAGGGACAGCAGCAGTTGACGCTCGGAGCTGGAGCGGTAGCAATGCAGGAAGAAGCGCCCGTCGGGCTCGTGGAACACCTCTTCGGCGGCGGTGCCGTCCAGGCGATAGCGATACAGCTTGTGCGGGCGGTGGGTGTCGTCCAGTTCGCCGAAGAACAGCGTCAGGCTGTCGTTGGCCCAGGTCATGCTGCCATCGCAGTCGGCAAACGCCAGTTCGCTGACCTTGCCCGAAGACAATTCCTTTACGTACAGGGTGTAGATCTCTTCGCCATTGGTATCCAGGCTGTAGGCCAGGCGCTTGTGGTCCGGGCTGATGCTGAAGGCACCGAGGGAGAAAAAGCCGCCATTGGCCAGCACATTCGGGTCCAGCAGCAGTTCTTCGGCACTTTCGTCGATCTGCTGGCTGTCGTCGGCCGGGCGTGGGCAGCGGTAGTGGCGTGCGTACTCGTCACCGGCGGTGGTGCGCGTGTAATACAGGTACGGGCCCCAGGGCGAGGGCAGTGACAGGTCGGTCTCAAGGATACGGCCCTTGATCTCTTGAAACAGCGTTTCGCGCAGCGCTTTCTGGTCTTCAAGCTGCGCCTCTTGCCAGGCATTCTCGGCCCTGAGGTAGTCGAGCACCTCGCTGTTGTCGCGTTCTTGCAACCAGGCATACGGGTCCTGGCCTGAGTCCTGGCGGGCAATCGGGGCGGCAGCGGCGTGGGTCGATGGAGGCATGGATCACTCTCTGTCTGGTGGTGGGCCGACGGCATTGCAGCCGTGGCCCTCAAAAGCCGTTATCATACGGGCCTGTTTGCCTACCTTGCCATGGACACCATGACCGAGAACGACTATCTGACCGCTTGGGGCCTTTACGCCTTCGCCGCTTTGGGCTGCCTGTTGGTGTGGTTTCGCCTGACCCGCTGGATCTGGCGCTGGCTGCGCGAACCGCTGCGGTTGCTGATGGCGGTGTTGTTGTTGAGCCCGACCATTGTCGACCCGGTCAAGGAGCAGTTTGCCCCGGCCGTGGCCATCACCGCCCTGGATCTGTTGCTCAAGGTGGGCAATAACGCCTGGCGGGCGGTGTCCGACTTACTGATGTACGCCATGATTGCCTTTGGCCTGTATCTGGTCTTTGTGCTGATCCGCTGGCCCATCGAACGTGCCGCCAAGGCCCGGCGTGAGCAGAAGGCCGCCGCTGCGGCAGCGGTCGCGGCCGAGCCTGAGGACGACGAACCCTATGGCCGTCCGCCGGCCCCTGTCAGTGGCATGCGGGTCGAACCGCGTCTTTAACGTTGTTTGCCCTGCATCGAGAGTCCTGGCATGTGTGAATTATTGGGCATGAGTGCCAACGTACCGACTGATATCGTGTTCAGCTTCACCGGGCTGATGCAGCGCGGTGGGCGCACCGGGCCGCACCGCGATGGCTGGGGCATTGCCTTCTACGAGGGCCGTGGCCTGCGGCTGTTCCAGGACCCGGCGGCCAGCAGCGAGTCGGAAGTGGCGCTGCTGGTGCAGCGTTATCCGATCAAGAGTGAAGTGGTGATTGGCCATATCCGCCAGGCCAATGTCGGCAAGGTGAGCCTGTCCAATACCCATCCGTTCGTGCGCGAGCTGTGGGGGCGTAACTGGTGTTTCGCCCATAACGGCCAACTCGCGGACTTCACGCCCCAGGCCACGTTCTACCGCCCGGTGGGCGATACCGACAGCGAAGCGGCCTTCTGCGACCTGCTCAACCGTATTCGCCAGGCGTTTCCCGAGCCGGTGGATATCGAGCAGGTGCTGCCGGACCTGATCGCCGCCTGCGCCGAATACCGCAGCAAGGGCGTGTTCAACTGCCTGCTCAGTGATGGTGATTGGCTGTTTTGCTATTGCTCGACCAAACTGGCACAGATTACCCGTCGCGCACCTTTTGGCCCCGCACGCCTGAAAGATGTCGACGTGATCGTCGATTTTCAGGCCGAAACCACGCCTAATGATGTGGTGACGGTGATTGCCACCGAACCCTTGACCGAAAACGAGACCTGGACCCGCTACGAACCGGGCCAGTGGAGCCTATGGCGGCGCGGCGAATGCGTGCGCCAGGGCACAACCGCATAAGGACGTCGATTATGTTGCTCAGCTATCTGCGCCTGGTGTTGTTTGCCATCGGCTTGTTGGTCGGGGTGCAAGTCCCGGGGTTTATCAACGACTACGCCAAGCGCGTCGAAGCCCATTTGATCGAAGCCCAGACCGGTTTGCGCGGTTTTGAACGTACTGCGCAGCAGTTCTTTAATGGCGATTTGCAAGCATTGGTGGCGCATTACCGTGCCAGCGATGACCCGGTGTTCCGCAGCGATGCCAACAGCCTCGGCACCTTGCTCGATCGCCAGGTGGCGTTGGACAAGCAGTTCCAGGCCATGCAGGGGCCGTGGTACATCCGCGCCTTGCAGGTGGCCGTGGCGGCCGACCCGGATATTCGCCGGGAAACCTGGAATGGCTACAGCTACCAGATCCTCCTGACCCCCGAAGCCATGGGCTGGGGCCTGGGTGGGGCGATGCTGCTGTCGTTCGGCCTGGAGTGTTTGTTCCGCCTGATCGACTGGGTGGTGCTGGGCGGCAAGCGTTTGCGCCAGAGCCGGCCGATTGAAGAGCGGGATCTCAAGGGCCTGTAAGGGATAGGTAGGGCTTGTGTGGGAGCGGGCTTGCTCGCGATAGCATCGCTTCGGTGTATCTGATTGACCGCAGCGCTTGCATCGCGAGCAAGCCCGCTCTCACAGCTTCAATCGGGTTTCTTCAGCGAGGGTGGTTGACTGAGCACCATGCGCTCTTCACCCACTTCCTCGGCATACCGCGCCACGACGCTCTGGCAGAGCGCGACGATTTCCTCTACCAATTCCACCCCCACCCGCCACGACACCACCACCTGCAGGTTCGGCAAGCGCTGTTCCATGGGCAGCAGCACCAATTCACCCCGTGCCAGCTCCTCGCTGACCAGCACCGGCGGCAACGCGCCAATGCCAAAGCCGTCACGCAGTAAACGGGTGATGGCCGACACCGAGTTCACGCAGTTCATGCGCGGCGCCGCCACGCCGTGGGTTTGCATCAGGCTCAGCACATCCTGGTGCGGATGAGAGTTTTTCGAGTAGGTGATGATCCGTTCCTGGGCCAGTTCGGCGAGGGAGGCGTAGTCGCGGTTGTAGATCGAATGGCTGGCGACGATCCAGTCCATGGGGTGGCTGGCCAGCTCCAGGCTGCGCACCGATTCCTGACGCAGCAGGTCGGTTTGCAGGATCAGGTCGAGAAAGCCTTTTTGCAGCTGATCGCAGAGGTTCAGCGCGGTATCGGCGACCAATTCGATTTCCACCAGGGGAAAATGCGCCATCAGTTCGGTCACCAAGGGGCTGAGCCAGGTGTGGATCACCGTGTCCATCGCGCCGATGCGGATGCGTCCGACCTTGCTGCTGGTGGTTTCCAGCGACTGCTTGAGCCCCTGCATGGTGATCATCATCTGCTCGGCATAATCGAGCACCTTCACCCCATCCGGGGTCAGGCTCACGCCACGCGAGTCACGCAGGAATAGCTTCACCCCCAGCTCGCTTTCCAGCACTGCAATGCGGCTGGAGATCGAGGCCTGGGTGGTGAACAGCTTCTCTGCCGTGAGCCGGAAGCTCTTGAGCCGGGCTACCCAGACGAAGGTTTCGAGGAACTTCAAATTCATGGGATCAACTTTTTCTTATGCATGGATCGGTTTTTATTAGTTGGACGCAACAGGGGCTGCGCGCCAAAAATCGAGCTGTCTCACGATAAGCGTCGTCGGGGCTCAGGACAACATCGTTGCGAGATCTTGGTAAAAGATCCCACACTATAAAAAAATAAAGCCTACAGGAGTCTTCAGCGTGAGCCGCCTGCTACTGAACTGCGACATCGGCGAAAGTTTTGGCGCCTGGACCATGGGTCTGGATGCCGAGGTCATGCCATTTATTGATTGCGCCAATATCGCCTGCGGTTTCCATGCTGGCGACCCGAGCATCATGCGCAAGACCGTCGCCCTGGCGTTGCAGCATGGCGTGCAAATCGGTGCACACCCGGCGTATCAGGACCTGGCAGGCTTTGGCCGCCGATCCATGGCGTACGCCCCCCAGGAACTCCAGGACCTGCTGCATTACCAGATCGGTGCCCTTGACGGTATTTGCCGGGCCCAGGGTGGCCGGGTCAGCTACGTCAAACCCCATGGTGCGATGTACAACGACATGATGGCCAAGCCTGCGCAACTGCGCGCAGTGATCCAGGCCGTGGCGGCGTATGACGCCAGCCTGCCGTTGATGCTGATGGCCACCCGTGACAACCGCGCCGCCCAGGCCCTGGGGGATGAATATGGCGTGACCCTGTGGTTTGAAGCCTTTGCCGACCGCGCCTATGACAACGCCGGGCACCTGGTCTCGCGGCAGTTGCCGGGTGCGGTGCATCACGATGCGCAGGTCATTCTCCAGCAGGCCCTGACCATTGCCCGGGGCCAAACCCTGGTCGCCAGCGATGGTAGCCCCTTGCTGTTGCAGGCCAACACCCTCTGTGTGCATGGCGATAACGCCAGCTCGGTGGCGGCGGTGCAGCGTATTCGCCAAGCGTTGACGCCACAATGAAGCCACGGATCGAAGTAGTGGCCATCGACTGCCTGATGGTGCGCCTGTTTGATGTGATCGCCGAAGACCACATGCCCTGGATGCTCGCCGCCACGCGTCGGCTGCGTGAGGGGTTTGGCGCGGCGCTGGTGGACTTGGTGCCTTCCTACACGACCCTGATGGTGCATTACGACCTGCTGGCGCTGAGCCCGGCACAGGCGCGGGAACTGATCGATCAGGCCCTCACGGGCTTGCAGCCCCAGGCCCAGGGCAGCGGGCAGTGTCATGTATTGCCGGTGTGGTACGACCTGAGCGTCGGCCCTGAGCTGACCTTGCTCGCCCAGCGCAGTGGGCTTGCGGTCAACGAGGTGATTCGCCGCCACAGCCAGCATCAATATCAGGTCTTCGCCCTCGGTTTTGCTCCCGGTTTTGCCTTTATGGGCCTGGTGGAAGAGCAACTCGCCGCCCCCCGCCTGAGCACCCCACGCAAGCGGGTGGCGCCGGGTAGCGTCGGCATCGCCGAGCGCCAGACCGCCGCCTATCCGGTGGAATCCCCGGGGGGCTGGAACCTGATCGGCCGCACCCCGGCCAAATTGTTCGACCGCGAGCGCGACGGCTACAGCCTGATGCAGCCGGGCGACAGTGTGCGTTTTGAAGCCATCGGGCGTGCTGAATTTATCAACCTGGGTGGCGATGACACGCCCTTGGAGGCCCAGGTATGAGCCGTTTGTCGATCGAGGCCAGCACCCCACTGTGCCTGTTGCAGGATGCCGGGCGTTTTGGTGTGCGGCACCTGGGCGTGACCCAGGGCGGCGCGCTGGATTGGGTGTCGATGTCCTGGGCCAACTGGTTGCTGGGCAACCCGCTGGATGCGCCGGTGGTGGAAATCACCCTGGGCGGTTTTACCGTACAGGCCGAGGAGATTTGCGTGCTGGCCCTGGCGGGTGCGGACCTGGGGGCGTATATCGACGAGCGCGCCATCAGCCCGGGCCGCAGTTTTATTCTGCAAAAAGGCCAGCGCTTGCGCTTCACCCAGCCGCACAGCGGTGCGCGGGCTTACCTGGCGGCGCCGGGCGGGTTTGACGCGCCCAAGGTCCTGGGCAGTTGTGCCAGTGTCGGGCGCGAAGCCCTGGGCGGGCTGGACGGTTTTGGCCGGGCCCTGGCTGAAGGCGCGACCCTGGTGTATTCCGGCTCGGGCAGCCACTTGCGTGAATTGCCGGCTGAGCGGTTGCACTCTACGGCGCCCCTGGACGTGATCCTCGGCGCGCAGATCGGCCAGTTCAGCGGCCAGAGCCTGTTCGATGCCTTCAATACCGAATGGGCCCTGGACAGCCGCGCCGACCGCATGGGCATGCGCTTGCTGGGCACGCCGTTGGCGTATCAGGGGCCGTCGCTGATCTCCGAAGGCATTCCCTTGGGCGCGATCCAGGTGCCACCGGATGGGCAGCCGATTGTATTGCTCAATGATCGCCAGACCATTGGCGGCTACCCACGACTGGGCGCGTTGACGCCATTGTCGTTGGCGCGCCTGGCCCAGTGTCTGCCGGGAGAGAAGGTGAGGCTGGCGCCGGTGATGCAGGAGACGGCGCACCGCGAGCATCTCAAGTATTTGCAGCGTTTTGCTCATTGCTAAAAGCATCGCAGGCAAGCCAGCTCCCACATTTGTGACTGCGTTCACAAAGTAAAATATGTGAATGCATTCCAAATGTGGGAGCTGGCTTGCCTGCGATAGCGGCGGTGAATCCACCCCCTACTTGGAGAGAAACCGCATCCCCTCTTCCAGCCCGCGCAAGGTCAACGGATACATCTGGTCCTCAATCAAATCCCGCACGATATTGGTTGACGAGGTATAGCCCCAGGTATCTTTCGGGTACGGATTAATCCAGATCAACTTCTTGTACTTCTCCATGAAGCGCTGCATCCACACATACCCCGGCTCTTCGTTCCAGTGCTCCACGCTGCCGCCGGCCTGGGTGATTTCATACGGGGCCATGGCTGCGTCACCGATAAAGATCACCTTGTAGTCGGCGCCGTACTTGTGCAGCAGATCCTGGGTCGAGGTGCGCTCGGAGGTGCGGCGCATATTGTTCTTCCACACCGATTCATAAATGAAGTTGTGGAAGTAGAAGTACTCCAGGTGCTTGAACTCGGTCTTGCAGGCCGAGAACAGCTCTTCGCAGGTCTTGACGTGGGCATCCATCGAACCGCCGATGTCGAACAGCAACAGCAGCTTGACCGTGTTGCGCCGCTCCGGGCGCATCTGGATATTCAGCAGGCCGGCATCGCGGGCGGTGTGGTCGATGGTGCCGTCGATATCCAGCTCTTCGGCCGCACCCTGGCGCGCAAACTTGCGCAGGCGGCGCAGGGCCACCTTGATATTGCGCGTGCCCAGTTCCACCGAGTCATCGAGGTTCTTGTACTCGCGTTGGTCCCAGACCTTGACCGCCTTGCCCTGGCGCTGGCCGGCATCGCCCACGCGAATGCCCTCGGGGTTGAAGCCGCCGGAACCGAACGGGCTGGTGCCGCCGGTGCCGATCCATTTATTGCCGCCGGCGTGGCGCTCCTTCTGTTCTTCCAGGCGTTTCTTGAATTCCTCGATCAGCTTGTCCAGGCCGCCCAGGGATTGGATCTGCGCGCGCTCTTCATCGCTCAGCGAGCGCTCGAACTCCTTGCGCAGCCAGTCTTCGGGAATCAGCGCCTGCAAGTGGTCGTCGAGTTTTTCCAGGCCATTGAAGTAGGCGCCGAAAGCCCGGTCGAACTTGTCGAAGTGACGCTCGTCCTTCACCAGAATCGCCCGGGATAAGTAGTAAAACTCATCCATGTCGGCGAAGGTCACCCGTTGTTTCAGGGCGTTGATCAGGTCCAGCAGTTCACGCACCGAGACCGGTACCTTGGCTGCACGCATTTCATTGAACAGGTTGAGCAGCATGGCAAAAGCCCTTATCGAGTGCCGCGACGGCTCATGAACGCCAGGCGCTCAAGCAGTTGCACATCCTGCTCGTTTTTCACCAGGGCGCCGGCCAGTGGCGGGATGGCCTTGGTCGGATCACGCTCGCGCAGCACCGCCTCGCCAATGTTGTCGGCCATCAGCAGCTTGAGCCAGTCCACCAGTTCGGAGGTGGAGGGTTTTTTCTTCAGACCCGGCACCTTGCGCACGTCGAAGAACACGTCCAGGGCTTCGCTGACCAGGTCTTTCTTGATGTCGGGGTAGTGCACGTCGACGATTTTCTGCAGGGTGGTGCGGTCGGGGAAGGCGATGTAATGGAAGAAGCAACGGCGCAGGAACGCGTCTGGCAGCTCTTTTTCGTTGTTGGAGGTAATGATGATGATCGGGCGCTTCTTGGCCTTGATGGTCTCGTCGATTTCGTAGACGTAGAACTCCATCTTGTCGAGTTCTTGCAGCAGGTCGTTGGGGAACTCGATATCGGCCTTGTCGATCTCGTCGATCAGCAGGATTACCCGCTCTTCGGACTCGAAAGCCTCCCACAGCTTGCCTTTCTTCAGGTAGTTGCGCACATCGTGCACCTTGTCCACGCCCAGCTGTGAGTCGCGCAGGCGGCTGACCGCATCGTATTCATACAGGCCCTGGTGCGCTTTGGTGGTGGACTTGATGTGCCAGGTAATCAACCGTGCGCCGAACGATTCGGCCAGTTGTTCGGCGAGCATGGTCTTGCCGGTGCCCGGCTCGCCCTTGACCAGCAGCGGGCGCTCCAGCGTGATGGCAGCGTTGACGGCCAGTTTCAGGTCATCGGTGGCAACATAGGCCTGGGTGCCTTCAAACTTCATTTCTCAATCCTCGAACATGACGCCGGTAGTCAGCATGCCTGCGACTATAGCGCGCAGGCCTGGCGACTGTGAACGTAGACGGGTTATTCAGTCTCTGAATGACCGGTCACGCCATAGTCAATCCGCGCTGGGTTTGGGTTGCTCATAGCGGGCATTGAACGCATGGACAAAACCATTGCGCAAAATCTGCAAAAACGCCTGGAACGCGCTGATATCTTGCTGGTGAACGCTGCCGCTCAGTTCGACCCGGGTGGCAAATTGGTTTTTGCTCTGGTTTTTCAGCACGGTTTCGCTGGCGCCCACCACGGCTTCCCAGATCGAGCGCAAAACCCCCTTGTCCTTGTTCTCCACGTCCTGTTGCCAGTTGAATACTTCCACATCCCGCAACAGTGGCTTGATATAGCCGGTCAGTTGGGCTTTTTCGGCCTGGGCTTCGATCACCACGTCGCCGGTGCCGGCATTGAAGTCGAACTTGCCGTAGGCCGAGGCGAAGTCGTTCAGGCGCTTGAGCTGGATGTCGCGGGCGCGAAAGCGGAACGCGAAGTCTTCAAAATTGCTCAGCGGGTCGAAGGTCGCGCTGGCCTCCAGCGGCGCATGCCCCAGCAACAGGGCCTTGCCATCAAAGCGCGCATCGCGCTTGCCTTCGACGTCCACCACATTGGTCAGGTTGTAGAAACTGGCGTTGACCTGGGTGGCACCGAGGTTGACCGGCGGTTTGGAATTGAAGTTGTGAAAGGCAATCGTGCCATCGTCGATCCGCACTTCATTGAGGGTAATCGGCAGCAGTTTGCCCAGTTGCGCCCGCCAATCGGTGCCACGACCGGTCTGGGACGCCTGTTGGTTGGCACCGCCGTCGACGAAGTTGAGCTCTGGCTTGACGAATTGCACTTGGGCCACCACCGCACGGTCGTACCATAAGGCGTGCCAGCTGACCGACAGGTCAATGACCGGCGCCTTGACGAACGGTACGGGCACCTTGCCATCCACCTTGACGATCTGCAGGCCATTGATCCGGTACGCGCCGCGCCACAGGGCCAGGTCGACATCGGTCACCTGGCCACGGTAGTCGCCCATGTCGGCGAGTTTTTCGTTGAGGTAGTTACGCACCAGGTAGGGCAGGGCGATATCCAGTGCCACCAGGACGATCACCAGCCCGGCGACCGTCCAGAGCGGCCAACTGTAGCGACGCTTCATAGGTTTTTTCTCCCTGTGTATAGGCGGTTGACTACGCGGGCAGCGGCAACGTTCCTCGACTGGACGCCTTGGAGTACGAGGCATACCCTTGTTGCCTTCTTGAAAACCGCCTAAAGGACTCCGCCATGAGCCGCATTTTTGCAGACAACGCGCACTCCATCGGCAATACGCCCCTGGTGCAGATCAACCGTATCGCGCCCCGTGGTGTGACTATCCTGGCCAAGACCGAAGGGCGTAACCCAGGGTATTCGGTGAAGTGCCGGATTGGGGCGAGCATGATCTGGGATGCCGAAAGCAGCGGCAAACTCAAGCCGGGCATGACCATCGTCGAGCCGACCTCGGGCAATACCGGGATCGGCCTGGCCTTTGTTGCCGCCGCCCGAGGCTACAAATTGCTGCTGACCATGCCGGCGTCCATGAGCATCGAGCGGCGCAAGGTGCTCAAGGCCCTGGGCGCCGAGCTGGTGCTGACCGAGCCGGCCAAGGGCATGAAAGGTGCCATCGAGAAGGCCGGTGAAATCCTCGCCAGCGACCCGGCCACCTACTTTATGCCGGCCCAGTTCGATAACCCGGCCAACCCGGCCATCCACGAAAAAACCACCGGCCCGGAAATCTGGAACGACACCGATGGCGCGGTGGATGTGTTGGTGGCGGGGGTCGGCACCGGGGGAACCCTCACGGGCGTATCGCGTTATATCAAGAACACGGCGGGCAAGCCGATCCTCTCGGTGGCCGTGGAGCCCATCAGCTCGCCGGTGATTACCCAGGCGTTGGCTGGCGAAGAGATCAAGCCCAGCCCCCACAAGATCCAGGGGATTGGCGCGGGTTTTGTGCCAAAGAACCTCGATCTGTCGATGGTGGATCGGGTGGAGTTGGTCAGTGACGACGAATCCAAGGCCATGGCCCTGCGGTTGATGCGGGAAGAGGGCATCCTGTGCGGGATTTCCTGTGGCGCGGCGATGGCCGTGGCGGTGCGCCTGGCCGAGAAACCGGACATGCAGGGCAAGACCATCGTGGTGATCCTGCCGGACTCCGGTGAGCGCTACTTGTCGAGCATGCTGTTCAGCGATCTGTTCAGCGACCAGGAAAACCAGGCCTGACCCTTGTAGGTGTAGCGAAAGCGGGTTGATCCATATCAGCCCGGTTTTATGCCTCTTATGCATAATTGATTGCCCGCCGCGTGCTCCTTAAAACGGATTGTTGGATCACGCGGGTTTTTCCTCCGGCCCGGAGTGTTTATCATGGCCGGCTGCTATGTCTGGTTTCCCGCTGCCGGGAGGCTCTTTCCAGGAGTTGCTGCATGACCTTTTCTTTGGCCGCCAAGCTGTCGGTGCTGTTGCTGTTTATCGGCAGTACGCTTTACGTGCATTTGCGCGGCAAGGCGCGTTTGCCGGTGCTGCGTCAGTTCGTCAACCATTCGGCGCTGTTCGCCCCCTATAACGCCTTGATGTACATCTTCTCGGGTGTACCGTCCAAGCCCTACCTGGACCGTAGCAAGTTCCCGGAACTGGATGTGCTCAAGGACAACTGGGAAGTGATCCGCGACGAGGCCATGCATTTGTTCGACGAAGGCTATATCCGCGCCGCCGAGAAGAACAACGATGCCGGTTTTGGCTCGTTCTTCAAGAAGGGCTGGAAGCGCTTCTACCTCAAGTGGTACGACAAACCGCTGCCGTCGGCCGAGTTGTTGTGCCCGAAAACCGTGGCCCTGGTCAGCAGCATCCCCAACGTCAAGGGCGCCATGTTTGCGCTGCTGCCGGGCGGTAGCCACCTCAACCCCCATCGCGACCCGTTTGCCGGCTCCCTGCGTTATCACTTGGGCTTGTCCACGCCCAACTCCGACGATTGCCGCATTTTCGTCGATGGCCAGGTCTACGCCTGGCGTGATGGCGACGACGTGATGTTTGACGAAACCTATGTGCACTGGGTAAAGAACGAAACCGAGAAGACCCGGGTGATTCTGTTCTGTGATATCGAGCGGCCCCTGAGCAACCGGCTGATGACCCGCATCAACCGTTGGGTCAGTGCCCAACTGGGCCGCGCGACCGCGCCACAGAACCTGGATGACGAGCGCGTGGGCGGCATCAACCAGGCCTATGCCTGGAGCAAGAGCTTCAGCGACCGTTTCAGTGGCGTGGTCAAGCAGTGGAAGCGCAAGCACCCCAAAGCCTATCGCATCATGCGGCCAGTGCTGGCGGCGGCGGTGGTGGTGGCGTTGGTGTATTGGTTGTTTGGCTGATAGTTTTAGAACAGAAAACCGCTCTTATGAGCGGTTTTTTATGCCTGTTACTTTTCCGGGCGACCCGCCAATAGGCTTGGCTCGTCAATGGGCTGCCAATGATTCTCGCGTAATGGTCGATGGCAATCATCGTCAGTGAGGCTATGCGGCTTTTCAAAGGGTGGGACTTTCCAGGTCTTCCCGCCAGGCGGATGAGCTTGATCCGCAACCGGCTTTGATTGGGATTGGCAAAGCACAGCCCACAGAGCACCTCGTCGTACCAGAGAGACAAATCGAACGCCATCGGTTCACGGCCTTTCCACGTCGCAACCTCGTCCCACGAGAAGTGAGCGTCTTCTGCCCAGTCCTGATAGGCAGCCAATGCATGCCTGTCGATCAATTCAAAACGGACATGGGTCAAGTCGATCTCTGTGCCCTGGGCGTCGGTGTGTTTCAGGTTTTTGTACCACTGTTGAGTCGAGGCATTCGCAAGGCGCAAGGCTTTGGATCGGTAGAGCGGGTATCGCAAGGCGTCGCGGGTTTTTGGCATTGGCGGTCATGAGTCGAAAGCCTCCTGAAGTGGCGCGCGTTGGTTTTTCCCAAGGCTAGAGGTGGTTTTTCTACTTGTCCTTACTGGCCTTTTGGCAAAGCCATTGCAAAGCGTGTCACCGGCTGGTTATAGTCGAGCCCAGGTGCTTTATGGCCCCTTTCAATCCCTTCAAAAAGATCAGCCCATGCCTGCTTCCCCACGCATAGCGGTAGTCGATTCAGCGCTCAACGCTGTGGTCGTGCCGTGCGGGAATCAACAGCCTGTGCAGATCAGTCATTACCCCCCACCTGTCAGTAGCACGCCGGTGTACGCAGTCGTATCACCGCCGGGCGTTGGCATTTCGGGCTGATCAGCAGACCGCTGTTCCCCGTTGCCCGCCTGTACCGAACCTACTGAATTTCAGCCTTGGCTGAGTTGGCTTTTTGCCTGACTACAGGTGTTCATCATGTCTGTGCTTTCAAAACAATCCGTGGCCGCGGCGGCCTCGACGAGCCTGTTTGTCCTGCTGTGGAGCAGCGGGGCGATTTTCTCCAAGTTGGGCCTGGCCCATGCCTCACCCTTTGCCTTCCTGTTGATCCGCTTTGCCATTGCCCTGGCGGGCCTGGTGGTGCTGGTGCCGGTTCTCAGGCTCAAGCTGCCGCGCCCGGGTAAACCGCTGTGGTATGCCGTCGCCACCGGGCTGGTGTTGCTGGGGGCCTATCAGATTTTTTATCTGCTGGCCCTGGACCTGAAGGTCACCCCCGGCGTGATGGCGACCATCATGGGCGTGCAACCGATCCTCACCGTGGTGCTGATGGAACGCCAGCGCTCCTGGCGCCGGCTGTTCGGCCTGGCACTGGGGCTGGCGGGCCTGATCATGGTGGTGTACCAGGGCATCGGCCTGGCTGGGATGTCCCTGGCCGGCATGCTGTTCGGCTTGCTGGCGCTGGCGAGCATGACCCTGGGCTCGATCATGCAAAAGCGCATCACCGAGCACCCACTGGGCACCTTGCCGGTGCAGTACCTGGCGGGCTTGTTGCTGTGCGCGGTGTTTGTGCCGTTCCAGCCCTTTGAGTTCGAGCACACCCGTGGCTTTTACCTGCCAGTGCTGTGGATGGGGCTGGTGGTGTCGCTGTTGGCGACGCTGTTGCTGTACCGCCTGATTGCCCGGGGCAACCTGGTGAATGTCACCAGCCTGTTCTACCTGGTGCCGGCAGTCACTGCGGTGATGGACTACCTGATCTTCGGCAATCGCCTGGCGCTGCTGAGTGTGCTGGGGATGGGGTTGATCATCATCGGGTTGGTGTTTGTCTTCCGTAAGGCTTGATATCCCTGTGTAGGAGCCGAAAAGCCGGCTCCTACACAGCTTTGATCAATTTCCCTGGTCGCAGCACCAGCCACAATGCCCCCGCGATCAACATCCCGCCATACAGGTGCGCCATGGACAATGGCTCATCTAGCAGCAATGCCCCCCACAACACGCCGAAGGGCGGAATCATGAAGGTGACTGTCATCGACTTCACCGGCCCGATGGAGGTCAGTAAACGGAAGTACAAGATGTAGGCGAACGCCGTACACAACAGCCCCAGGCCCAGCAATGACAACCACACATGCCAGCCGCCCCAACTGGCGGGCGGATGGCTGATGGCGCTCCAGCCAAACCAGGGCAAGAGAAACAAGGTGGCGCCCAGCATGCTGCCCAAGGCTGAAAGGCGGCTATCCAGGCCACCCTGTTGGTCCAGCCAGCGGCGCGCCAGGAAGCCGGCGAAGCCGTAGCAGGTAGTGGCCAGCAGGCAGGCGAGGGCGCCCATCAGCAGTTCCAGGTCAAACGCCACCGGCCCGGCCCGGGTCAGGATGCCTACGCCGAACAGGCCCAGGCCTACCCCGACAATCTTCGACAGCGTCAGCCGTTCATGGAAAAACAGCCCGCCAATCAGCACCCCCATCAACGGCGTGGTGGCGTTGAAAATCGCCGAGTAACCCGCCGGCAAGACCTGGGCCGCCACCGAGTACATGGTCGCGGGGATCCCCGAGTTGATCACCCCCAGCAACAGCACGGTCTTGAACTTGCCCTGGAAGTCCCAGCGCACCCGCAGTA
Source organism: Pseudomonas sp. GW821-FHT01D09 (assembly GCF_059422465.1). Lineage (NCBI taxonomy): Bacteria > Pseudomonadati > Pseudomonadota > Gammaproteobacteria > Pseudomonadales > Pseudomonadaceae > Pseudomonas > Pseudomonas sp. GW821-FHT01D09. Next base: position 185,277 of record NZ_JBWKWY010000004.1, read on the forward strand.
TGGCCAGGATCACCAGCAAGCCGGCGGCGGCAATCGATACTCGGAAGAAGGCCGTGGGAATCGTGCCGATTTCCGGCGCGATAACCCGCATGAACAGAAAGCTCGCGCCCCAGATGGCGGCCAGCACCAGCAGGTACAGGGTGTCGACAGGTCTCACGGACAGCTCCTTTTTCACAAGGGCGAGAGTGTTGCCCAGGGATCGGCCTGACACAATCTTTTACGCGTCAACGACACCAGAAAGCGCATCCCCCTGCCAGTGAGGCCCGGCGCCTGGCAAAAATTGTACTTCTCCTGCCTACGGACTCTGGCTAATCTCAGGTCTTCCGAATGCCCGCAGAGGTCTCCGACATGCCGCAGCAAACGCCTGCCATCGACACCGCGCAGTCCATCGCAAAGATGATCCTCGATGGCTTCGACGATTACCGCGAGCACTTTCGCCAGATCACCGACGGCGCCCGCGAGCGTTTTGAGAAGGCCCTGTGGCAAGAGGCGCAAACCGCCTCGGCGGCGCGGATCAACCTGTATGAAGAGAAGGTCGGCGAAGTCACCACGCGCCTGCGGGCCGCTTTTGACGCGGGGGCATTGCTGGATGTCAACGCCTGGCCCCTGGTCAAGAGCGCCTATATCAGCCTGATCGACCTGCGGTTTGACGATGAACTGTCCGAGACCTGGTACAACTCGATTTTTTGCGGGTTGTTCAGCCATGACCTGATCAGCGACGGCTGCATGTTCATCCATACCACCCGCCCGAGCCTGCGCCGTGCCCGTGCCGCGCAGACCCGCACCTACAAGCCCCAGGGCCAACTGGCGGGCATGCTCGAACAGATTTTCAGCGACTACCGCTTCAGCGAGCCCTACGCCGACCTGCCCGCCGACCTGCAGCGCCTCGAAGCGCAACTGCGCGAGAACCTGCCGGACTGGGTGTGCAAGGACCCGGACCTCAATGTCGAGCTGTTTTCCTCGGTGCTTTACCGCAACAAGGGTGCGTACCTGGTGGGCCGCCTGTACACCCGCGATGAACAGTGGCCGCTGGTGATCCCGCTGCTGCACCGCGAAGGGCAGGGCATCCGCATCGACGCGCTGATCACCGACGAAGCCGATGTGTCGATCATCTTCTCGTTCACCCGCTCCTATTTCATGGTGGACGTGCCGGTGCCGGCGGAATTCATCGGCTTTCTCAAGCGCATCCTGCCGGGCAAGCACATCGCCGAGCTGTACACCTCCATCGGCTTCTACAAACACGGCAAGTCGGAGTTCTACCGGGCGCTGATCAACCATCTGGCCAGTACCGACGACCAGTTCATCATGGCCCCGGGCGTGCGCGGGATGGTCATGAGCGTGTTTACCCTGCCGGGGTTCAACACCGTGTTCAAAATCATCAAGGACCGTTTCTCGCCGTCGAAAAACGTCAACCGCGCCACGGTGATCGAGAAGTACCGCCTGGTCAAAAGTGTCGACCGGGTCGGGCGCATGGCCGATACCCAGGAGTTCGCCGACTTCCGTTTCCCCTTGAGCAAGTTCGAGCCGCAATGCCTGGCCGAATTGCTGGAAGTGGCCGCGGGCACGGTCGAGGTGGAAGGCGACACGGTGTTGATTCGCCACTGCTGGACCGAACGGCGCATGACCCCGCTCAACCTCTACCTGGAAAACGCCAACGAGGCCCAGGTGCGCGAAGCCCTTGAAGACTACGGCCTGGCAATCAAACAGCTGGCGGCGGCGAATATCTTTCCCGGCGACATGCTGCTGAAAAACTTTGGCGTCACCCGCCATGGTCGCGTGGTGTTCTACGACTATGACGAGATCTGCTTCCTCACCGAAGCCAACTTCCGCCATATCCCGGCACCGCGTACCCCCGAGGATGAAATGGCCTCCGAGCCCTGGTACTCCATCGGCCCGCTGGACGTGTTCCCCGAGGAATTCCCGCCGTTCCTGTTTGCCGACGCCGGGCAACGGCGCCTGTTCGATGAGTTGCACGGCGAGCTGTACAACGCCGACTACTGGAAAGGCCTGCAGGAGGCGATTCGGGCAGGGAAGGTGATTGATGTGTTCCCGTATCGGCGCAAGGGCCTGGATAACGAATAGGGGCTCGACAGCTCCCACATGTGATTTACGCGGCCTTTAACGTTGTGTGCGCTTTTCTGCCACAATTGCCGGCCGTGCATAAATAGACGACCTTCAAAGTACCTGATGACTGACCAAGCGCCCGCTATCGACCAACTCCTGAAAAACCTCGATCACGCCATGCTCGCCGACCGCCACCGCTTGCGTCGGCAGTTGCTTGAGCTGCGCAAGAAGCCCGATGAGGAGAAGCTGGCGCAGTGGGTGGCGCGTATGCAGGCGTCCTGTGCCCAGGTCACGGCGCGGGCGGCCAGCGTGCCGCAGGTCCGCTATGACGACAGCCTGCCCATCGCCGCCAAGCGCGATGAGATCAAGGCGGCGTTACTCAAGCATCAGGTGCTGATCATCGCGGGTGAGACTGGCTCGGGTAAAACCACGCAGTTGCCAAAGATCTGCCTGGAAATCGGCCGCGGCCAGTACGGCTTGATCGGCCATACCCAGCCCCGGCGTATTGCGGCACGCAGTGTGGCCAGCCGGGTTGCCGAAGAATTGGCCACGCCGCTGGGCGCGCTGGTGGGCTATCAGGTGCGGTTCGAGGACCAGAGCGATTCCAACACCCTGATCAAGTTGATGACCGACGGCATTCTGCTGGCCGAGACCCAGAACGACCGCTACCTCGAACGCTACGACACGATCATCGTCGACGAAGCCCACGAGCGCAGCCTGAATATCGACTTCCTGCTCGGCTACCTGAAGACCCTGCTGCCACGCCGCCCGGACCTGAAAGTCATCATCACCTCGGCCACCATCGACCTGGAGCGCTTCTCCAAGCACTTCGACGATGCGCCGATTGTCGAGGTCTCGGGGCGGACGTTCCCGGTGGAAACCTGGTACCGCCCGCTGACCCTGGAACAGGACGAGGAAGGCAACCGCGTCGAAGACGACTTGACCGTGGACCAGGCGATCCTCGCCACCCTCGATGAAATCGCCGCCTTTGAACGCAGCGAGCGCAAGAGCCCGGGCGATGTGCTGGTGTTCCTGCCCGGTGAGCGCGAGATCCGCGATGCCGCCGATATGCTGCGCAAGGCCCAGCTCAAGCACACGGAAATCCTGCCGTTGTACGCGCGCCTGTCGCCGGCCGAACAGCAGCGCATTTTCCAGTCCCATCCGGGGCGGCGCGTGGTGCTGGCGACCAACGTCGCGGAGACCTCGCTGACCGTGCCGGGCATCCGCTACGTGATCGACAGCGGCACCGCACGCATCAGCCGCTATAGCTACCGCGCCAAGGTTCAGCGCCTGCCGATCGAGGCGATCTCCCAGGCCAGTGCCAACCAGCGTAAGGGCCGCTGCGGCCGGGTCGAGCCGGGCATCTGCGTGCGCCTGTTCAGTGAAGAAGATTTTATCGGCCGCCCGGAATTTACCGACCCGGAGATCCTGCGTACCAACCTGGCGGCCGTGATCCTGCAGATGCTGCACCTGCGCCTGGGTGAAATCACCGACTTCCCGTTTATCGAACCGCCGGATGGCAAGGCCATCAGCGATGGCTTCAACCTGCTGCAAGAACTTTCGGCGGTGGATCGCAACAGCCAGCTGACGCCCCTGGGCCGGCAACTGGCGCGCTTGCCGGTAGATCCGCGCATGGGCCGCATGTTGCTGGAAGCGGCCAAGCTCGGCAGTTTGCAGGAAGTGCTGATCGTCGCCAGCGCCATGTCGATCCAGGACCCGCGCGAGCGCCCACCGGAGCGCCAGCAAGCGGCCGACCAGGCCCACGCGCAATGGAAGGACCCGGACTCGGACTTCGCCGGGCTGGTCAACCTGTGGCGCGGCTTTGAAGAGCAGCGCCAGGAACTGACCGCCAGCCCGCTGCGCAACTGGTGTCGCAAGAACTTCCTCAACTACCTGCGCTTGCGCGAGTGGCGTGATTCCCACCGCCAGTTGAGCTTGATCTGTCGTGATATGCAGTTGACGGTCAACAAGGAGCCGGCGGATTTCCCGAAACTGCACAAGGCGGTGCTGTCCGGCCTGCTGAGCCAGATCGGCCAGAAAACCGAGGACGGTGACTACCTGGGCGCCCGTCAGCGGCGCTTCTGGATTCATCCCTCCTCGGGGATCGGCAAAAAGCGCCCGCAATGGTTGATGACCGCCGAACTGGTGGAAACCACCAAGCTGTATGCGCGCATGGTGGCCAAGATCGATGCCGACTGGATCGAGCCCCTGGCCGGGCACCTGATCAAGAAAAACCACTTTGAACCCCATTGGGAGAAGAAGCGCGGCCAGGTCGTGGCCTTTGAGCAGATCACCCTGTTCGGCCTGATCGTGGTGGGGCGCCGGCCGGTGCATTACGGGCCGGTGGACCCGGTCGTGTCCCGCGAGCTGTTTATCCGCGAAGGCCTGGTGCGTGGCGAGATCCAGTCCCGGGCCAAGTGCCTGAGCGCCAACCAACAGTTGCTGGAGCAATTGGACGAACTGGAAGCCAAGGCCCGGCGCCGCGATATCCTGGCCGACGAAGAAACCCTGTACGCCTTCTATGACGCACGCCTGCCGGCGCAAATCCATCAGACGGCGACCTTCGACAGTTGGTACAAGCTCACCAGCCAGAAAGACCCGCAACTGCTGATCATGCGCGAAGAAGACGTGCTGGCCCGCGAGGCCAGTGAAGTCACCGCCGCCCATTACCCCGACACCTTGCACCTGGGCGACCTGGCCCTGGCCTTGAGTTATCACTTTGAACCCAACCACCCGCGCGACGGCGTGACCTTGCGCGTGCCGGCGCCGCTGTTGCCGGCCTTGCCCGCCGAACGTCTGGAATGGCTGGTGCCCGGGCTGATCGAGGCCAAGTGCATTGCCCTGGTGCGCAACCTGCCCAAGGCCTTGCGCAAGAACTTCGTGCCGGTGCCGGACTTCGTCAAGGCCGCGCTGCAACGTATCGAATTTGCCCAGGGTTCGCTGCCCCAGGCGCTGGGGCGCGAACTGTTGCGCATGACCGGCGCGCGGGTCAGCGACGAAGCCTGGAGCGAAGCCGCGCAGCAGGTGGAAAACCATCTGAAGATGAACCTGGAAGTGGTCGACGCCCAGGGCAAGTTCCTCGGTGAGGGCCGCGACCTGGCAGCGCTGACCGCACGGTTTGTCGAAGCCAGCCAGGCTGCCCTGGCGGTGCCGCAGACTGCCAAAAGCCAGCAGCCGGTGGAGGCCAAGGTGTTCGCCGCCGTGGCCGAGACCACCCAGCAGAAGATCGCCGGGTTGTCGATGACGGTGTATCCGGCGTTGGTGGAGGAAAACGGGACGGTCAAGGAAGGACGTTTCTCCACCGCCGCCGAAGCCGAATTCCAGCACCGCCGCGCCTTGCAGCGCCTGTTGATGCAGCAATTGGCCGAGCCGGCAAAATTCCTGCGCGGCAAATTACCGGGCCTCACAGAGCTGGGGCTGATGTACCGCGAGCTGGGGCGCATCGACGCCCTGGTCGAAGACATACTGCTGGCCAGCCTCGACAGCTGCGTGCTGGAAGGCGAGGCCAGCCTGCCACGGGATGGCGCGGGCCTGGCAGCCTTGGCCGAGCGCAAGCGCAGCAGTTGGACCGAACACGCCGAACGCCTGGCGCGCCTGACCCTGGAAGTATTGAAGCTGTGGCATGGCCTGCAAAAACGCTTCAAGGGCAAGATCGACCTGGCCCAGGCCGTGGCACTCAACGATATCAAGCAGCAACTGAGCAACCTGGTGTACCCAGGCTTTGTGCGCGAAACCCCGGCGCAGTGGTTCAAGGAACTGCCGCGCTATCTCAAGGCCATCGAACTGCGCCTGGAGAAACTGCCCAGCCAGGTGCAGAAGGACCGGGTCTGGAGCGCCGAGCTGGGCGGCCTGTGGAGCCAATACCAGACGCGCCTGAACAAGCACGCCCAGGAAGGCAAGCGCGACCCGCAACTGGCGCTTTACCGCTGGTGGCTGGAGGAATACCGGGTGTCGTTGTTTGCCCAGCAGTTGGGCACCAAGGTGCCGATTTCTGACAAGCGCTTGAGCAAACAGTGGAGCCAGGTCGAGCCTTGACCTGCAAGAACCTGGGGGGAAGGGCGTGCGCAATAGGCGCCAAACCCCCCGGTTTATGGCAAACTTCGCCGGTATAAATGCCGGGATCGTCTAGATGGGCTGTATCAGCCTCGACGCGCCGGGACAAAGCGTTTCCCCGTTTGATGTCCGCGCGGCGGACTAGAGCGACTTACGGTTTGGTACGACGGTACCAATCCCTTCTGCCTGAACAGATTTAGAGGAACGACCGTGCATAACGTCGTCATCAGCGGCACAGGCCTGTACACCCCGGCCAACAGCATCTCCAACGAAGAGCTGGTGCAGTCTTTCAATGCTTACGTTCAACAGTTCAATGCCGACAACGCCGTGGCCATCGAGCAGGGCGACGTTCAGGCGTTGACCGAATCCAGCGCCGCCTTTATCGAAAAGGCCTCGGGTATCAAGAGCCGCTTTGTCATGGACAAGGACGGCATCCTCGACCCCCAGCGCATGACCCCGCGCCTGCCCGAGCGCTCCAACGACGAGTGGTCGATCCTCTGCCAGATGGCCGTGGGCGCCGCCGAGCAGGCCCTGCAGCGCGCCGGCAAGACCGCCGCCGATATCGACGGGGTGATCGTCGCCTGCTCCAACCTGCAGCGCGCCTACCCGGCCATCGCCATCGAAGTCCAGGAAGCCCTGGGCATCCAGGGGTTTGGTTTTGACATGAACGTGGCGTGTTCCTCGGCGACCTTCGGTATCCAGAACGCCTGCAACAGCATCCAGCTGGGCCAGGCCCGGGCGATCCTGATGGTCAACCCGGAGATCTGCACCGGCCACCTGAACTTCCGTGACCGTGACAGCCACTTCATCTTCGGTGATGCGGCGACCGCGGTGATTCTGGAGCGTGCCGACCTGGCCACTTCCGAGCACCAGTTCGAGGTGGTCAGCACCAAGTTGCTGACCAAGTTCTCCAATACCATCCGCAACAACTTCGGTTTTCTCAACCGTGCGGCGGAAGAAGGTGTGGGCGCGCCGGACAAGCTTTTCGTGCAGGAAGGCCGCAAAGTCTTCCGTGATGTCTGCCCGATGGTTGCCGAGTTGATCGGCCAGCACCTGGTTGAGAACCAGTTGAGCGTCACCGACGTGAAGCGTTTCTGGCTGCACCAGGCCAACCTGAGCATGAACCACCTGATCGTCAAGAAGCTGCTGGGCCGCGAAGCCGAGATCGAAGAAGCACCGGTGATCCTCGATACCTACGCCAACACCAGTTCGGCGGGTTCGGTGATCGCGTTCCACACCTACCAGGACGACCTGCCCAAGGGCGCGTTGGCGGTACTCAGCTCGTTCGGCGCCGGGTATTCGATTGGTAGTGTGATCCTGCGCAAGCGCTGAGTAAGCAGGCTTCCTTGGCTTCAACACAATGAGGTTTTGAATGGCAGCCGCCGACGACGCGCATCTGCTTGAACGCCTGCTCAAGGGGGAGCAGCGTGCCTACAAGGAGTTGGTCACCACTTACCAGAGCGCAATGCGCGCCGTGGCCTACGCCATCGTCGGCCAGCGCCATGCCGACGAAGTGGTGCAGGATGCCTGGCTGTCGGTGGTCCGCAACCTTGCCAAGTTCGAGGGGCGCTCCAGCCTCAAGACCTGGTTGCTGACCATCACCGCCAACTCGGCCAAGGGCCGCTACAAGCTGAACCGGCGCGAAGTGTTGCTTGATGACCTGCCGTCACCCCACGGGACCATTGGCGATGAGCGCTTTGCCGCCGATGACGGGCATTGGCTGGTGGCACCGTTCGCCTGGCATGAAGACACCCCTGAAGCGCTGCTCACCGAAAACGAGCTGCGCGAGTGCCTGGAGCACACGTTGCTGAGCCTGTCGGAATTGCAAAGCAGCGTGTTGACGCTACGTGAGCGCCAGGGGCTGGAGTTGGAGCAGATCTGTAATCTTCTGGAGATATCGCTCTCCAATGTTCGTGTGCTGTTGCATCGGGCGCGGCTTAAAGTCTTCGCCACGGTGGAGCATTTCGAGGAGACCGGTGAATGTTGACGTGCAAGGAACAAGTGGCGCGCTCCAGCGACTATCTCGATGGGCAACTGACCTTTCGTGAGCGTTTGTTCATGCGCCAACACTTGCTGTTTTGCGGTCATTGCCGGCGTTTCATGCGCCAGATGCGCCTGATGCAGGCGACGTTGCGCCTGTTGCCGGACCCCCCGGTGGAGGGCAGCGACGAGTTAGCCGTACGCCTGGCCGCCGAGCTTCAGCGCAACCCCTAGAGCACTCGACCCTGAACGATTCAAGACGCCTGCACCGAGAGTGGTCGCAGGCTTTTTTTCGTCGATAAGAAACCTTGGCGGCAAAAAACATTTCATTTTTGTCATGTTTTTTTCGCCTGGCTTTTTTGCCATTTTTTTTGCTCGGGCCCAAGCCGGCCGTAGCTTTGCGCTTATTTCCTTTGGTTGTAAAAAAGTTCCTCTGTAATCAAATATTTATCTACCGGAAACCTGTCTGAAATATCCCCTCGCCAAGATCCCCTCCCAACACCAGCGGGCCTGCCCCGTGTGTTTTCCAACGCAAAAGACCACCAATTAGGGGAATTCTTCGATGATCCGTAAGCACTTCGCCGGTTTCGCGGCCAGCGCCCTGGCCCTGGCCGTTACCGCCCAGGCTTTCGCTGGTACTGTCACTACTGATGGCGCCGATATCGTTGTCAAAACCAAGGGCGGCCTTGAGGTTGCTACGACCGACCAGAACTTCAGCTTCAAGCTGGGTGGTCGCCTGCAAGCCGATTACGGCACATTTGACGGCTTCTACACCAAGAACGGTGATTCGGGCGACGCCGCTTACTTCCGCCGCGCCTTCCTGGAACTGGGTGGCACCGTCTACAAGGATTTCAAATACCAGCTCAACTACGACTTCTCCCACAACTCGGGTAACTCCGACGACGGTTACTTCGACGAAGCGTCCATGTCTTATGTGGGCTTCAAGCCGGTTACGATCCGCGTCGGTCGTTTTGACCCGGATTTCGGCCTGGAAAAAGCCACCAGCTCCAAGTGGATCACGGCCATGGAGCGTAACTCGGCTTACGAGGTTGCAGACTGGGTCAACCTTCACGAAAACGGCATGGGCATCCAGGTCAGCGGCACCGCCGCCGATATGTTCTACGGCTCGACCAGCCTGGCTTCCAAGGACATCAACGACGAAGACGGCAAGGGCGTGAAGCAATTCAACGGCCGTATCGTACTGGCTCCGATGAACAAAGGCGGCGACGTCCTGCACTTCGGCTTGAACGTGGCGGTACGTGACCTGAACGATGCCGCTTTCGACTCGCGGATCCGTCCACGTCTCGGCGCTCGTGGCGTGGCAACCACCGGCGGCAACGATGCGGGCACCAACGGCAACCGTGCGACCTTCGGTGGTGGCGTGGGCCTGAACGCCAGCAACCTGACCGCAGTCGGCGCCTACGACACCGACACCGTATTCGGTGGTGAATTTGCCTTCGCCAGTGGTCCATTCTCGGTGCAGGCTGAAGCCCTGAGCCGCAAGATGAAAGCTGACAGCAATGCCTACCAGGACGTGAAAACCAGCGGTTTCTACGGCCAACTGGCCTACACCCTGACCGGCGAGTCCCGTGCCTACAAACTCGACGGTGGCAAGTTCGATGCGATCAAGCCCGAGAACAAGCAATACGGCGCCTGGGAAGTGTTCTACCGCTACGACAACATCAAGGTTGACGACAAAAACATCGTCGTCAGCAGCGCTACCCGCGAAACCGGCGACGCCAAGGCCAACGTCAACACCCTGGGTGTGAACTGGTACGCCAACGAAGCGGTCAAGCTGTCCCTGAACTACAGCAAGGTCAGCACTGACAAAATCACCAACGCCAATGGCGATGACAGCGGTGATTCCATCGTCGGTCGTGTGCAGTACGTGTTCTAAGCAACGCTAATACCGCTCCAAGCGCTCTTTCTTCATCCGTTAAAGCGCAATCCTCTTTTTCACCCCGCCATTGGCGGGGTTTTTTTTTGCTGCCCGCGCGGGCGGCGGGTTCTGTCAGAATGGCCCGAATATTGTGAGCGAGCGTTTACCGTCGGGGAATGGCATGCCGTTGAAACGTTTGAATAGCCTGTCCGAAATATCGCCTGATGAATGGAATACGTTGGTCCCCGAGGATCAGCCGTTTCTGCGCCATGCGTTCCTCAGTGCGCTGGAAGACAGTGCCAGCCTTGGCCGGCACGCTGGCTGGCAGCCGGAGCACTTGCTGCATTACGCGGGGGAGCAACTGGTGGCGGCGCTGCCCAGCTATCGCAAATGGCACTCCTATGGCGAATATGTGTTCGACCATGGCTGGGCTGATGCGTGTGCGCGTGCGGGCATCGAGTACTACCCCAAGCTGCTGACAGCGGTGCCTTTCAGCCCGGTCAGCGGGCCGCGCCTGCTGGTGGCCAATGGTGCGGACGGCCTTGAATTGCTCAAGAGCCTGCCCGGTTACCTGGAGATCGAAGGGCTTTCCAGTGCCCATATCAACTTCACCGATGCCATGGCCGATGCCGCCCTGGGCCAGCAACCCGGCTGGCTTGCGCGCCTGGGTTGCCAGTTTCATTGGCAGAATCGTGGTTATCGCGATTTCCAGGACTTCCTCGACGCCCTGAGTTCGCGCAAGCGCAAGCAGATGCGCAAGGAGCGCGAGCAAGTGGCGGGGCAGGGGATCGAGTTCGAGTGGCTGCACGGCCATGAGTTGAGCGAGGCCCAGTGGGATTTTGTCTACGCCTGCTACGCCAACACCTACGCCGTGCGCCGGCAGTCGCCGTACCTGACCCGCGAGTTCTTCAGCCTGCTGGCCGAACGCATGCCGCAGGCAATACGGGTGGTGCTGGCCAAGCAAGGGACGCGGCCGGTGGCCATGGCGTTCAGCCTGGTCGGTGGCGACAGCCTATATGGCCGCTATTGGGGCTGCCTGGGCGAGTTCGACCGACTGCATTTTGAAACCTGTTTCTATCAAGGCATGGACTACGCGATCGCCAATGGCCTGCAACGTTTCGACGCGGGTGCCCAGGGCGAGCACAAGTTGATTCGTGGGTTTGAGCCGGTGATTACCCGTTCCTGGCATTACTTGCGCCATCCGGGCTTGAAAACCGCTGTAGCGGATTTCCTGGAGCGCGAGCGGGTAGGGATTCTGGCGTATGCCGAAGAGGCGCGGTCGGCGTTGCCGTATCGGCAGGAATAACGCTCATGTAGGAGCGAGCTTGCTCGCGAAAAAACTGAGGGCGCCGCGTTTATCCAGGATGAACGCGGTGTACGTGAGTTCTTCGCGAGCCAGCTCGCTCCTACAGGGTGGATTGATGCGGTTGGATCAGGCCTTTTCTTCCTTGCCCAACCAGCGATAGGTGATGCCACCGATCACTGCGCCAAGGATCGGCGCCAGCCAGAACAGCCACAGTTGCTGGATCGCCCAACCGCCGACAATCAGTGCAGGTCCGGTGCTGCGGGCCGGGTTGACCGAGGTGTTGGTGACCGGGATGGAGATCAGGTGGATCAGCGTCAGCCCCAGGCCAATGGCGATGGGCGCCAGGCCAGCCGGTGCGCGACGGTCAGTGGCGCCGAGGATGATCAGCACGAACATCGCGGTCATCACCAGTTCAGTGACAAACCCTGCCGCCATTGAATAGCCACCTGGCGAGTGCTCACCATAGCCATTGGACGCCAGCCCCGAAGCCAGTTCAAAACCCGGTTTGCCGCTGGCAATGAAGTACAGCAGGGCCGCTGCCACCACGCCGCCAATGACTTGCGAGACGATATACGCAGGCATCTCCTTGGCTGGAAACCTGCCGCCGACCACCAACCCCACGGTGACCGCCGGGTTGAGGTGACAGCCGCTGATATGGCCAATGGCAAATGCCATGGTCAACACGGTAAGCCCGAAGGCCAGCGATACCCCCAGCAGGCCGATTCCGACATCGGGGAACGCAGCGGCCAGAACGGCACTCCCGCAGCCACCCAACACCAGCCAAAACGTACCTAACCCTTCTGTAACGGAACGTTTGAACAGAGACATGAATGCGTCCTTCTAAATCAACTGGTCGGTAATGCTTCCCTGCAGCCTGATATCAGGGTCCTCCTGGACCCTGAGTGCAGTACAGCAGGATTGTGATAGACGGCCAGCGAGATAGAAAAAACTGTCAGAATTGTTCGGAATTGATAACGCCGTTAGTAGTCCAGAATCAGTCGATCCCCACGAACCCTCCCGTCTGGTGTTGCCACAGTCGCGAGTAGAGGCCGCCGTGAGCCAGCAATTGGGCATGGCTGCCGCTTTCGGCGATCTGGCCTTTTTCCAGGACCACCAGCCTGTCCATTCGCGCAATCGTGGACAGGCGGTGGGCGATGGCAATCACTGTCTTGCCTTGCATCAGGGTTTCCAGGCTCTCCTGGATCGCCGCTTCCACTTCCGAGTCCAGGGCCGAAGTGGCTTCGTCCATGATCAGGATGGGGGCGTCCTTGAGCAGGACCCGGGCGATGGCGATGCGCTGGCGTTGCCCGCCGGAGAGTTTCACCCCGCGCTCACCCACATGGGCGTCCAGGCCGGTGCGACCCTCGGCGTCTGACAGCAGCGGGATAAATTCATCGGCGCGCGCCTTGCGGATCGCGTCCCAGAGTTCCTGGTCGGTGGCATCGGGCTTGCCATACAGCAGGTTGTCGCGGATCGAGCGGTGCAGCAACGAGGTGTCCTGGGTGATCATGCCGATGCGTTCGCGCAGGCTTTCCTGGGCCACTTCGGCGATGTTCTGGCCGTCGATCAGGATGCGCCCGCCTTGCAGGTCGTAGAGGCGCAGCAGCAGGTTGACCAGGGTCGACTTGCCAGCCCCGGATGGGCCGATCAGGCCGATCTTTTCCCCTGGCGCGATCACCAGGTTCAGGCCACCGATGATGCCGCTGCTTTTGCCGTAGTGGAAATCCACCTGTTCAAAGCGCACTTCGCCCTGGGGCACGCTCAGGCGCGGGGCGTTCTCGCGGTCGATCACCGCCAGCGGCTGGGCGATGGTTTTCAGGCCGTCCTGGACCATGCCGATATTCTCGAAGATGCCGTTGACCACCCACATGATCCAGCCCGACATGTTGACGATGCGGATCACCAGGCCAGTGGCCAGGGCAATGGCGCCGACCGAGATCAGCGACTGGGTCCACAGCCACAGGGCCAGGCCGGTGGTGGTGACGATCAGCAGGCCGTTCATGCTGGTGATCACCACGTCCATGCTGGTGACCACGCGGCTGGCCAGTTGGGTTTTTTCGGTCTGCTCGATGATCGCTTCCTTGGCGTACTCCTGTTCGGACTGGGTGTGGGCGAACAGCTTCAAAGTGGTGATGTTGGTGTAGCCATCGACGATGCGCCCCATCAATTTGGAGCGCGCCTCGGACGAGATCACCGAGCGTTCCTTGACCCGTGGCACGAAGTAACGCAAGGCCAGGCTGTAGGCGATGATCCAGGTGACCAGCGGGATCATCAGGCGCCAGTCGGCTTCGGCGAACAGCACCAGGGAGCTGATGGCGTAGATCGCCACGTGCCAGATGGCATCGACGGCGGCGACGGCCGAGTCGCGCAGCGAGTTGCCGGTCTGCATGATGCGCTGGGCAATACGCCCGGCAAAATCGTTCTGGAAGAAATTCAAGCTCTGCTTGAGCACATAGCTGTGGTTCTGCCAGCGGATCAGGCTGGTCATGCCAGGGCTGATGGTCTGGTGCACCAGCAGGTCGTGCAGGGCGCCGAAGATCGGGCGCAGCAGCAGGGCGACCACGGCCATCCAGATCAACTCGGTGGCGTGGAGCTGGAAGAAATTGGCCGGTGGCGTGCCCTGGGCCAGGTCGATGATGCGGCTCAGGTAGCTGAACAGCGCCACTTCAATCAGCGCGCCGATCAGGCCCACCACCAGCAGCGCGGCGAAGCACGGCCACACCTGGCGCAGGTAATAAAGGTAGAAGGGCAGGACTTTATCGGGAGGGGCCGCGCTGGGAGCGTCGCGGAAAATATCGATCAGTTGTTCAAAGCGACGATAGAGCATTAGGTCTGACGCCCGCCGCGCGGGCTCTCCTTGTTAAATGCGCGCGCAGCCTTGTGGGCCGCGCGCGAGACTCCCGGTCGTTCAGTCGATGACTTTGGCCGACTTGATCAGCACAGGGTCGATGGGCACGTTTTGCATGCCTTTCGTGGTGGTGGTCTGCGAGTTGACGATCTGGTCTACCACGTCCATGCCACTGACAACTTTGGCGAAGACCGCGTAGCCAGCATCGCGACCCGGGTCAAGGAAGGCATTGTCGGCAACGTTGATGAAGAACTGGCTGGTCGCCGAGTTGGGGTTGGAGGTGCGTGCCATCGACAAGGTACCGCGCACGTTATGCAGGCCGTTGCTGGCTTCGTTGCGGATCGGGTCCTTGGTGTCTTTCTGGACCATTTGTGGGGTGAAACCACCGCCCTGGACCATGAAGCCTGGAATCACACGGTGGAAGATGGTGTTGGTATAGAAACCACTGTTGACGTACTCCAGGAAGTTCTTGCTGGAAATCGGCGCCTTGACCGGGTCCAGTTCGATTTCGATTTTGCCAAAGCTGGTGTCCAGCAAGACATGCGGTGCCTTGGCGTCAGCCGCCATCAGGTTGGCAGCAAATAGAACAGAACCGGCAAAGAGGGCGATTTTTTTCAGCATGGGTCAGTGATCCTGAGTAGTGGTTTGAACGGTCTTGAGAAAATCGAGCAGGGTGGTGTTGAAGGTCTCGGGTTGGTCCAGCGGTGTGGCGTGGCGCGAATCCTCGATCACCACCAAGCGCGCATCGGGCAGCAGTTTTACATAGATTTGTTTCTGCGCCACCGGGGTGTAGTCATGGTCGGCGCTGATGACCAGGGTTGGACAGGTGATCCTCGAAAGTCGTTCCTGTACCCCCCAGCCCACAATCGCATCGAAGCTGGCGAGGTAAGCACGTTTGTCGTTTTTTGCCCAGCGTTCGCGCATTTTACGTCGCAGGTCGGCCTGCCCGGGCTTGGGGAACAGCCGGTCGCCGAGCGCCTTGCCGATGGTATCCAGGCTGAGCACACGTGCCAGGCTCCAGCGCTTGGCCCATTGCCAATAGTCATCGGCGCTGCGCACCTTGACCTCGGGCGCGCTGTTGACGATACACAGGCTCTTGAGCCTCTGCGGTTGCTCGACCGCCAGTTGAAAGGCGATCATCCCGCCCATCGACAGGCCCACCACATGGGCGGCAGGTAGCTGCAGGTGTTCGATCAGCGCCACCAGGTCGGCGGTAAAGCCGGCAATGCTGTAGCGCTCCCGGGGCTTGTCGGAGCGCCCGTGACCGCGCACATCCAGCAGCACCAGGCGGTAGTGCCGGGCCAGCACCGGTATCTGCAACTCCCAATCCTGGCAACTGGAGCCCAGGCCGTGGATCAGGATCAGCGGCACGCCGTGGCCATATTCCTCGTAATGCAGGGTGCAACCTTCATGCTCGAAATAGGCCATGGGTGAACTCCGTGTCAGGCTTGCCGGGGTGCGGCAAAGGGGGCGTCCAGCGGTGCGGTGTCGAAGGTGCGCAGCAGTTCGACGAGAATCTGCGTGGCCGGGCCCAGGGGCTTGTCCTTGTTCGAGTACAGGTAGAACGTCGGGTGGCGGCTGGCGCCTTGCTCCAGGGGTAGTTGCTTGAGCACGCCTTCCTTGAGTTCGCGCTCGATCAGGTGCCGGGGCAGCCAGGCAAACCCCAGGCCGCTGCCGACGAAGGTGGCGGCGGTGGCCAGGCTGCCCACGGTCCAGCGCTGTTCGGCGCCGAGCCAGCCGACGTCCCGCGGTTGCTGGCGACCGGAGTCGCGGATCACCACCTGCATCTGGCTTTCCAGGTCCTGGAAGCTCAACTCGCGGTTAAGCCGGTGCAGTGGGTGTTCGGGATGGGCCACGGCGACAAATTCCACGTTGCTCATTTCCGTGCCCAGGTAGCCGGGAATGTTGAAGCCGCAGATCGCCAGGTCCGCCACCCCTTCGATCAGCAGCTCTTCGACCCCGGACAGCACTTCTTCGCGCAGGCGCACGCGGCAGCCACGGCTTTGCGGCATAAAGGCGGTGAGGGCGCGTACCAGGCGGGCGTTGGGGTAGGCGGCATCGACCACCAGGCGCACTTCGGCTTCCCAGCCTTGTTCCATATGGTGGGCCAGGTCTTCCAGCTGGCTGGCGTTTTTCACCAGTTGCCGGGAGCGGCGCAACAGCACTTCGCCGGCGTCGGTGAGCACGGCCTTGCGCCCGTCGATGCGCAACAGGGGCACGCCCAATTGGTCTTGCATGCGGGCCACGGTGTAGCTCACCGAGGATTGCGAACGGTGCAGCACTTCGGCCGCCTGGGCGAAGCCGCCATGGTCGACCACGGCTTGCAATGTGCGCCATTGATCAAGGGTCACGCGGGGCGCTTTCAAGATGAGCTCCTGTTGTCCTAAGCTGGCAGTCCTTACTGGAGACTGGCGAATGAGAAAATTCTGTTGTGTGTTGCTGGCACTGTTGCCGTTGAGTGCGTTTGCCTACCCGATCGATGTGTCGAAATCGATCAAAGGCGTCAGCGTCGATTACAACGCATCTGATGTGGACGGCGATATCAGCTCTATCCGGCTCAGTAACTACGGGACTAACGACGCCGCGTGTACGGTAGCGTTTACCAATGGCCCTGAGCCGGCGCGGGTGCGCAAGGTCAGCGTGCCCGCCGGGAAAAGCACCAACACCACGATCAAGTTCAGCCGCGCGATTATCAAGATGCGCATCAAGCTGACCTGCGAACCCAAGTAACGCGCTGCGCAGCCCTGTGGCTGTGCTCCGCTTATAAACAAATTTATAGATGGTTTATAGCAGTTTTTTACGCTTTTTTATCGAACGGGCTCTGTTTAATCTTCGCTTCATTGACTTACAGCAATTACCGATGGAGCTTACAAAGCCATGTCCAACGTTCTGATCATCGAAAGCAGCGCCCGCCATCAGGATTCGGTTTCCCGTCAACTGACCCAGCAGTTCATCAGCCAATGGCAGGCTGCCCACCCGGCCGATCAGATCAGCGTGCGGGACTTGGCGGTCAACCCGGTGCCGCACCTGGACGCCAACCTGTTGGGCGGCTGGATGAAGCCGGTTGAACGGCGTAGCGCCGATGAGCAGGCTTCCCTGGACCGCTCCAATCACCTGACTGACGAACTGCTGGCTGCCGACGTGCTGGTGATGGCCGCGCCGATGTACAACTTTGCCATCCCCAGCACCCTCAAGGCCTGGCTCGACCATGTGTTGCGGGCCGGCGTGACCTTCAAGTACACCGCCACCGGCTCCCAGGGCCTGTTGACCGGCAAGCGCGCCTTTGTATTGACCGCCCGTGGTGGCCTCCACACCGGCGCGAGCAGTGATCACCAGGAACCTTACCTGCGGCAGGTCATGGGGTTTGTCGGCATCCATGACGTCACCTTCATTCATGCCGAAGGGGTGAACCTGGGGGGCGACTTCCAGGAAAAGGGCGTGAACCACGCCAAGGCGTTGCTGGCACAGGTGGCCTGAGGCGTTAATCGCCAGATAATCGCGTGATGTTTCTATAACACCACGCAGCCCTTCAAGTTCGCGTATCGAACCTCCCTTTGCGCTCGTTGCTCCTGAGTGCTCCTGCCCGACTGCCGCTTTAGCGAAGTCGGGTTTTTTTTGCCTTGAGTTTCGTCCCGCCGCGAAAAACGCTACTGTCGCGCCCATTCCAATACGAGGCGCACATGGGCTATTTACTGATTGTCACGCTGATCCAGGCGTTTTCCTTCAGCCTGATCGGCGAATACCTGGCCGGTCATGTCGACAGCTATTTCGCCGTGCTGGTGCGCGTGCTGCTGGCCGGGCTGGTGTTTATCCCGCTGACCCGCTGGCGCTCGGTGGAGCCTGCTTTCATGCGCGGCATGCTGCTGATCGGCGCGTTGCAGTTCGGCGTGACCTACGTGTGCCTGTATTTGAGCTTCCGCGTGTTGACGGTGCCGGAGGTGCTGCTGTTCACCATCCTCACACCGTTGCATGTGACGTTGATCGAAGATGCGCTGAACCGGCGTTTCAACCCCTGGGCGTTGATTGCCGCACTGGTGGCGGTGGCGGGGGCGGCGGTGATCCGCTTTGACCAGATCAGCCCGGACTTCTTCATGGGGTTCCTGCTGCTGCAACTGGCCAACTTCACCTACGCCGCCGGGCAAGTGCTGTACCGGCGCCTGGTGGCGCGGCACCCGAGCGACCTGCCGCACTACCGGCGTTTTGGTTATTTCTACCTGGGGGCATTGGCCGTGGTGTTGCCGGCGTTCCTGCTGTTTGGCAAGGCCAACTTCCTGCCTGAAGCGCCGTTGCAATGGGGGGTGTTGGTATTCCTGGGCCTGGTCAGCACCGCGTTGGGTTTGTACTGGTGGAACAAGGGCGCCTGCCTGGTCAACGGCGGCACCCTGGCGGTGATGAATAACCTGCATGTGCCGGTGGGGCTGTTGCTCAACCTGCTGATCTGGAACCAGCATGAGCCGTTGGGACGGTTGTTCCTGGGCGGGGCGGTGATTGTGGCGGCGGTGTGGATCAGCCGGTTGGGGATTCGCCCTACGCCACTCTGCCGGCAATGATCGTTCCCACGCTCTGCGTGGGAATGCAGCCCGTGACGCTCCGCGTCTCAGGCCAGATGGCGGGGCGCGGAGCGCCCCAGGAGGCGTGCCCACGCAGAGCGTGGGAACGATCTACAGTGCGGCTGTTTCGGGGGCAGGCAGGTGGCTGGCCCCCAACACCGCCGGCAGCACCCCGGCCCGCAGGTCATTGCCACTGGGTTGCTGGTACAGGCTCAAGCCAAACTCCGGCAGCACCGCCAGCAGGTAATCAAAGATATCCCCCTGGATCCGCTCGTAGTCGGCCCACGCCGTGGTGCGGGTAAAACAGTAGATTTCCAGCGGTACGCCCTGGGAGGTGGTCTGCATCTGGCGCACCATGCAGGTCATGTTCGGCTGGATATCTGGATGGCTCTTCAGATAAGCCAGGGCATAGGCACGGAAGGTGCCCAGGTTGGTCATGCGCCGGCGGTTGGCCGACAGTTGCGCGCTGTGGCCCTGGGCTTCGTTCCAGGCCTTCAGTTCCGCCTGCTTGCGGCTGATGTAGTCGGTCAGCAGGTGCACCTGGGTCATGCGCACTTCTTCATCGTCGCGCAGGAAGCGCACGCCCGCCGCGTCGATAAACAGGCTGCGCTTGATCCGCCGCCCGCCCGAGGCCTGCATGCCGCGCCAGTTCTTGAACGATTCGGACATCAGGCGCCAGGTAGGGATCGAGACGATGGTCTTGTCGAAATTCTGCACCTTGACCGTGTGCAGGGTGATGTCCACCACATCGCCATCGGCGCCGACCTGGGGCATTTCGATCCAGTCGCCGACCCGTAGCATGTCGTTGCTGGTCAATTGCACGCTGGCGACAAACGACAGCAGCGTGTCCTTGTACACCAACAGGATCACCGCCGACATGGCACCCAGGCCCGACAGCAGCAACAGCGGCGAGCGGTCGATCAATGTCGCGACGATGATGATCGCGCCAAACACGAACAACACCATTTTCGCCAATTGCACATAGCCCTTGATCGAGCGCGTGCGGGCATGTTCGGTGCGTGCGTAGATGTCCAGCAGGGCGTTGAGCAGGGCGCTCATGGCCAAGACCTGGAACAGGATAGTGAACGCCAGCGCCACGTTGCCGATAAACAGCGCACTGGTCTTGCTCAGCTCTGGCACCAGGTGCAGGCCGAACTGGATCACCAGCGACGGCGTCATCTGTGCCAGGCGATGAAAGACCTTGTTGTGGCGCAGGTCATTGAGCCAATGCAGGGCGGGTTGGCGGCCAAGCAATTTGACGGCGTGCAGGATCAGGTAGCGTGCCACCCGTCCGACCAGCAGGGCCACCACCAACAGCACCAGCAAAGCCAGGCTTGAATGCAGCAGCGGGTGTTGGTCCAGGGCACCCCAGAGGTCTTGGACGTTGAGCCAGAGCTGTTTGATATCCATGGTTTAACGCGATTCTTCTGTAAGACATGACGGGGCGATTAGAGCATTTAAGTGCTACAAAGTTGTGCAGACAGACAAATCACCTGACAAAAAACCATCTGTTTGGCCCACTTCGCGTAAAGAAACTCGGCCTGGGCGCCCGAAACCGTTACCCTATGCAGCTGATTTTTTGTATTTCTTCGAGGTAGCACCCGTGTTTTCCCAATTCGCCCTGCACGAACGCCTGCTCAAAGCCGTGGCCGAGCTTAAATTTGTCGAGCCTACGCCTGTGCAAGCTGCGGCCATCCCGCTCGCGCTCCAAGGGCGTGACCTGCGGGTGACGGCGCAAACCGGGAGTGGCAAGACCGCCGCTTTCGTCCTGCCGATCCTCAACCGTCTGATCGGCCCGGCCAAGGTGCGCGTCAGCATCAAGACCCTGATCCTGCTGCCTACCCGTGAGCTGGCCCAGCAGACCTTGAAGGAAGTGGAGCGCTTCTCGCAGTTCACCTTCATCAAGTCCGGCCTGATCACCGGTGGCGAAGACTTCAAGGTCCAGGCCGCCATGCTGCGCAAGGTCCCGGATATCCTGATCGGCACCCCGGGGCGGATGATCGAGCAACTGAACGCCGGCAACCTGGACCTCAAGGAAGTCGAAGTGCTGGTGCTCGACGAAGCCGACCGCATGCTCGACATGGGCTTTGCCGACGACGTGCAGCGCCTGGTCGAAGAGTGCGTCAACCGCCAGCAGACCATGCTGTTCTCTGCTACCACCGGCGGTTCGACCCTGCGCGAGATGGTCGCCAAGGTCCTGAACAACCCCGAGCACCTGCAGGTCAATAACGTCAGCGACCTGAACTCGACCACCCGCCAGCAGATCATCACCGCTGACCACAATGTGCACAAAGAGCAGATCCTCAACTGGCTGCTGGCCAACGAGACCTATCAGAAGGCCATTGTGTTCACCAACACCCGGGCCATGGCCGACCGTATCTACGGGCGCCTGGTGGCTCAGGAGTACAAGGCGTTTGTGTTGCACGGTGAGAAGGACCAGAAGGACCGCAAGCTGGCCATCGACCGCCTCAAGCAGGGCGGCGTGAAGATCCTGGTGGCCACCGACGTCGCCGCGCGCGGCCTGGACGTGGAAGGCCTGGACATGGTGATCAACTTCGATATGCCGCGCAGCGGCGACGAGTATGTGCACCGTATCGGCCGTACCGGGCGTGCCGGCAACGATGGCCTGGCCATCTCGCTGATCTGCCATGGCGACTGGAACCTGATGTCGAGCATCGAGCGCTACCTCAAGCAGTCGTTCGAGCGCCGTACCATCAAGGAAGTCAAAGGCACCTACAGCGGGCCGAAGAAGGTCAAGGCCTCGGGCAAGGCTGTGGGCGTGAAGAAGAAAAAGGTCGACGCCAAGGGCGACAAGAAAAAAACCGGTGCCAAGGCGCCGACCAAGCGCAAGATCGCCAACCGGCCGAAGACCGACAACCTGTCGTTGGTCAGCAAGGACGGCATGGCGCCGCTCAAGCGCCGCAAGCCAGAAGCACCGGCTGCTGAATAAAAGTGGCGCCATAAAAAACCGGACAATGTCCGGTTTTTTTATGCCCTCAGTTTTTCGCCTTGGCCGCCGTTTCCTTCAGTTCCTTGAGCCGTGCCGGCCAGCAGAAAGTTCAGCTCAATCGCCTCCGGGCCCGTTGAAACTGTCAAATCGGTAATCTGGCACTAAGCCAACTGACAGGCGTCGATCCCTACTCTGCGGTCATTCAATTGACGGGAACGGAATCGGCATGTACTCCAACACTTCTCGACGAACCTTCGTCAAAGGCCTGGCTGCGGCCAGCCTGCTGGGCGGCGCGGGCCTGTGGCGGCCGCCGGTCTGGGCCCTGGCCAGCCCCGGGCAACCGGGTGTGCTGGCGGGCAGCGAGTTTGAGCTGTTTATCGGCCAGACCCCGGTCAATATCACCGGTAACGTGCGCACCGCGTTGACGATCAACGGCAGTTTGCCGGGCCCGCTGCTGCGCTGGCGTGAGGGCGATACCGTGACCCTGCGCGTGCGCAATCGCCTGGCGGAGCCGACGTCGATCCACTGGCACGGCATTATCCTGCCGGCGAACATGGACGGTGTGCCGGGGCTGAGTTTCAAGGGGATCGAGCCGGGCGGGGTGTATGTCTACCAGTTCAAGGTCAACCAGCACGGCACCTACTGGTATCACAGCCACTCCGGGCTCCAGGAGCAGCAAGGGGTCTACGGCCCGCTGGTGATCGACCCCAAGGAGCCCGAACCCTTCACTTACCAGCGTGACTACGTGGTGATGCTCAGCGACTGGACCGACGAAGATCCCGCCGCCCTGATGAAAACCCTGAAGAAACAGTCCGATTACTACAACCTGCATAAACCCACCGTGGGCGACTTCATCAAGGATGTGGCCGACAAGGGCTGGTCGGCCACGGCTGCCGACCGCCTGATGTGGGCGCAAATGAAGATGAACCCCACGGATCTGGCGGACGTCAGCGGCACCACCTACACCTATTTGATGAACGGCCAGGCCCCTGCGCAAAACTGGACTGGGCTGTTTCGCGCCGGTGAGAAAATCCGCCTGCGCTTTATCAACGGCTCGGCCATGAGCTACTTCGATGTGCGTATTCCAGGCTTGAAGATGACGGTGGTGGCGGCTGATGGCTTGCCGGTAAAGCCGGTCAATGTGGATGAGTTACGCATTGCCGTGGCCGAGACGTATGACGTGCTCGTCGAGCCAAGCGAGGCGGCCTACACCCTGTTTGCCCAAGCCATGGACCGTACCGGCTATGCACGCGGCACCCTCAGCCGCCAGCCGGGATTGCTGGCGCCGGTTCCAGCGCTGGACCCGCGCCCCTGGTTGACCATGGACGATATGGGGATGGGCGGCATGGACCACGGCGCCATGGGCGATATGCCGGGCATGGACCATGGACAGATGACCGGGATGGACGGCGGGGCGATGCAAGGCATGTCCGGCATGGATGGCCAGAGCATGGCAGGCATGGACCACAGTGCGATGCCCGGCATGGACCACAGCGCGATGGCGGGGATGTCGATGCCGATGCAAAGCCATCCGGCCAGCGAAAGCAACAACCCGCTGGTGGACATGCAGGCGATGAGCACCTCGCCCAAGCTCGACGACCCGGGGATTGGCTTGCGAAACAACGGACGCAAGGTCCTGACCTATGCCGACTTGCGCAGCACCTTTGAAGACCCCGATGGCCGCGAGCCCGGCCGCACGATCGAGTTGCACCTGACCGGCCATATGGAGAAGTTCGCCTGGTCCTTCGATGGGGTGAAGTTCTCCGATGCCGAGCCGCTGCGGCTGACGTATGGCGAGCGGGTGCGGCTGGTGCTGGTCAACGACACCATGATGACCCACCCGATTCACCTGCATGGCATGTGGAGCGACCTGGAAGACGAAAACGGCCAGTTCATGGTGCGCAAACACACGATCGACATGCCGCCGGGCTCGCGTCGCAGCTACCGGGTGACGGCCGATGCCCTGGGGCGATGGGCCTTCCACTGCCATCTGCTGTACCACATGGAAATGGGCATGTTCCGTGAAGTCCGGGTGCAAGAGTGAGGAGCCGACCATGAACCATCTATTTCGACCTGTTGCACTGCTGATCGCCACCTGTGCACCGGTGGCGCTGGCCACTGCTCAAACCATGGATCACAGCCAGATGCAGGGCATGGCGCCCGCCAAGCCGGCGGCCACCAGCCACAGTCGCACGCCGATCCCGGTGTTGACCGACGCAGACCGTGCAGCGGTCTACAACGCACCGGGTGGGCACAAGGTGCATGACAGCGGTCTCAACTCGTTGTTTGTCATCAATCAGTTGGAATGGCAGGGCTCCGACGATGGCAATGCCCTGGGGTGGGATGTCAACGGCTGGGTGGGCGGCGATATTGATCGCCTGTGGTTGCGCACCGAGGGCGAGCGCGCCAAGGGCAAGACCGAAAAGGCCGAGGTCCAGGCGTTATGGGGGCACGCCATCAGTCCCTGGTGGGATGTGGTGGCCGGTATGCGCCAGGACTTCAAGCCAGGCGACAGTCAGACGTGGGCGGCCTTCGGCCTGCAAGGCATGGCCCTGTACAACTTTGAAGCCGAGGCCACGCTGTTTGTCGGTGAAGGCGGCCAGAGCGCCGCGCGCCTGGAAGGTGACTACGACATTTTGCTGACCAACCGGCTGGTCTTGCAGCCCACCGCCGAAGCCAACTTCTATGGGAAAAACGACCCCGGGCGCGGGATCGGTTCCGGCCTGGCAGACACCGAGCTCGGGGTGCGGCTGCGCTACGAAATCCGCCGTGAGTTTGCGCCTTATGTCGGCGTGACCTGGAATCGCGCCTACGGCCAGACGGCCGAATACGCCAGGGATGAGGGCGAGGACCGCAACGAGGTGCGCTGGGTCTTGGGTGTACGCCTGTGGTTCTGATGGAACACCACTTTACTAATAACCTGCCGTCATGAGCGGCCAGGAGCCTTGCATGTCTGTGTTTAAAGCGGTTGCGCTGTGTGCTGGACTGTTGATGAGCGTGCCGGTATTGGCGCATCCGACGTTGTTGTCTTCATCGCCAGCCGACGGGGCCAAGGGCGCTGCCCCCGCAACCATCGAGCTGCATTTTTCGGAGAACCTGATAACGCAGTTCTCCGGGGCCAAACTGATCATGACCGCGATGCCCGGCATGGCCCATTCGCCCATGTCGGTCAAGGCCAGCGTGTCGGGCGGCAGCGATCCCAAGGTGATGCTGATCAAGCCCACGGCGCCGCTGCCGGTCGGGACCTACAGGGTGGACTGGCGTGCGGTGTCGTCGGATACCCATCCCATCACCGGTAATGTGGTGTTCAGCGTCCAGCCATGAGTGACTTACTGGGTATCGCCTTGCGGTTTGCGTTGTACCTGGACCTGATGCTGCTGTTTGGCTTGGGGTTGTTTGCTCTGTATGGCTTGAAGGCGTCGGAACGAGTGTCCGGTGTGGTCTTGAATATCAAGGGCTGGCTGGCCGGCACGGCCATCCTGGGTGTGCTGCTTTCAATGGCTTCGTTGCTGGTGATGACGCGGGCCATGAGCGGCGAGCAAGCGTGGCAGGCCCTTGGGCCGCATGTGCAGATGATGCTGTGGCAGACCGAGCTGGGCTTGACCTGGATGCTGCGTATCGGGGCGTTGTTGATCGCGGTGCTGGCTGTTATGACCGGTGCGGCATGGCCCACCGGCAGTCTATGGCTGGCGACCTGGGCCGCCGGGGTCGCCCTGGCGACACTGGCCTGGGCCGGTCACGGCGCGATGAGTGACGGGGCGCTGCGCGTCTGGCACTTGATGGCCGACAGCGCACACCTGTTGGCGGCCGGCGCCTGGTTCGGGGCATTGGCGGCGTTTGGGTTGCTGTTGCTGCCTGGAAACACGCAGGACATTGCGCCAGTGAGGAGCCTGGCCAGGGCGCTGACCGGCTTTGAGGTGGTCGGCGCGGTGCTGGTAGCGGTGTTGATAGTCACTGGCGTGGTGAATTACCTGTTGGTGGTCGGGGCGACGCTGGGCGGGATTACCCAGAGCACCTACGGCATTTTATTCAGCCTGAAACTGGCGTTGTTTGGGGTGATGTTGGCCATGGCGGCACTCAACCGCTTCCATCTGAGCCCGCTCCTGCTGCGGGCGGTGGAGACCGGCGAGCAGGCAATGGCCTGTCGTGCCCTGCGCCGCAGTTTGAGCCTGGAGTTTGGCGCGGTGCTGCTGATCCTGGGGTTGGTGGCAGGGCTGGGGACATTGGGCCCGATGTCGTCCGACTAGGCTGCGCGGCCCTTGAGGCACTTGAGGGACTGGAAGTCGCTGCGCACCTTATCGATTCTCTGCACCAGCTTCTGGCGTTGCTGCGCCGTGCTTTGGGCCATCACGTCCACCAGCAGGCTGCGGGCGGCGGCTTCGGTCTGGGCATAGGCCTGGCGATAGTCCGCGGTCCACAGGCTTTCACGGTCTACCAGCAGTTGCTCCATCTTGCGTGGGAAATCGTTGCTGGCCCGTTGCTGGACCGCCGCGATGAACTGCGCCTGCCACTGGGCGCGGTTGCCGATCCATTGCTGGTTCTGCGCGCCGAGGGCGGTGGACCAGGCCAGCACCCGCGCTTGCTGGCTGGCGCTTAACGGGCCCAACCAGGCATCCAGGCGTTTGCTCATGCGCGTGCTGCGGTCCTTGATCTGTTGCTCCAGGGGCGGCTTGAGGTATTCGTCCTGGCGTTTGCGCAGGTCCTTGGCCAGCGCTGCCTCCATCTCGCGCACCTGCTGCTCATCCAGCCCGCGCAGCAGTTCGATGGCCGATGGGGTGATTTGCCGGGCGACGTCGGCGATTGCCTGCTTGGCTTCGAGGGTGCGGGTTTGCAGGGCGACATCGCTGACTTGCTGGTGGACGACCATCTGTTGCAGGCGGTCGAGCCAGCCCAGGTAGCCGGGCAACTGGGTGGTGCAGTGCCAGGCGAGGTGTTCCTTGAGGGTGTCGTTGAACCAGCTTTTCTGCCCGGCATTCATGTCCAGGTAGTCGTTGAGGGTCCAGGGGATGATCACGTCGAGGTTGCGGTAGGCCAGGCCCACGCGGTTGCAACCGGCAAGCAGGAGGCTCAGGACCAGCAAGGCCACCAGGATTCTTAACCGACGCAGCATGGGCGAGTCCTTGCGCAGACCAGGGATGTTTATCTGAACCCGCCGGGGGCGTGACAGTTCAGCCCATCAATAAAACGACCGCTCGGCCTTCAGGGTCAACAGGCCATCGCATTGCGAATTGTGTCCAGAGTAGGCCGAACAGTCGCTGCCGCTGAGGCTGGAGTCGCTGTAGATCAGGTCCAGGTCCATGCCCATCCACGGTCGGGAGAATTTCACCGACCAATCGCTGAAGCCACGGATCGAGCCGCCCTCCACCGAGGCCGGGGCGCCTAACTGATGAGTGGTGTACTTCATGCTCACGCCAATGCCAAACGGTTGGGTGCCGCCCAGGTCGGCAAACAGGGTGCTGTCGCGGCGGTCGGGGTCGTTGCCCAGTGACACGCCAAACCGATTGCCCAGTAGGTTCAAGCCGCCGTAGAACGCCTGGCTGTCGAGGGGGCTCAGCTTGGGGTAGCTGTAGTGGATCATCCCCAGTTCATAGCCCAGGGTCTGGTCGAACGGGCGCTTGAACCCCATATAGGAGTCGACTTCCAGGTTGTTGGCAGGCGACAGGCCCATGCTCGGTGAAAACTGGCCGAAATACAGGCCGCTGGCGTGGGTGAGGTCGAGCCCGCCGTGGAATGCATTGCTGCCCGGGGCAGTGGGTTTGACCAGGCCCTGGGCCATGCTGCGGCTGGGCGTGGTCCCCAGCTTCAAGTCGACGTCGCCCAGTTCACGCTGGAAAACCTGCGCTTGGGCGAGGGGGCTGGCGAGCAGGGCGCTGACCAGGAAAATGCAGGTTTTGAGCATGCATCACTCCATGAAAAGCGAGGAGCAGTAACCGAAGGAATCGGGCAAACGCCCGGTCTAGACGTGTGCAAGCATACCGGCGAAAGCCAGGGATTGAGGCCCGTTCGTCGATTGGCGTGGTTGAATGTGTGTCGGGGGGATGTTGCTGGCTCTAGTCCTAGCGCCTTGATAGGCAAGGCGCTTAGGGACCAGGTGGGGTGCGTAGGCGGCTTTGCGCGCTTACTTCTTACCCAGAGTGATCTGCTTGGACGGGCCGAAGGTCTGGCCGCTCACGCCCTTGGCGATCTGCTGGATTTCACCGCCGGACTTGAGGAACGCGGCGATTTGGTTGTTGATCGATTCGCTGGTTTCAACGGCGGGAGCTGGCTTTGCTTTGCTGTTGGATGCTTTTACGCGCATGGCGGCCACTAACCTGTAGAAAATTAACTTGGCCAGGCATCGTACATGAAATGCTTGACAATTGCTTGGTAAATATCTCCCAGGAATAAGCGGCGCGATTATAAATGCCCGAAGTTGGTCTTTGGTCGAGCCCCTAACTCGCTGTTTTAAATAGAAACCCATGGGCAAAAATAGCCCCTGGCCATCGCAGCACGGCAGGGGCTCGACCTGACGAGCGGGGCAATTGCCGACCACTGCCCGGCAAACCCGCGTTTTTTCAGGGTTGCGCGCCCGGACACGGGACCGCCGCCTTCAACTCGGGTAGAATGCCGCCCACGCAATGAGGGTATTGGAAATGGCTTTAGTCGGGCGCTACAACAGTTTGCAAGTGGTTAAACACACTAACTTTGGTTTGTATCTGGACGGTGAGCAAGAAGGCGAAATCCTTTTGCCCAATCGTTATATTCCCAAAGATATTCCCAGTGAAGATGAAGACTGGCTTAACGTTTTTATTTATCTGGACAGCGATGACAAACTTATCGCCACCACTGAAAAACCAAAAGTGCAGGTGGGCGAGTTTGCCAGCCTGAAAGTGGTTGAAGTCAACAGCATCGGGGTCTTCCTCGACTGGGGCCTGCCCAAGGACCTGCTGCTGCCTTACTCCGAGGAAAAGCGCCAACTGACCGCCGGTGAGTACTGCGTGGTGCACGTCTACCTCGACAAACACACCAAACGCATCACCGCCACGGCACGCCTGGACCGTTACCTGGACAAGACGCCAGCCAACTACACCGTGGGCCAGGAAGTCGACCTGCTGGTTGCCGAAGCCACCGACATGGGGTTCAAGGCAATCATCAATAACAAGCACTGGGGCCTGATCCACAAGAACGAAGTGTTCAAGTTCCTGCGTCCGGGCAAGGAAGAGAAGGGGTTCATCAAGGAAATCCGCGCCGACGGCAATATCAGCCTGAGCCTGCAACCGGTCGGCGAGCAAGCGGCGTCCAGCCTGAACTCGAAGATCCTCGCCAAGTTGCGGGAAAACAACGGCAGCTTGCCGGTCAGCGACAAGAGCGACCCGAGCGTGATCAGCAACTTGTTTGGCGTGAGCAAGGGTAACTTCAAGAAGGCCATTGGTGCGCTGTACAAGCAGGGTCAGATCGTGATTCATGCCGACCGCATTGAACTGAGCTGATTGCCCCTTGCCGTAAGCCCGCTACTATCGGACTGCATGTCGATTGTTGCCCATGCCCCCTGGCTGATGTGGCGCAAAGGCAGGCTTGGGGCTAATCTCAATGCATGGATTGAGCGGCAGCAAGCGGGCAAGGCGCGGCCTGTACAAGAGACCCGGGCGCTTGCCTGACCGCCCCGTCAGGATTTGTATCAATTCAGTAATGGTTCGTTGCGGTTTCAGGCAAGCATTACGTGGGACTTAGTACTACTATCTGTAGGAAGCAGCCACAGAATTCCAGCTGCTCGGCACTACCCTCAAAGGGGGCACCATGAAAGAGAAACTGCAAAACTGGCTGCACGACCTCGGCGTCGCACTCGGCTTGATCGAGCCACCGCTGCAACCGGTGCCTATCCGCACCGATGACGAACAGCGCCGCCCGCGTCGCAGGTAAGCCCGGAAAAGCGCTCAGACATTGGTGTTTGGGCGCGATTGCTCGTCATACTGTCCCGGGAACACGGTGGGTGGGCGCGCTTGTATGTGATGGCTGCGCACCAGTCGAAGACCCGGTTTCTAAATTAAGTTGCGCTCGCTTTGTCTGACCCTGGAAGTATTCTGGTCGGACGTTTCCTTTTGTCTGCTCCCCCGACCTTTTTCGTATTTGGACGCTTTATATTCCTGCTCTCTTCAAGGAAGGAAGACAGGGCTATGTCGTTTGTTAACAATGATGGAATGCTGGTTTCCGACAAAGTGGTACTGCGTCGGTTTTACGCGATTGAACATGGGGATTTGCAGACGGTACATGCTTTAGTTGTCCACCAGACGGATGCACCTACGGCGCAACATACGTTCAACGGTTACCTCGCCAAAGGCAGCGGTGCGCACTTTCTGATTGATAAAAATGGCTTTATTTACCAAACGGCTAGCTTGAAAAAACGCTGCTACCACGTTGGAAAGCTCATTCGCTCGAAGTGTCTGGCAATTGATAAAAAATCATGTGACAGCGCTCAGATGGCCCGCATTCAAGCGTTATCGTGGACTGCGCAGATCAAGGCGTTGGACGCATATGAGCGAGCAAAAAGCTACCCTGAACGCTATCCTGTGAACTCCGACTCTATTGGCATCGAATTGGTGGGCAAACACTTGGATACCTCTCGGTATGAGACCGTTACCCTCGTGCAAAACCAATCCCTTCAATGGCTCGTCAACGAGTTATATGTTCATTTCAACCTGTCCTCGGGTGATGTCTACAGGCACCCGCAGATATCCTATAAAAACCCGGGTGAAGCCAGTAGTGCGGTGTGGGAATGATAACCATCAAAGCGTGGCCGATAGGTGCATTACTGGTTCTTGCGGGATGTACGGATCTGCACGCCCCCAACCTTGAAAATATTGTTATCTCAAGCTTCCAATCCCAGGAGCCCGAGAGTTGCCGGCCTTCTGACGTGCCCCTCGACCCAAGCCATGTGCAGGCGTTTTTCCAACGGGCGTCGAAGATTGATAGCCGCACCCTGCATGACCGTTACGAGTGGGCGCCTTGTTATCTGGAGGGCAACCTGAAGTACAACGGGCATATATGTACATGGCAGGTGAGGGCGGGAGCCACTGGGGTCATCCGGTGTTCGGCGGCAGAGCAGTACTTTGCTTGTGACGAGTGCGGCGACCTGTTTGAAAGCCCTGGGAGTTAAACAAAAAACGGATGCGACGCCCCCCGTCGCACCCGCTCAAGCAAGCTTGACTCAAGCCACGTCGGCCGCCGTGGCCTCTGGCCGCCGCGACAGCACACTCACCAGCACAAAACTCACCACACTCACGCCCAGGCTGTAGTAGATCGGGGTGTTGGCCTCCAAACCATCCTTGATCATAAACACCAGGGACGTGACAAACCCCAATGCCATGGCGCTGATCGCGCCCGAGGTGGTGGCGCGTTTCCAGTAGATCGCCCCGATCAATGGGATCAGCATGCCGCCGACCAGCAGGTTGTAGGCCAGGGTCAAGGCGCTGATCACATCGGTGACCACCAGGGCGATACCCAGTACAGCGATGCCGGTCAGCAGGGTGAACAGGCGGTTGATGTTCAGGCTCGACTGCTTGCCGCCGCGCAGGCGTGGCAGCAGGTCTTCGGTTAGCACGGTGGAGGCGGCGAGCAGGCCGGCGCTGGCGGTGGACATCATGGCCGCCAGCGCCGCCGCGATCACCAGGCCACGCAAGCCGTCGGGCAACGACAGTTTGACGATGGCGGCGAAGGCGTTGTTGACGTTGTCCAGGTCCGGGATCAGCACATGAGCGGCCATACCGATCAGGGCACAGGCCAGGCCGTAGAGGATGCAGTAGAACCCGGCGAAGGTCCCCGCATACTGGGCGACCTTTGCGTCACGGGCGGTAAACACCCGTTGCCAGATGTCCTGGCCGATCAGGATGCCGAAAAAGTAGATCATGAAGTAGGTGATGATGGTGTCCCAGCCGATGCTGGTAAAGCTGAAGCTGGCTGCCGGCAGCTTGGCCACCAGTTCATCCCAGCCACCCACGCGGTACAGGCAGATCGGCAGCAGGATAAACATCAGGCCGACGGTCTTGATCACGAACTGCACGATATCGGTCAAGGTCAGCGACCACATGCCACCGATGGTCGAATACACCAGCACCACGCCACCGCCCAGCAGGATGGCGGCCCAGAACGGCAGGTCGAACATCACTTGCAGTACGGTGCCGATCCCCAGGATCGAGGTCACCGCCAGCATCAGCGCATAGGCCAGCATGATCAGCCCGCTGGCCTGGCGGGCCGTGGGGTTGTAGCGTTGCTCCAGGACCTGGGTCACGGTGAAAATTTTCAGCTTGAGCAAGGGTTTGGCGAGAAACAGGTTCAGCGCAATGATCCCCGTACCTAGCGCTGCGCAGAGCCAGAAACCGGAAATGCCATGTACATAACCCAGGCGCACGCTGCCCACCGTGGACGCGCCGCCCAGTACCGTCGCAGCCATGGTGCCCATGTACAGCGTCGGCCCCAGGTTGCGCCCGGCGACCAGATAGTCTTCATGGGTCTTGGCGCGGCGCATGCCGAAATAGCCGAGCACGAGCATGCCGGCGGCGTAGATAAATACGATGAATAGATCCAGGGCCATGGTGGCGCTCTCCAGTTATTGTTTTTATTGACTGATCAGGTGGCGCGCTACATCAACGGTGCGTGACGCCAGGCAGCACGCAGAGCATTTCGTACAGCAGGTTGGCACCCAGCAACGAGGTATTGCCGGTGGTGTCGTAGGGCGGCGAAACTTCCACCAGGTCACAACCCACCAGCTCCAGGCCCTGGCAGCCACGGATGATCTCGATCGCCTGGATGGTGGTCAGCCCGCCGATTTCCGGGGTGCCGGTGCCGGGCGCCCAGGCTGGGTCGATGCCGTCGATGTCGAAACTCAGGTACACCGGGCCGCCGCCGACCTTTTCCCGCACTTCGGCCATCAACGGCGCGAGGGAGTGGTGCCAGCATTCTTCGGCCTGGACCACGCGGAACCCCTGTTTGCGGCTCCAGTTGAAGTCTTCGGCGGTATAGCCCTGGGCGCGCAGGCCGATTTGCACCACGCGGTCGCAATCGAGCAGGCCCTCTTCGACGGCCCGGCGGAAGGTGGTGCCGTGGGCGATTTTCTCGCCGAACATATGGTCGTTGACGTCGGCATGGGCATCGATATGCACCAGCCCGACCTTACCGTGCTTCTTGTGGATCGCCCGCAGGATCGGCAGGGTGATGGTGTGGTCGCCGCCCAGGGTCAGCGGGATCACGTCGTGCTTGAGGATTTCATCGTAGGATTCTTCGATGATGCGCACGGCGTCCAGCAGGTTGAAGGTGTTGATCGCCACATCGCCGATATCGGCCACCGACAGCGAGTCGAACGGCGCGGCGCCGGTGGCCATGTTGTAGGGGCGGATCATCACCGACTCGGCACGGATTTCACGCGGCCCGAAGCGGGTGCCGGCGCGCAGCGAGGTGCCGATATCCAGGGGCACGCCGACAAAGGCCGCATCCAGGCCGGCGGCGGTTTGCAGGTGGGGCAGGCGCATCATCGTGGCGATGCCGGCAAAGCGCGGCATTTCGTTGCCGCCCAGTGGTTGGTGAAAAATCTTGTCCACGGCAGTGCCTCATCGTTGTTGTGGTTATCAGAGGCCGATTCTGCGAAATGCCAGGCAAGGGAAGAATCGCTGTGGGGAAATACTTAGTTCAGATTTTTCTGAACTAATGCCTGGGGTAGACTCCACACGACCTGTCAGCTGATTTTTTGCCTGGAGCGCCCATGGCTAATGCCTTGCCCGACCTGAAACTGCTGCGCATCTTCGCAAGCGTGGTGCGCCACCAAGGGTTTGCCAGTGCCCAGCACGAGCTCAACCTGTCGACCTCGGCCATCAGCACTTACATGAGCCAATTGGAAGGCGCGTTGGGCCTGGTGCTGTGCCATCGCGGGCGTGGCGGCTTCAGCCTGACCAGCAAGGGTGAGTTGTTTCACCAGGAAACCTTGCGCCTGCTGGGCGAACTGGAGGGCTTCGAGCAATACGCGGCGGCGCTCAAGGGCGAACTGCGCGGCACGCTCAAACTGGGCGTGCTTGATTCGACCGTCAGCGACAAGGCCCTGCCATTCGCCGAAGTCATCGGCGCCTATAGCCTTGAGCACCCGGCGGTGCATTTGCACTTGTCGGTGATGAGCCCCTACGAACTGCAACTGGGGGTGCAGGACAATCGTCTGGACCTGGCCATCGGTGCCTTCTCCAACCGCATGAGCGGCTTGCTCTACATGCCGCTGTACCGCGAACAGCACTGGCTCTATTGCAGCTCGCGCCACCCGCTGTTCAGCGAGCGGCGCATCCCGGAACCGGTGATTACCCAGCAACGCATGGTCGGGCGCGGTTACTGGAGCCAGGCGGAACTGGCGCGCCACGGCTTCAAACACAGCGCCGCCACCGTGGAAAGCATGGAGGCGCAGTTGATCCTGGTGCTGTCCGGCGCCTACATCGGCTACTTGCCCGAACACTACGCCCAGGCCTGGGTCGACAAAGGCGACTTGCGGGTGCTATTGCCGGCGACCTTTGGCTACCAGGCGCCGTTTTCGCTGATCATGCGCCGTGGGCGCAGCCGCGAGCCGTTGATCCAGACCTTCCGCGATTTACTCAAAGCACAGCTCAATCAGGCCTGAATATGTCCAGACCCCAATGCCCCCGCTGCCTGCGGCCGACCACTCACTGCCTGTGTGCCCTGATCCCGAGCCTGGACAGCCGCACCCGGGTGTTGCTGTTGCAGCATCCCAGCGAGGTCAACCATGCACTCAATACCGCGCGCCTGGCTGCGCTGGGCCTGATGAATGCGCAACTGGTGGTGGGTGAAGTCTTCGAGGACTTGCCCACCTTGCTCAACCCGCCGGGGTATCAGGCGCGGCTGCTGTTTCCCGCCGAAGAGGCGCAACCGCTGCAGGCCTACAGCCCATCCGACGAACCCTTGTTGTTGGTAGTGCCCGACGGCACCTGGCGCAAGGCGCGCAAGCTGCTGCACCTCAACCCGCTGCTGGCGGCGTTGCCCCGGGTGACGCTGGCGGCGGGCGCGGTGTCTCGCTACCGGCTGCGCAAGGCGCCGGGGCCGGGGGCTTTATCGACAGTAGAGGCGATTGTGCAGGCGTTGCAGGTGCTGGAGGCGCCGCAGTCATTCGAGCCGTTGTTGCGGCCGTTCGAGGCGTTGATCGAGGGGCAGATTGCGGCGATGGGGGAGGCGGTTTTTCAGCGCAATCATGGTGATGCGGGCCCTCATAATTGAGCCGCCTGATGCCCTGCCGTTTTTTGGTGTTAAGGGCTACTACGGAGTAAGGGAAGAAAGAAGTTTCTGGTTGATGTGTAGGATATGGATTTTTAATTATTTGACTTTCAAGTTTGTACGAAAACTATCTGTGGGAAATTTCTTTGGTTGGTTTTTGTAAGCGTTGGAAGCGTCTATGGGGAGAGCGAAAATTCATATCGCATTACCATGTTGCTCATGGCGCTGAGTGTAGCTGTTTTGTAATGATTAATATTGCTTTGATATGAAATATTTTTTTACATTTTTCGGAGCTGTCGATAAAAGCGACCTGCTAGTTTTAAAGTGTCCGTTAACCCCGGGCAATACTTTAACTTGAACAAGGATCTTGCTATGAACTCTGCAATCGATTTGTTTAAAACTGAAGTGACGGGCGTTACCACTAAAGGCGTTTGCCTCTGGTAAGCATGAGGAAGAATAGGGGGGGCTCCCTCCCTGTTCTTTGTTTACGAGAGCTCCATAACTTATGGTTAGGAGTAGTGTGTATATGGACGACTATGGATATCACACAATTTGGGATATTAGCGGTGCAGATGCCCGGTTGTTAAAAGATGCACCTGCGCTGCACAATTTTTTTCTCGGCACGTTACAGCGCTCACACTTTACGGTGCTCAATCATCTGGTGCATAAATTTAATGTTGGTGGTGAGGGTGTGACTGGGCTCTATCTACTTTGCGAGTCACATCTTTCCTATCACACCTACCCGGAAAACCGCTACATAAGCATCGACGTTTATACCTGTGGTTCACATAGTGTGTCGATCAGCGAGGGGATACGAGAGTTTTTCGGTAATGACGTGCAGGTTGCCACCCGAACACTGATCCGAGGAAGCAATGCTATTCTCATTCAGGAGGTGGAAAATGAAACTTGTCAATAATGGGCTGATAAAATTTGACTACCAGTTTCCGCTGTATAACTTCTTTTTTCCTTCGCAATCCCTGAACGTCTTTCGCCCCAGCGAAGCAAAACTATCTGACGTGCTGAAAGGCGCCAACACTCAGGCGACCTCTCGAGCACTCTATTTTCATATACCATTTTGCGAAGCTATTTGCTCATTTTGCCCATTCACTCGTGGGTTGTACAAAAGCGAAGAGGATATTGATCGTTACACCAAGGCGCTGATTAAAGAGCTCGAATACAAATCCCAGTTAATGGACTTTAAAGTCGTACCGATCAGAGCAATTTTCTTTGGTGGTGGTACACCTTCACTGCTTTCGCCAAAAAATATCCGTGATATCGGTGAGGCTTTACATAGATCTTTCGATATGTCGACGGTGGAGGAGTTTTCTTTTGAATTCAATATTACCAGTGTCACGAGAGAGCGTTGTATTGCGCTCGCAGATATTGGCGTCACACATGCGCGTTTTGGCTTGCAGACTGTTGATCCTGGCTGGCGAAAATTGTTCAACCTCAGCGAAGACTTAACGCAAATCGATCGTGCGGCCAATCTATTGGTATCCACATTCGACCATGTCTTATGCGACATCCTGTACGGTATGAATGGCAGCAGTGAGGCTCAGACCCTGGCGGATATTGACAAGGCCGTTGAACTGGGCGTTAGTAATATTGATATTTATCCGATCAACAACGTCGTGACATCGGTCAAACTCCACAAAAAGATCAAGGCGCTCACAGCCGAAGTTTTTCCGGCCATGCGTAAGTTGAATATGAAACTGATGATTGACGAGCATATGCGGCATAAGGGCTATGTTGCGTATAACGGGCACGGGTATGTACGGTACACCGGAGCTCTACCGCCTTTGCTAACCCATGAGTATTCCTTTATTTATCACGAGCACGTCTACGGATATACCGACCACGACTTATTGGGCTTCGGTGTTGGGGCTATCTCTTCAGTTGCGCAAAACGTTATTACCAATACCTCGTTGCGTGAGCAATATATCGCAGGGATGACTGCCGGTGAGTATATCTGTCAGGTTAGCGAGCATGCTCCGATGCTCGATCTGGTCAAACCTGTTGTCCTGCGGCTTCCTTATCATGGCGTAATCCATAAATCCAAGATTGCGATGAGTCAGTTGCCCCAAGGATTGCTGCAACGAATGAATGAACTGATCGAAGCGGATCTGGTTATTGAAACCGCCACAACTTTTGAACTGACCAAGTTGGGATGGCTGTGGTACAGCAATATTATGTTTTATCTGATTCCGGAAAGTGAACAAGAGATATTGAAGAAAATAGTGTTTGAAAGGCTTAGTGTTAATGGGCGAGATATAACTCGGGATGAGCTGATTTATTCGGCAGGTTAGGACTACTGAATAGGCGATGGCTATGCGTGCACTGATGTTAAATCACGCCACTCGGCGACTTTCGGCAGGTTATTTTTTTTCAAAAAGCGGTGAGTTTGCATTTGAAACCGCATTTGCTGTAGCTGTAGTTACCTTGGCTGATGCAGATCTTTTATTAATAGGGTGCATGTATTTTTTTCGTTACCTGCCCAGCGCAGTGTTTTCCCCGCTGGGTGGCTGGCTGGCCGACAATATTGAAAAAAAGACCACGCTTGTCGTTATTGAATTATTGAAGTGTATTGTAGCGTTGGTGTTGTTCGGGGTGTTTGAGTTTAGTCAGTCCACTATCGTAATAGTGGTCGTGGTCTCTATGTTTATGACGGCGCTGGATTGTCTATATACACCGACGTTTCGCGCTTATTTTCCGGGTGTGGTTAGTGGTGATGATTTGCCTGCTGTAAATAGTGGGGTGCAAGTGGTTGAGGATGTCTCTTCTATTATAGGTCCGTTGATATTTTCATTGGTTACAGTGATGTTGGCGTCCAGTTATGTATTTTTGTTTTTTGCCGTTAGCTTACTAGTATCAGCCACTTGTGCCTTGACGCTATTGTCATCGCCGATAACGGAGAGAGTCCCGATAAAGCTACGGGCCACTTTCAAGGATGCCACTCTTAATATCGGCAGGCTGCGCAAGTTTAATATGCCGTTGTTTACGGTTATTTGTTGCACCACGCTGTGCGCGATGTTTGCAACGTCGGTCATACGCTTCATATTGCCTGCGGCGGTTATCCAGAGCTTTCAGTCCGAAGTCGTCGTGGGTTACATATATTCCCTGCTGGCATTGGGGACGGTGGCCGGCGGCATGCTTTATATGAAATTCAACCCGATTACCCGCGCGCGCGCGGTCGTTCGCTATTGGTTACTGTACGGCGTGCTTTTTTTTCTCACCGCCATCGCTCTAGAGTTGAACACTTATCTATTCTTATGCTTGCTGTTGTGCGTTGGTTTTATCGGCGCCTTTGTCGATATTGCAATTGTCACAAATATTCAATGCCTGTCTAAGCCACAGGAGGTGGGTAAGAACTTTTCCTTGTACTACTTCACTGCGGTCATTGGCGATGCCGTGTCGGGGCTTATTGCCAGCCTGATGTTCCTGGTTGTCGGGCCGGCCACGTTTATCAGTATGACTTTTATGCTGTGTATTGCGCCATTGGGTTGGAGGCTAGGTAGAGATGATGCCGATAACGATTGTCTGTAGTCCGGCAGCGTGCCTTGACGAGCAGTCGGGGCTCTCGGTCGTTGCGTTTGCACAATGCCCTGATTTGCTCAGGGCCAGCGCGCTCGTTATAAACTTGGAGGACGCTTTGAGGCCCGGTGTGATGGAGTGTGTCGGCACTTGGCGGATTCCGCTGTTTGTACTTCAGGGGCCTAAGCCCGACGCGCTCCCGCCGGCGCTTGCCAGTCTTGAGCCAATCCTGCTCCAACTGCCTTTGTCGAAGAGTGCCATTGCCCGTGTCATGGAGGCCGCCAGAGACTTTGAATCAACAGCGCTGCCGCCATTCAGCTCGGCAATTGCTGAGTTTGTTTCAAGGAAACGACCTACGTTTGCCTGCCCAGGTCACCAAGGTGGGCAGTGTCTGGAGGGGCATCCCGCCGGGTGGCGTTTCAAATCGCTGCTGGGTGACGGCGTTTTTCACGTGGATGTGCCCCACGCAGCCCCCGAACTAGGCGATGTCCTCTGCCATGAGGGGCCCATCAAGCAGGCCGAGGAACTTGCTGCCCAAGTGTTCAATGCCGACGAAACATACTTTGTCCTCAATGGCACCTCGACCGCCAACAAGATTGTCACCAGTGCGCTGCTCACGGCCGGCGACCTTGTATTGATGGATCGTAACAACCACAAGTCGGTGTATCTGGGGGCGCTAGTCCAGAGCGCGGCGCGAGCCGTATACCTCGATAACTTCCGTGACGAGTGCGGGGTACTCGGTGGGTACCGAAAGGGGGCCCTGCACGAGGATCAGCTTAGAGCCAGGGCGGCACGCATCGACCCCATCAGGGCCCGGGAGCCAAGGCCATTTCGCCTGGCGATCGTGCAGCACGCCACCTGTGATGGTGTCGTGGTAGATGCCGGGGCGTTACTGCAACGAATGGGTCACCTCTGCGATTACGTTCTGTTCGATTCCGCGTGGTTGGGTTACGAACCCTTTGTCGATTCGCTTGCCCAGCGATCACCGCTGCATATTCCACTCTCGCCAAATGCGCCAGGCATCATCGTGACGCAGTCCGTCCACAAACAAATGTCCGGCCTTTCTCAAGCCTCGCAAATCCATAAAAAGGACAGGCACATCCAGTCTCAACCGCACTATTGTTCAGGGGCTGTGTTCAACAGCGCATTCATGCAGCATTCCTCGACCAGTCCGTTCTATCCGCTGTTCATGTCACTGGAGGTCAATGCGGCCATCCATGCCAATGGCAACGGTCAGCGGCTATGGAGCGCCGCCGTCGCTGTGGCCTGCGAATTCAGGCGAGCGGTTGGCCGACGCTGCCGGATCATCAAGCCCTATTACGGCCAAAGGGTGGCGACGGCGGCAACGCATGCAGTGGAGGCCTATACCGAGGGTTTTCGTCCTGTCAGTCATCACCCCAATTCAATCGAAGCGGGTCTGCACTACCTGGACCCGTGCAAGGCTATGTTCACCACTCGAGCGAGTAAAGCTGCGGCCGATGCCGGCTATGTTTCCATTCCCGCGAGCATTGTTACCCGCTATCTGCGAGACATGAACTACACACCGGAAAAGTCCGACTTCTATAACTTCACCTTGCTGGTATCTGCGTCTTCCGGCGCTGCGCAACTGACTGGCGTGGCGCGTGCATTGGAGCGGTTGGAGCGAGAGCTGGCCGAAGGCACTGGGGCGACTTCTGTATTGCCGTCGCTGGCAACTGCGGAGCCGGGTTATGCCGACGTTTCGTTGCATGAGTTGTGCTGTGCCATCAACCACTTGTTCCAGCACTACCAGATTGAAAAACTCCAATCGGACCTCTTCAGCTCTATGGTATCGGTGCCCGCGATGTTGACGCCCCATAGTGCAAACCAGGCCTTTGTACGTGGGCAGTTCAGGCTCATTGATATTGGCTGCGCGGCAGGCTGTGTTGCTGCAGAAGGCGTGATTCCCTATCCGCCCGGGATCATGTGCATCGTGCCTGGGGAGCTCTGGAACGCATCTTTGATTGATTATCTGATGGCCGTCCAGGCCTTGGTTAACTGCTATCCCGAGTTTGCCCCCCATCTTCAGGGTGTCTATTACCGTCAGGGTGATGGCGGTTCGGTGGCCTTGCAGGTGCACGTGCTTGATGGCGTAGCTGTCTGATGTCGATGCGTACCGGGCAGCCTAGGGCAGGCACCAACGAGCGCAAGTTCATTTACATCGACATGGACTCTTTTTTTGTTTCCGTCGAACTCCTTGACGCGCCCCATTTGCGTCTTCGCCCGGTCGCCGTGGGCGGTACGGTGGCTGAGCGCGGGGTGATCAGTACCGCGAACTATATCGCCCGGACATTTGGGGTCAAAAGTGGTATGGCAACTGCGACCGCGCACCGCTTATGCCCAGACTTAGTGGTGCTGCCAACGCGCTTTGAGGCCTATGAGGCGGTGACGCGAAAGCTTGACGAAATATTCCGGCGCTATACCGATAAAATCGAGTTTCTGTCGCTGGATGAAGCTTCTCTGGAAGTCACCGGGCAAACTCGCTTCAATGGGTCGGCGACCCATATCGCTGCACATATTCGCGCGGCGGTTCAGCAAGAACTGGGGCTGACGGCATCGGCAGGCGTTGCGCCGTTGAAATACCTGGCCAAGATTGCCTCGCAAGTGCACAAGCCCAATGGAATGTTTGTCATTACGCCGAGCCGGGTCCAGGGATTTCTCGATGAGTTGGATATTCGTAAAATTCCGGGGGTCGGCCCCAAGACTTATGCCGTGCTGCAAAACCTGGGCTGCCGACAATGCAAAGATATTACCGAGGAGAAAATTCCGGCGCTGATGCGTTATCTCGGCGTGCATGGGTTTTATGTCTGGGAGCGCTGCCAGGGTATCGAAGAGCCTGACGAGCGGGGCAGCGATATTAAGTCCGTCGGAATTGAAAGAACCCTGCCTGTAGATTGTGAAACGCTTTGTGACTGCCTGATGGAGCTGGAATGTTTATCGGAAGGCTTGAGGGAGCGTCTTGCCGAGTTGGGTGATGATTACTTGATAACCAAGAATTTGGTGAAACTCAAACTTTCAGATTTCTCGATTTCATCCATGCAAGCACCTGCTAATGCCCTTTGCCTGCACACCTTGACGTCGCTTTGTCGATTGCTTTGGGATACCCGCCGCGAAGGCCGGTCCGTTCGGCTAATCGGGCTCTCGGTAAAAGTCCGAAGGAAGGTCGAGAACGATATTCAACTGGCTTTTCCTTGGTAGGTAACTCGCCCGAATGAAAGGAGACACTTATGAATAGGCGCTACGAACTTCCCAATTGGGCGTGGAGTTTAATCATGGACCTGATGGTTCCACCACGAAGAACAGGTAGACCTCGTCATGATGATCGGCTGATGCTCAACGGGATATTCTGGATCTTGTGTTCCGGTGCTGCAT
Organism: Pseudomonas sp. GW821-FHT01D09; assembly: GCF_059422465.1. Lineage (NCBI taxonomy): Bacteria > Pseudomonadati > Pseudomonadota > Gammaproteobacteria > Pseudomonadales > Pseudomonadaceae > Pseudomonas > Pseudomonas sp. GW821-FHT01D09. Next base: position 227,061 of record NZ_JBWKWY010000004.1, read on the forward strand.
GGCGTGACCTGCCGGAGCGGTTTGGAGCATGGTCGACGGTGTATCAGCGTTATCGTGACTGGAAAGACGACGGTACGCTGGAGCGAGTATTGGTTCGGCTACGAACCCGCCTGAATGCTCAGGGAATGATCGATATGGAGCACTGGTTGCTCGATCCTGCACTGTTCAGGGAGCATCTGAGGAACTAGTGCCCCTCGTTATGTGGCAGCCCAAGGGGCGTCTACGGTGTAGTCAAGCGCGTATCCGGCTCAGCCTCAACGCTCACGCATCGCCTCCGTGCGTGCCTTCAGCACCGGCTTGAGCAAGTAATCCAGCACGCTTTTCTCCCCGGTAATAATATCCACCGTCGCCACCATCCCGGGGATGATCAGCAGCGGTTTTTTCTCCCCGCCCAGATGGTTCTTATCGGTGCGCACCTGGATCAGGTAGAAGCTGTTGCCCTTGTCGTCGGTAATCGTATCGGCGCCGATCAGCTCCAGTTTCGCCGCCAGCCCGCCGTAGATGGTGTAGTCATAGGCACTGAACTTGACCATCGCCTTTTGCCCCGGATGCAAGAACGCCACGTCCTGGGGGCGCACCTTGGCCTCGATCAGCAGGTTGTCTTCCAGCGGGACGATTTCCACCATGTCGCTGCCCGGCTGGACCACGCCGCCGATGGTGTTGACCTTCAATTGCTTGATCACCCCGTGCACCGGGGAGACCACGGTGGTGCGGCTGACGCGGTCGTCGATGGCGATGCTCGAGGCGGTGATTTTTGACAGGTCGGTGCGTTTTTCGTTGAGTTCCTTGGCCGCTTCCGAGCGGAAGCTTTGCACCGACTCGTCGATTTTGCTCTTGATCTCATTGATCGCCGATTCCGCCCGGGGGATCGCCAGGGTGGTGGCGTTCAGCGAGCCACGGATCTCCACGGCGCTGCGTTTGAGGCGCAGGATTTCCACCGGCGACACCGCGCCGGTGCCCACCAGCGGCGCCGACATGTTCATCTCTTGTTGCAGCAGCGCCAGGCTGGAGCTGAATTGGCCCTGCTTGGAACGGAACTCCGCCAGCTCCTGGGTTTTCTGCCGTAATTGTTCACTCAAGGTCCGTTGCTCGCTGCTCAAGCGCCGCTGGCGTTGTTCAAACAGCGAGCGTTCGTCCTCGGCCACTTGCGGGGCCTTGGCGATCACTTCATCGGACAGTTTGAACGGCCGCCCCTCGGCCTCGGCCGACAGGCGTTCGACCTGGGCGGTGAGGGCATACCGGTCGACTTCGCTTTCGCCCTTGTTCGAGCGGAACCGTGTGTCGTCCAGTTGCAGCAGTTTGTCGCCCTTGTCCACCATCTGCCCTTCGCGCACGTAGATCTGGGTGACGATGCCGCCTTCCAGGTTCTGGATCACTTGCACCTTGCTCGACGGGATGGCCTTGCCTTCGCCCATGGTCACTTCATCGAGCACGGCAAAGTTGGCCCACAGCAGGGCGCAGATGATCAGGCCGGCGGTCAGCCACACGATAATCCGTGAACGGCGCGGCGAGTCCTGCAGCGCAGCGCCCGCCAGTTCGGGCATGAATTCGCTGTCGGCGGTTTTGCCAAAACTCTTGAAATAGCCCGGTGACGCGGGAGTGGCTGACATGGTGGGGCTCCTAGACGGCGGCCGAGCCGACACGGCCCTTGCGCAGAGCATCGATCACACTTTCTTTGGGGCCGTCGGCCACGATGCGGCCGTTGTCCAGCACGATCAGGCGGTCGACCAGGCTGAGCATCGAGGTGCGGTGCGTGACCAGCAGCAATGTCTTGCCCCTGACCCATAGCTCCAGGCGCTGGCGCAGGGTTTCTTCGCTGCTGTTGTCCATGGCGCTGGTGGGTTCGTCCAGCAGCAGGATCGGCGGGTCGAGCAGCAGCGCGCGGGCCAGCAACACCGCCTGGCGCTGGCCGCCGGACAGCAGTTGCCCGCGCTCGCCCACCGGCCGGTCGAAGCCTTGGGGGTGCTGGCGGGCCAGTTCGCTGACGCCAGTCAGTTCGGCCACTTCGAGCATCCGCGCATCGCTGATATAGCGCGCGCCCAGGGTCAGGTTATCGCGCAGGCTGCCGGCCAACAGCGGCAGATCATGGGCCACATAACCCACTTGCTGGCGCAGGTCGGCCACATCCAGTTGGCGCAGGTCGAGGCCATCGAGCAGCAGCTGGCCTTCTTCTGGCGCGTAAAAGCCCATCACCAGCCGGCCCAGGGTGCTTTTGCCCGAGCCGCTGCGGCCGATAATCCCCACGCGCTCGCCGGCCTTGAGCTGGAAACCGACCTGGCTCAGGGCCGGGGCGTTTTGCCCGGCGTAGCGGAAGGTGACCTGGCTGACTTCCAGGGCGCCGCTCAGTTGTGTGCGTTCCAGTGGGCGCTGCTGCGGGTCGCGCTCCTGGGGCAGGGCCATCAGCGCATCGGTGCTGCGCATGGTCAATTGCGCCTGCTGGTAGCGGGTGATCAACCCGGCGATCTGCCCCAGCGGCGCTAATACCCGGCTGCCGAGCATGTAGGTGGCCACCAGCGCGCCGACACTGAGGCTGCCGGCGATGATGCTGTACACCCCGGCAACAATGGTCGCCATCCCGGAAAACTGCTGGATGAACAGCGTGCCATTGGTGGCCAGCGCCGAGAGGTTGCGCGCATGGCTGTCGAGGCGGGTGAGGGCGCCATGGGTGCTTTCCCACTGGTGCTGGCGCTCGCTTTCGGCGCTGCAGGCCTTGAGGGTTTCCAGGCCGCTGAGGGTTTCGATCAATAGCGCCTGGCGTTCGGCGCCCAGGCTCAGGCTTTTTTGCACGGTGTCGCGCAGGCGCGCCTGGATCAGCATCGCAAAGCCGATGGTCAGCGGGAATGCGCACAACGGGATGATCACCAGCCAGCCGCCGAGCAGGCCGATCACCACCAGCATCAGCACGGCGAAGGGCAGGTCGATCAGGCTGGTGAGGGTCACGGCGGTGAGGAATTCGCGCAGGCCCTGGAAGTCATGGATGCTCTGGGCAAAACCGCCGATGGTCGCGGGGCGCGCCTTCATCGACATACCGGTGATGCGCTCGAACAGGGTCGCCGACAGGATCACGTCGGTCTTCTTGCCGGCGGTGTCCAGCAGATGGGCGCGCACCACCCGCAGCACCAGCTCGAAGCCCGTGCCGATCAGCAGGCCGATCACCAGCACCCACAAGGTCGAGATGGCCTGGTTCGGCACCACGCGGTCGTAGGTCTGCATGACGAACAGCGGCACCATCAGGCCCAGCAGGTTGATCAGCAAACTGGCGAGAATCGCGTCGCTGTATAGCCAGCGCGACAGTTTCAGGGTATCGCGAAACCACGCCTCGACCCGCGGCACCAGCGGCGCACGCAGGTCTTCGATCTCGTGGCGGGGCCGGGCGAACAGGGCCTGGCCGCTGTAGGCCGCTTCGAGCTCCTCGCGGCTGACCCACTGTTCGCCGCCTTCGGCTTCGCTGGGCAGGATCAGCGCCTGGCCATTCTCGCCCCAGCGCCGCAGCACCGCGCAGCGGCCGGCGTTAAGCAGCAGCAGTACCGGCAGGTTCAGCGCCGAGATGGCCTTTAAGTCCCGGCGCAACACCCGCGCCTGCAAGCTGGCCCGGGCCGCCGCCCGTGGCAGTAAGTCCAGGCCCAGGCGCTGCTCTGCCAAGGGCAGTCCGGCGCTCAGGCTGGAACGGCTGACGGTACGGCCGTGCAGCTTGCACAGGATCAGCAGGCCGTCGAGCAATGGGTCATCAAAGCTCTGGCGCGGGTCGACACCCGGGTTCAGCGGTTCCATCTGGCTCACGGCGATCGGCTCCAGGTCGTGGCTACTTCAGGTCAGGCAGGTGGGCTTCGCTTTTGACTTCCGACTGGGCAATGGCTTCGGCCGGCACCACCACGCGCTCCTTGTTCAGCAGCTCGCCCATGTTGGCCAGCACGCGGTACATGGAGAACTCTTCGGTGTAGCGCACTTCGGTGTAGCGCCGGTTGGCGTTGTACAGCTCGTTTTCACTGTCCAAAAGGTCCAGCAGGGTGCGTTGGCCCAGGCCGAACTGGTCCTGGTAGGCCGCACGTACGCGTTGGGTGGTCTCGGCGTATTCGCGGGCGGTGGGGGTCTGGATGCGCGCGTTGTCCATGGCGTGCCAGGCCAGGTTGAGGTTCTCGTTGAGCATGCGCAGGGCGTTGTTGCGGATGTCCATGGCCTGGTTGATCTTGTGCGAGTCCGACGCCAGGCGGGCCTTGTCGCTGCCGCCACGGAACAGGTTGTAGTTCATCACCACGCCCACCCGCCATTCGTTGTCGTGGCCCAGGTCGCCCTGCACATTGTTATTGGCACCCACCGCCGCCTCGGCATCGAAGCGTGGGTAGAACGGCGACTTGGCCACTTCGTATTGGCTCTCGGCGGCCATCACATCGGACTGGGCCGACTTCAGATAGGGGTTGTTCTCCAGCATGCTGCGCCGGGCCCCGAGTTGGTCGCTGGGCAGCTCGCCCTTGATCGACGCCGGGCTTTCCAGTTCGTCCGGCATGCGCCCGACCACGCTGTAGAAGTTCGATTCGGCGTCTTGCAGGTCGACCATGGCGGTCTGGTAGTTGTTATCTGCCAGGGCCCGACGGGCGGTGGACTGGTCGCGGTCGGCGGTGCTGCCGATGCCGCGCTCGGTGCGCAGGCCGATCTGGTCGGTGACGCGCAGGTGTGCCTGCAGGTTGTTCTTGGCCAGGGTCAGCAGGTCGCGGCGCTTGAGCACTTCCAGGTACACCTCGACGGTGCGCAGGGCCAGGCTTTCGGCGGTGCCACGGGTGTAGTAGGCGCGGGAGTTGACCACCGCCCCGGTGCGCTGCACTTCGTTGGAGGTGTTGAAACCGTCGAACAGCATCTGGCGCAGGCGTAGTTCCGACTGGGTGTAGTTGTCGGTCTCGGTGTGGTGGTTGCCGCCCCGGGCGCGGGTGCTGCTGTTGTCGCTGTAGCCGCGGCCGTAGGCGGCATTGAGATCGAGGCTGGGGTAGAAGCCGCCCTTGGCGACTTTCACCTCTTCATCGGCTGAAAGCCGGCTGTTACGGCTGGCATTGAGTTCCGGGTGAGTGTCCAGCGTGCTTTGGATCGCTTGGGTCAACGACATTGCTTGGGTATTGGCGCATGCCATGGCGATCAGAATCGCGCTGCAGAGGGGGGTCAAGACGCGCATGGGTACTTCTCCCTGTAGTCAGTGTTACTGGTCTGTCGCCATTTATTTGACGAATTTATGGGGTCAAACCGTCTCAGGCTTGTAACAACAGAGCTAAGAACATTTGCGAGAGGAGCTAAGAAGGATTTCTCATAATATTTATGTCCAAAAAAACTTATGCGTTCGGCGCGAAGCAATACATTGTTCAAAGCGTAAGCCTTGAGTTATGTGCGCTTTGGCGCGTTTTGCGGCTCGGGGAAAGTTCAATCGCAAGTGCAGGCGGAGGAAGGGGGAGCGGAAAAAAGGGGAATTTACAGGTGACGGTTTTTTGTCGCTTGCCCCCTTGGGAGGCTCTCTGCAACCGGGTCGAGGCGTGGATGGGTAACTGATTTGAATCGGTTTTGTGCCACGTTCAATGACCGGCCGGGCATCTGATCCACTGCACTTGTGCACGTAACCGAGGTGCCGACTACTGGGGTCGGACAGGGAGATAAGCACATGGCCAAGTTAGTTGGTGTTGTCAGCAAGGTGGTTGGGGAAGTCTTTGCCGTGGCCGGGGATGGCAGCCGCCGTAGCCTGATCGAAGGCGACCGACTGTTTGCCGGCGAGCAACTGCAGACCGGCGCAGCCGGTGCGGTGGCGGTGCAATTGACCAACGGCCAGGAGCTGACCTTAGGGCGCGACAGCAGCCTGGGTCTTTCCCCGCAACTGCTGGCCGGCCAGGCGCCGCAGATTCATGCCTCGGAAGATCTCGCAGCGAGCCAGGCGCAGTTGACCGATGTGCAGCAACTGCAAAAAGCCATTGCCGCAGGGGCCGACCCGACCCAGACCGCCGAAGCCACGGCCGCCGGCCAGGCCGGCAGCACGGCGGCGGGTGAATTGGGCGGTGGGCACTCCTTTGTGCTGCTGACTGAAGTCGCCGGGCGGGTGGAGCCGGTCATCGGCTTTCCCACGGCAGGGTTTGGCGCGATTCCTGAGTTTCCGTTGTTCCAGGTCGCCGGCCAGCCCGATACCGGCAACGACCAGCCCGTGGTGGTGCCCCCCGACAACCCGGTGAGCCTGGGCGGGCTGGAGGTCGAAGGCGGCGAACTGACGCTCAACGAGGCCCATCTTGCCCAAGGTTCGGCCAGCAACCCGGTGGCACTGGTGCAAAGCGGCACCTTCAACGTCTCGGCGCCCGATGGCCTGCAAAGCCTGACGGTGGGCGGCATCAACGTGGTCAGCGGCGGGGTGGCCAGCAGCTTCCCGCAAAGCATTACCACCGGGTTGGGTAATACCTTGAGTATTACCGGGTATAACGCGGCCACCGGGGTGATCAGCTACAGCTACACATTGACGGGCAATGAGGCCCATCCATCGGGTGCCGGCACCAACAGCCTCGGCGAAAATTTTGCGGTGGTTGCCACCGATAGCGACAACGATACCGCCACGGGTTCGCTGGATATCACGGTTATCGACGATGTCCCCAAGGCGGTGGCTGACAGCCATGAAGGCAGCGCATCGGAAAGCCTGCTGACCCTTGTCGGCAACGTCCTGGACAACGACACCCAGGGCGCCGACCGCGTCGCCAGTGGCCCGATCACCGGTGGTACATTCATCGGCCAATACGGCACCCTGGTGCTGGCGGCCGATGGCAGCTACACCTACACGCTGAACACCGCCGACCCTGATTTTGTCGCGCTGCACGGCGGCGGCAATGGCAGCGAAACCTTCACCTACACCCTGACCGACGCCGATGGCGACAGCAGCACCGCCAACCTGGTGCTGCACGTGCACAACAACGACGACCCGGTGGTGATCGGTGGCATCAGCGTGAATGGTGCCGACCTGACCCTCTATGAAAAAAACCTGGTGGACGGCAGTAGCCCCGACGCTGGCGCACTGACCCGCACCGGCAGCCTGAGCGTGTCGGCCGTGGACGGTTTGCAGAACCTGTCCGTGGGCGGTATCAGCGTGATGTCCGGCGGTGTTGCCGCCGGCTTCCCGCAATCGATCGCCACCGGCCTGGGCAATACCCTGACCATCACCGGCTTTGACCCGGCCACCGGGGTGGTCAGCTACAGCTACACCCTGACCGGCACCGAGGCGCATCCCGCGGCGGGCGGGGTAAATGCGCTGACCGAAAGCTTCAATGTGATCGCCAGCGATACCAACAACAGCACGGCTACTGGCACGCTGCATATCAGCGTGGTGGACGATGTTCCGGCAGCCGCCGATGACAGCAATGGGCAAGTGGCGTCTGAAAGCTTGCTGACCCTGAGCGGCACGGTGTTGGCCAATGATGTGCAAGGCGCGGATCGGGTGGTATCCGGGCCGGTGACGCCGAACACCATCATCGGCACCTACGGCACCCTGCAACTGTTTGCCGATGGCAGCTATGTCTACACCCTGGACAAGACCGATCCACAGTTCATGGCCCTGAATGGCGGTGGCAACGGCACTGAGACTTTCACTTATCAATTGAATGACAGCGATGGTGATACCAGCACCGCCAACCTCGTCTTGCAGGTGCATAACAACGACGATCCGGTGGTGTTGACGGGGCTTGAAGTGAATGGTGGGGAAGTCACCGTCTACGAGAAAAACCTACCGTTGGGCAGCGCTATCGATGGGCCTGCGTTAACCCAATCCGGCACCTTTACCGTGACTGCCTTGGACGGCTTGAAAAACCTGACTGTGGGCGGTATCAGCGTCGTCAGCAACGGCGTCGCCGCCAATTTTCCGCAGTCGGAACCCACTGGCTTGGGCAACACCCTGACCATCACCGGCTATAACGCCAGCACCGGCGTAATCAGCTACAGCTATACCCTCAATGGCACCGACAGCCATCCATCGGGCGCGGGCACCAATAGCATCAGCGAGTCGTTCACGGTGACCGCTACTGACAACGACAACAGCACCGCCAGCGGTTCTTTGGACGTGAATGTGGTCGACGATGTGCCAAAAGCCGTCGATGACAATCCTGCTGGTACTGCCTCCGAAAGTCTGCTCATCCTCAGCGGCAGCGTCCTGGGCAATGACGTGCAAGGCGCCGACCGCATCGCCACGGGCCCGGTAACGCCGAGCACTATTGTCGGCACCTACGGCACCCTGCAACTGTTTGCCGATGGCAGCTACATCTACACCCTGGACAAGACTGATCCACAATTTATCGCCCTTCACGGCGGGGGTAACGGTACCGAGACCTTCACCTATCAGTTGAACGACAGCGACGGCGATACCAGCACCGCCAAGCTGGTGCTACAGGTACACAACAACAACGACCCGGTAGTGCTGACCGGCCTGGATCTCACCGGCGGCGAGTTGACCGTCTATGAAAAAAACCTGTTCGACGGCAGCAACCCGAATATCCCCGCACTGACCCAGACCGGCATTTTCACGGTCACCGCCCTGGACGGTTTGAAAAACCTCACGGTCGGCGGCTTGAACGTGGTGACCAACGGCGTGGTTGCCACCTTCCCGTTGTCGGAAGGCACCCTGCTGGGCAATAACTTTGTTGTTACCGGCTACGACCCCAACACCGGGGTGGTCAGTTACCGCTACACCTTGCTCGACAATGAAGCGCACCCCAATGCCAACGGCGACAACAGCCTGTCCGAGCACATTACGGTCACGGCCAGCGATTACGATACCCATACGGCCACGGGTACGATCGATATCAACATCATCGATGACCTGCCCACCGCCAACCCTGACGTGCGCTCGGTGGTAGAAGGCGGTGTGGTCAGCGCCAATGTGCTGGGCAATGACGTGGGCGGCGCCGATAGCCCCACGTTGGCCGGCGCGGTGGTCGGGGTGCGGGCGGGGAGCAATACCGGCACCCCGGCCAGTGGTGGCCTGGGCAGCAACATCAACGGGGCCTTCGGTTACCTGACCCTGGATGCGAACGGCAACGCCGTGTACCACAGCAACCCCAACTCGGTGACGCCACCAGGCGCGACGGATACATTCGTGTATACCGTGCGCGATGCCGACGGAGATATCAGCACCACGACCCTGACCATTACGCTGACCGACAGTGGCCTGAAAGCGCTGACCGATGGCGATGTCACGGTCTACGAAAAAGCCCTGGACCTTAACCTGGACGGCCAGGACCTGGCGCCTGGCACCGTGGTCGGCAGCGACCCGACGGCCACCACGGAAACCGCCAGCGGCAACCTCGCAGATTCGGTAACCGGCGGCAGTGGCCCGCTGAGTTTCAGCCTGGTGGGCAGTGCTACTGGCACCTACGGGCAGATCCTGCTCAACCCCAACGGCACCTACACCTACACCCTGACCTCGGCACCCAAGACCTTGCCCAATAGCAACGACGGGCCGAATGTGCTGACCGAGACCTTCACCTACAAGGTCACGGACCTGTTGGGCAATACCACCAACAGCAGCATCGTGGTGAGCATTGTCGATGACGTGCCCAACGTAGTGTCCAGCGCGCGTGAGGTCACGGCCACGGAGGTGGATTCCAACCTGCTGCTGATCATCGATATCTCCGGCAGCATGAACGACGCGTCAGGGGCCGGCGGTACGCGGCTCGACCTGGCCAAAGCCTCCATCACCGAGTTGCTCAACCGTTATGACGACATGGGCGATGTGAAGGTGCAGATCGTGACCTTCAATGACAGCTCCCAGCAATTGAGCAGCCAATGGGTCAGCGTCGCCACGGCCAAGACCCTGGTCAACGGCCTTACCGCGTTCAACGGCACCAACTACGATTCGGCCCTCGGCACCGCGCAGACCGCCTATGGCACCGCCGGCAAGCTGGAGGGCGCGCAGAACGTGGCGTATTTCTTCTCGGACGGTAACCCCACCACGTCCAACACCAATAACCCGAACAACCCCGGCAACGTGGTCAACCCGGAATACGGCGACGGGATCGACGTCACTGAAGAAGGTGTATGGCGGGCCTTCCTCGACGCCAACGGCATCAAGGCCTATGCCATTGGCCTGGGCGCGGGGGTCAACAGCATTTACCTGGACCCGGTGGCCTACGACGGCAGCACCCACACCAACACCAACGCGGTGGTGGTGGCCAACCTGGCGGGCCTGGACGCGGTGCTGGCCGGCACGGTACAGGGCGCACCGGTCACCGGCAGCCTGCTGACGGACGGCACGTTTGGCGCCGATGGCGGCTTCGTCAAATCCCTTGCGGTGGATGGGATCGTCTACACCTACAACCCGGCGGCGGGGGGCTCGATGAGCGCCAACCTGCCGGGCGGCCACGGTACGTTCGATACGCTGAGCAACAGTGTCACCATCACCACCAACCAGGGCGGCACGCTGGTGGTGGACATGGACAACGGCGAGTTCCGCTACACCCCGCCGACGCTGACGGGGTCGCTGATCACCGAAACCTTCGGCGTGACCGTCAGCGACAACGACGGCGATCTCGCCACCTCCAGCCTGGTGGTCAAGGTCAACCCGAACGTGGCACCGGTGGCCGGTGATGATCATGTGATCACCAATATCCTGGCGGGCAATATTGTGGTGCCTGCCGAGTTGTTGCTGGCCAATGACAGCGATGCCAACCATGACACCCTGACGCCTGTGCCCACCAGTTTTGCAACGGGCTGGATGGTCAAGGGGGGCAGCTTTACCGGGACGGGCAGCCGCACGTTCAACGGCCAGCCGGATAATTTCGCCAACCAGAACCTGGCGGATGTGCGCACAGCCTTCATGGGCGCCACGGGCATGACCGCTACGCTGCTGGTCACCGGCTATCTGGGCATGGTCAGTGGCAGCAATGCTAACGATGAAGACCGCATCATCGTCACCCTGCATCAGGGGGAAACCCTGAACCTGAACCATAACCTGACGGACACGCGCATGGTCATGGCGTACGCCTTCAATGGTGGCAGCGAAACCCCGATCCTCGATAACGGCACCTTTACGGCAGGGGCGACGGGCGAGTACCAGATCCACCTCACCAACGTCCCCAACCCCACCGGGAATGCCAATGCCGTCGAAAACTACCAGTTGACCATGACCATCAACTACGCCGGCGCCCAGGACTACACGCCGCAATACCACGGCAATTATTCGGTCAGCGACAACCACGGTGGCAGTGACAGCGCCGCCGTGGACATCAGCTACCAGGCCGGCAGCACCCTGACCGGCACCAATGGCGATGACATCCTCATGGCCGGGCCGGGCAGCAACCTCCTCAATGGCGGGGATGGCAACGATGTACTGAGCGCCGGCACCGGCAATAACCAGATGCACGGCGGCAATGGCAATGACCTGCTGTTCAGTGGGATCGGCAACGACCTGCTCGATGGCGGGGCGGGCATCGATACCGTCAGCTATGCCCATGCCACGGCAGGCGTGACCGTCAACCTTGGCCTGGGGGGCGCGCAAGTCACCGGCGGCGCCGGCACCGATACCTTGCAGGCCCTGGAAAACCTGATCGGCTCCAACTTCAATGACGTGCTCACCGGCGACGGCAATAACAACCTGATCTCCGGCGGGCTGGGCAATGACACCCTCAAGGGCGAGGGCGGCGATGACTTCCTGGTCGGCGGCTCGGGCACCAACACCCTGACTGGCGGCCCTGGCGCCGATACCTTCCAGTACCTGGCCGGCAATAGTGGGCACGACGTCATTACCGACTTTACGGTGGGCAGCGACAAGCTGGACCTCTCGCAGTTGCTGCTGGGGGAGAATGCGACATCGGCGTCCCTGGATGACTATCTGCACTTCAAGGTGCTGGGCGGTATGACCACTATCGACATCAGCGCCGTGGCCGGCGCCACGCCGACCCAGACCCTCGACCTGGCGGGGGTCAACCTGGCGACCCACTACGGTGTGACACCGGGCGTGGGTGGGTTGATTGCGGGTGGGGCGGATACGGCGACGATCATCAATGGGATGTTGAATGACCATTCGTTGAAGGTGGATACGGTCTGATGACAGCGGCAACTGCAAGTTGTCAGCGTCAAGCTTGCCGCTTGCAGCTTATAACTTGCAGCTATAAGCACCGCGAATTGCGTGATATGGCCCGCCAGCGTTTGCCGGTATGATAGGCGCCCCCGCAGCCTGGATTGCGAATACGCCATGACCTTGCAATACCCCACCATCGCCGATTGCGTCGGCAACACCCCCCTGGTCCGCTTGCAACGCATGGCGGGTAACACCAGCAATACCTTGCTGCTCAAGCTTGAGGGTAATAACCCGGCAGGCTCGGTCAAGGATCGCCCGGCGCTGTCGATGATCGCCCGCGCCGAGCTGCGTGGGCAGATCAAGCCGGGTGACACCTTGATCGAAGCCACTTCCGGCAATACCGGGATTGCCCTGGCCATGGCTGCCGCGATCAAGGGCTACAAAATGATCCTGATCATGCCCGACAGCGGCAGCGCCGAGCGCAAGGCGGCGATGACCGCCTATGGCGCCGAGCTGGTGCTGGTGACCCAGCAAGAGGGCATGGAAGGCGCGCGCGATCTGGCCGAGCGCATGGCCGCCGAAGGCCGTGGCCAGGTCCTGGACCAGTTCGCCAACGCGGACAACCCCGAGTCGCACTACACCAGCACCGGCCCGGAGATCTGGCGCCAGACCCAGGGCACCATCACCCATTTCGTCAGCTCCATGGGCACCACCGGCACCATCATGGGCAACTCGCGCTACCTCAAGGAGCAGAACCCGGCGATCCAGATCGTTGGCCTGCAACCGGTGGAAGGCGCGGCGATCCCGGGGATCCGTCGCTGGCCCGAAGAGTACCTGCCCAAGATCTATAACGCCGCCCGCGTCGATCGCATCATCGACATGGCCCAGCGTGAAGCCGAAGACACCACCCGCCGCCTGGCCCGTGAAGAAGGCATCTTCTGTGGCGTGTCCTCCGGTGGTGCCGTGGCCGGTATGTTGCGCCTGTCTGCAGAACTGGAAAACGCGGTGATCGTCGCGATCATCTGTGACCGAGGCGACCGCTACCTGTCGACCGGCATTTTCGACGCGCCCAACTGATGGCCAAGCAAGAGCGAGGCCTGCGTTTCCAGCCTACGGGCGGCAGCCGGGCGCCCCAAGTTCCGGTCGGCAAGAAGCAACGCCTGACCATCGAGCGCCTGGCCAACGATGGCCGGGGGATCGTGTTTTTTGAAGGTCGCACCTGGTTTGTGGTGGGCGCCCTGGCCGGCGAAGAGGTCGAGGCGCGGGTGCTGGGGGCCCATGGCAAAGTGGTCGAGGCCCGCACCGAACGGGTGTTCAAGGCCAGCGAACTGCGCCGCCCGGCGCCGTGCGTGCATGCTGGCCGTTGTGGCGGTTGCAGCCTGCAACACCTGCCCCATGCCGAACAGCTTGCCCTGAAACAGCGCATGCTCGCCGAGCAATTGTCCCGTGTCGCCGGGGTCGAGCCCCAGGAATGGGCGGCGCCTTTGAGCGGCCCCGAGTTCGGCTACCGCCGCCGGGCGCGGGTCGCCGTGCGCTGGGACGCCAAGGCCAAGCGCCTGGACGTGGGCTTTCGCGCCGTGGCCAGCCAGGACATCGTGGCCATCGACGATTGCCCGGTGCTGGTACAGGCCTTGCAACCGATCATGCAGCGCCTGCCCAACATGCTGCGGCGCCTGAGCAAGCCTCAGGCCCTGGGGCATGTCGAGTTGTTCAGTGGCTCGTCGATTGCCGTGTTGCTGCGGCATATGGCGCCGCTGTCGGACGCCGACCTGGTGGTGCTGCAAGAATTCTGCGCATTCCATGACGCCCAGCTGTGGCTGCATGGCGAAGGCGAGCCGCAGCCGTTCGCGGCCGGGCAGGCCTTGGGCTATCGTCTTGAGCAGTGGGACCTGGAACTGGCTTACCGGCCAGGGGATTTTGTGCAGGTCAATGCCGGGGTCAACGAGGCGATGGTGGCCCAGGCCCTGGACTGGCTGGCACCGCGCGCCGACGAACGGGTGCTGGACCTGTTCTGCGGCCTGGGCAACTTTGCCTTGCCCCTGGCGGGCCAGGTGCGTGAAGTGGTGGCGGTAGAAGGCGTGCAGGCCATGGTGGATCGCGCGGCCGTCAACGCCCTCAGCAATAATCTGCATAATGTGCAGTTTTTTCAGGCTGATTTGTCCCAGCCTTTGAGTGATGCGCCATGGGCCAAAGCAGGCTTTTGTGCGGTACTCTTGGACCCACCTCGCGACGGTGCCCTGGAGGTTGTGCGCAAGCTGGCCACTCTGGGGGCTGAGCGCCTGGTGTATGTGTCCTGCAACCCTGCCACGCTGGCGCGGGACACTGTCGAGTTGGTCAAGCAAGGCTACCGGCTAAAACGTGCCGGGATCCTCGATATGTTTCCGCAAACTGCGCATGTCGAGGCGATGGCGTTATTTGAAGCGAGCTAGGATGCTCGTTTAGTCCGACTGGCCTGCGTTCTCCAGGGCCTGTGACCTGCCAGGGAGTTCGCGTTACAAGGGTCAGCGATTTTGACGCGCTACAGGCGCGTCGTAGGGAAGGTAAGCAAGATGGTACAGGTGAGAGCACACCAGCCGATCAACACCGACGGCAGTATCAATCTCGAGGCATGGCTGGATCATGCCGTCAGTGTCGATCCGGCACTGGACCGTGAAGCCTTGAAAACCGCCTGCGAGTTCGCTCGCGAGGCAGAACAGCAAGACAATGCGGCCAAGAACCTGTGGGCCGAAGGCACCTCCAGTTTTCGCACCGGGCTTGAAATCGCCGAGATCCTCGCCGACCTCAAGCTGGATCAGGACTCGCTGATCGCCGCGGTGCTCTATCGCGGCGTGCGCGAAGGGCATATTGCGTTGCCGCTGGTCAGCCAGCGGTTCGGCGCGGTGGTGGCCAAGCTGATCGACGGCGTGCTGCGCATGGCGGCCATCAGCGCCAGCCTCAGCCCGCGCCAGTCGATGGTGCTGGGCACCCAGGGCCAGGTGGAAAACCTGCGCAAGATGCTGGTGGCGATGGTCGACGACGTACGCGTGGCGCTGATCAAGCTGGCCGAACGTACCTGCGCGATCCGTGCGGTGAAAACCGCCGATGACGAAAAGCGCAACCGCGTCGCCCGCGAGGTCTTCGATATCTACGCGCCCCTGGCCCACCGCCTGGGGATTGGCCATATCAAGTGGGAGCTGGAGGACCTGTCCTTCCGCTACCTGGAACCCGATCAATACAAACAGATCGCGACCCTGCTGCATGAGCGGCGGCTGGACCGTGAGCGCTTTATCAGCGATGTGATGGGCCAGTTGCGCTCAGAGTTGCAGGCCACCGGTGTCGAGGCCGATATCAGTGGTCGGGCCAAGCACATCTATTCGATCTGGCGCAAAATGCAGCGCAAGGGCCTGGCCTTTAGCCAGATCTACGACGTGCGCGCCGTGCGTGTGCTGGTGCCGGAAATGCGCGATTGCTACACCGCGCTGGGCATCGTCCACACCCTGTGGCGGCATATTCCCAAGGAATTCGACGACTACATCGCCAACCCCAAGGAAAACGGCTACCGTTCGCTGCACACCGCGGTGATCGGCCCCGAGGGCAAGGTGCTGGAAGTGCAGATCCGCACCCATGCCATGCACGAGGAAGCCGAGCTGGGCGTTTGCGCGCACTGGCGCTACAAGGGCACCGACGTCAAGGCCGGTTCCAACCAGTACGAAGAGAAAATCTCCTGGCTGCGCCAGGTACTGGAGTGGCACGAAGAACTGGGCGATATCGGCGGCCTGGCCGAACAGTTGCGGGTGGATATCGAGCCCGACCGGGTCTATATCTTCACCCCCGACGGCCACGCCATCGACTTGCCCAAGGGCGCGACGCCGCTGGACTTCGCCTACCGCGTGCACACCGAGATCGGCCACAACTGCCGTGGCGCCAAGATCAACGGGCGCATCGTGCCGCTCAACTACAGCCTGCAGACCGGTGAACAGGTCGAGATCATCACCAGCAAGCACGGCACGCCGAGCCGCGATTGGCTGAACCCGAACCTGGGCTATATCACCACGTCGCGGGCGCGGGCGAAGATTGTCCACTGGTTCAAGCTGCAGGCGCGGGACCAGAACGTCGCCGCCGGCAAGACCTTGCTCGAACGCGAACTGGGGCGCCTGGGCCTGCCCCAGGTGGACTTCGACAAGTTGGCCGAAAAAGCCAATATGAAGATTGCCGAAGACATGTTCGCCGCCCTCGGTGCCGGCGACCTGCGCCTGGCGCAACTGGTCAACCTGGCCCAGCAGTTGGTGGAGCCGGAGCGCGGCAGCGAGCAACTGGAGCTGATCCCGCGCAAGGCCACCGGCTACAAGCCGGGCAAGCGCGGCGATATCCAGATCCAGGGCGTGGGCAACCTGATGACCCAGATGGCCGGCTGCTGCCAGCCGTTGCCGGGCGACGCCATTGTCGGCTACATCACCCAGGGCCGTGGGGTGAGCATTCACCGCCAGGATTGTGCCTCGGTGTTGCAACTGGGCGGGCGCGAGCCGGAGCGGATCATCCAGGTCAGTTGGGGCCCGGTGCCGGTGCTCACCTACCCGGTGGACATCATCATCCGCGCCTACGACCGCTCGGGGTTGCTGCGGGATGTCTCGCAGGTGCTGCTCAACGAGCGGATCAACGTCCTGGCGGTCAACACCCGCTCGAACAAGGAGGACAACACCGCGTTGATGTCCCTGACCATCGAGATCCCGGGGCTGGACGCATTGGGGCGGTTGCTGGGGCGTATCTCCCAGTTGCCGAACATCATCGAGACCCGGCGTAACCGCACGCCATGAAGCGCTGGATCAGCGCAGTCTGAAATGTGGGGCTTGTGTGGGAGCTGGCTTGCCTGCGATTGCATCGACTCGGTCTACCCGGCATACCGAGGCGCCTGCATCGCGGGCAAGCCCGGCTCCCACATTGATTTGTAGCGTGACCCTTTCAGCGAACAGAGATTGACCGATGTATTCACTTGAAGACCTGCTACACCTGATGAACCGCCTGCGTGACCCGCAGTACGGTTGCCCGTGGGACATCAAGCAAACCTACGCCAGTATCGTGCCCCACACCCTGGAAGAAGCCTACGAAGTCGCCGACGCCATCGAGCGCGGGGATTTCGACCATCTGCAAGGCGAGTTGGGCGACCTGTTGTTCCAGGTGGTGTATTACAGCCAACTGGCCCGGGAAGAGGGGCGCTTCGAGTTCGCCGGGGTGGTCGACAGCATTACCCGCAAGCTGATTCGCCGCCATCCCCATGTGTTCCCCACTGGCGACCTGTATGCGCCGCTGGATATCCCGCAACTGAGCGAAGAACAGGTCAAGGAACGCTGGGAAGCCATCAAGGCCGAGGAACGCGCAGAAAAATCCGACGCCCCCGAGCAACTGTCCCTGCTCGATGACGTGCCCAGCGCCTTGCCGTCCCTGTCCCGCGCCGCCAAGTTGCAAAAACGCGCGAGCCAGGTCGGTTTCGACTGGCCAGCGGCGTTGCCGGTGGTGGATAACGTGCGTGAAGAGCTCGATGAGGTGCTCGAAGCGATGGCCGATAACGATTCGGTGGCCATCGCTGAAGAGGTCGGTGACCTGCTGTTTGCAGCGGTCAACCTGGCCCGGCACCTCAAGGTGGACCCGGAAACCGCCCTGCGCGGTGCCAATGCCAAATTCGAAAGGCGATTCCGATTTATCGAACAGGCATTGCGCGACACCCACCGTCCCATGGAAGATTGCACCCTCGAAGAGTTGGACGCCCTGTGGGGCGAAGCCAAACGCCAGGAAAAGAATGTGTCCAACTGCGGTTGAGCAGTTGCCTAAGTGAGTAAGCACCATGAGCATTTCCCTTCGCGACCAGTTGCTCAAAGCAGGCCTGGTCAATCAGAAGCAGGCCAAGCAGGTCGGCAAAGACAAGCAGAAGCAGCAGCGCCTGGTTCACAAAGGCCAGGCCCAGGCCGATGACACCCAGCAGCGCCTGGCCCTGGAGGCACAGGCCGAGAAGGTCAAGCGCGACCAGGAGCTCAACCGCCAGCAGCAGGAAAAGGTCGAGGCCAAGGCCCGTGCCGCGCAGGTCAAGCAATTGATCGAAACCTCGCGCCTGCCCAAGTTGACCACCGAGGACTACTACAACTTCGTGGACGACAAGAAGGTCAAGCGCCTGTCGGTCAACACCTTGATGCGCAACAAGCTGAGCAACGGCTCATTGGCGATTGTCCATCACGGCGGCGGTTACGAAGTCATCCCACGGGAGGCCGCGCTGAAAATCCAGGAGCGCGCGCCTGAGCGTATCGTGCAGATGAACATCCTCACCGAGGCCCAGGTGCCGGATGAGGATGATCCGTACGCCGCTTATCAGATCCCTGACGATCTGATGTGGTAAGGCGTTAAAAACAACAAACCCCGCTCAAAAGGCGGGGTTTGTGTTTATAGACACTGCGGCTGCGTGGGCCGGGTGGCTATGGGATTTCAGCTGTTCAGGAACTTGATGCCTGGCGTCTCGTTTCAAGGGTTTCGAGCTCGTTTTTATAATTATGAGCGTCGCACTCATTGTGAAACATGCCGACCAGTAGGTCTTGCTGATGCACATCCCAGATATGAATCCCATGGCCCAGGGCCTCGTGGGACATATGGGCATCGTCGCGTTCAGTTACTTTTACAGTCATCTGCTTGCTCCAGTCTCTGGTTGATCTGCGGCAAGGCGTCGCAGGCCTTTGTTATATATTTTGTTAGCTTGCTAAGTAAACTGACTTTGCGTGCAACAATTCATTGCAGTAAACGCAACAATGCTCCAGGCCACGTAAGCCGCGACATTGCGCCACAGGGGCTGGGATTTTATGAAAAATGTTTCATATTCGAGCAAGGCTTTGGCCTTGTGCCGGGCCTCCCACCTTGGAATGCGCTCACTTGTGGGAGCTGGCTTGCCTGCGATAGCGCCAGTCGTCTCACCACAAACTTCAGGCGAAAAAAAGCCCCGCATTCAGCGAGGCTCTTTCAATCAGCTAACGATCAGCTGCCTTTCACAACCTTGCCGTTGACCGTGCCGTCCAACAGCATGATGTTGTATTCCTTGCCGTCGGTTTCGACTTGCTGCAGGCGAACCAGCAGGTAGTCCCAGTCCTTGGCAAACCACATCACGGTGGTACGTTTGCTTTGTGTCGGGTCGCGCACGCGTTCAACCTTGATGGCGTCGATCTTGCCGGCCTTGGTATCGACTTTCTCGGCACCCAGCACGCGGAAGTCATAGGTGTCGACTTCACCGTCATCCACCACCTGGTAGCTCATGGTTTTCTTGCCGGCGGCCACATCATGCTGCAGGGCCAACTGGTAGGTGGATTTGTCGACCATGCCACGGTTCAGCGGGATCTTCACCGCATCACCGCGATCGGTGCCGGTGACCATCTTGGCGGTCCAATCGAAGTCCAGGTCGGCTTTCTTGGCTTTACCCAGCCCACCCCGTTCAAAGTGGTAGGACTGTGGCAGCAAAGTATCCTTGTCCAGGGTCAAGGTGCTGGTTTCGGTCAGGCTGGCGATCATCATCGAGGCCTTGAAGCTGAGCTTCCAGGTACCGTCGGCGTTTTTTTCCAGGCTGCGTTCCGCAGTGCCGCTCATGGGCAACTGCTTCCAGTCGGCGGTGTAGCTGGCGGAGAAAGGCTGAAGGTCTGCCGCGTGCACGGCAGGCAGGGCAAACAGAGCAAAAGCGAAGAGCAGGGCGCGACGCATAAAATCTCCTAGGTACGAATCAAGTGGCCGCTGGCCGCAAGTAACTGGCCGTCCAACACTGCACCCTGGTCACCGAGAACCAAGCGTCCTTCGGCAAACCAGCGAACCGCCAGCGGGTAAATCCTGTGTTCCTGGGTGTGAACCCGTTGCGCAAGGCTCTGCGCTGAGTCCGTAGACTCTACCGGAACTACTGCCTGTACGACCAGAGGCCCGCCATCGAGTTCCTCGGTAACA
Organism: Pseudomonas sp. GW821-FHT01D09; assembly: GCF_059422465.1. Taxonomy (NCBI): domain Bacteria; kingdom Pseudomonadati; phylum Pseudomonadota; class Gammaproteobacteria; order Pseudomonadales; family Pseudomonadaceae; genus Pseudomonas; species Pseudomonas sp. GW821-FHT01D09. The sequence goes on from NZ_JBWKWY010000004.1 coordinate 247,012, forward strand.
AAGTGCACGCTGCAGCCGTGCTCCGTATCGCCGGCCTCCAGGGCCCGCTGGTGGGTGTGTAACCCTTTGTATTTGGGCAGTAGGGAAGGGTGGATATTCAGCAGGCGCCCCTGGTAATGGCGCACGAAATCAGCGCTGAGAATGCGCATGAAACCGGCGAGGACCACGAGTTTGGGATTGAAGGCGTCGATCAGTTCGATCAAGGCTGCATCGAAGGCCTCGCGACCGTCGAACGCCTGGTGATCCAGGGCGCGGGTATCGATACCCGCGTCCTGGGCACGTTGCAGGCCGTAGGCGTCGCTGCGGTTGGAAATCACCGCAGCGATGCGCACCGGGCTGTCGCCGGCGCGCGTGCTGTCGATCAGGGCCTGCAAGTTACTGCCGGTGCCGGAGAGCAGCACCACCACATCACAGGTTGCGGGCATCAGTGAGCCTTGAGGTTCTTCAGTTCAACCTGGGCCGCACCTTCGGCAGCCGTGGCGATCTGGCCGATCACCCAGGGCTGTTCGCCGGCTTCACGCAGTACATTCAGCGCGGTTTCCACGTGCTCTTGAGCCACGCAGATGACCATGCCCACGCCGCAGTTCAGCACGCGGTGCATTTCGGTCTCGTTGACGTTGCCTTTCTCTTGCAGCCAGTCGAAGACCGCCGGGCGCTGCCAGCTGGCCACGTCGACGATGGCCTGGGCGCCTTTTGGCAGCACGCGCGGGATATTGTCCAGCAGGCCGCCACCGGTGATGTGGGCCATGGCCTTGACTGCGCCAGTGTCCTTGATCAGCTTGAGCAACGGCTTGACGTAGATGCGGGTCGGGGCCATCAGCAGGTCGGTCAAAGGCTTGCCGTCGAGCTGGGTGTTCTCGATGTCGGCGCCGGACACTTCGATAATCTTGCGGATCAGCGAGTAGCCGTTGGAATGCGGGCCGGACGATGGCAGGGCCAGCAGGGCGTCACCGGCCGCCACCTTGGAGCCGTCGATGATCTCGGCTTTTTCCACGACGCCGACGCAGAAGCCCGCCAGGTCGTAGTCTTCGCCTTCGTACATGCCCGGCATTTCAGCGGTTTCGCCGCCGACCAGGGAGCAACCCGACAGTTCGCAGCCGGCGCCGATACCGGTGACCACTTGTGCAGCGGTCTCCACGTTCAGCTTACCGGTGGCGTAGTAGTCGAGGAAGAACAGCGGCTCGGCGCCGCACACCACCAGGTCGTTGACGCACATGGCGACCAGGTCGATGCCGATGGTGTCGTGCTTGTTCAGGTTCAGCGCCAGGCGCAGCTTGGTGCCCACACCGTCGGTGCCGGAGACCAGCACAGGCTGCTTGTAGCCGGCCGGGATCTCGCAGAGGGCGCCGAAACCGCCCAGGCCGCCCATGACTTCGGGGCGCGCAGTGCGCTTGGCGACGCTCTTGATGCGTTCGACCAATGCTTCACCGGCGTCGATGTCTACACCGGCGTCCTTGTAGCTCAGGGAGGGTTGCTTGCTCATGATCCAGGCCTTTAGGGGGGGATTCAGGGGTAACGACCGATGCGGTGGGGGTACGGAAGTCGAATACTTCAGGACGCCCAGCCGTTGACGGTCTGCGAAGGCGCGCGATTTTATCAGGCTTGAGGGGCAGCGGCCATCCTCGGGCCGACGGGCAGGGGCATATGGTGCTAAAAAAACCTTAATCGGCGCCGCGATCGCCTGTATTAAGGTATAGCCTTTAACCCGCTATCGTTATGACAGTACGAAAACTTACCGGGGCCTTGTGAATGTTTTGCCGGTCGCTGTGGTCACAGCCTTGCCTAACCTTCTTCACGCGGTCTGTTCCAGCCGCTTTTTTGTCGTTCGGGAATCTTTTTTCATGGGTCTGAGTAGATACTTTTTGGTCGGCTGTTTGTCGTGTATCAGCCTGGCGAGTCATGCCGAAACCCTCAATGGTCTCTATCAAGTGCTGGAGCCGGTCAGCAACCAGGCGCCGGAGGAGCGCGCGCAAGCCACCCAGCGCGCCCTGGAAACCCTGGTGATCCGCCTCACCGGCGATGCCAAGGCCGCCCAGGGCCCTGGCCTGGCGGCGATCCGCAAGGATCCGCAACAGATCATCAGCCAATACGGCTACGACGCCGGCCCACCGGAAAGCCTGCAAGTGGATTTCGACCCGGTCAGCACCGACCGCGCCCTGCGCGATGCCGGCTTGGCGCTGTGGGGCAGCAATCGGCCGTCGATCCTTGGCTGGTGGCTGAGCGATTCCACCGAAGGCAGCAGCCTGGTCGGTGATGGCCAGGCCGCCGCCGAGCCGCTGCGCCGTGCGGCCCAGCATCGTGGCTTGCCGTTGCGCCTGCCGCTGGGCGACCTCGATGAACAGATCGTTGCCACCGGCCCTAATCTTGAAAGTGCAGATCCCGCGCCCCTGCGTTCGGCCTCCGAGCGTTATGGCGCCGATGCCCTGCTGGCGGTGCATGCCCGTGAAGATGCGGGCCAATGGCAAGCCAAATGGCGCCTGTGGCTGGGGGACAAGGCCGAGCAGGGCACCGCACAGGGCGCCGACCCCGCCGCGTTGGCCGATGCCGTCTTGCTGGCGGTCAGTGAGCGTCTGGCGCCCCGTTTTGCCGTAAAAGCCGGGGTGTCCAGCGAGCAGTTGCTGCAAGTGCAGGGCATGACCCTGGAGCGCTACGCCGCCCTTGGTCATTTGCTGGAGCCGTTTGGCGCGCAGTTGCAGCGGGTGGATGGCGATCGGATCGTCTATCGGGTTAACGGCAGCAGCGAGCAGTTGCGCAGCCAGTTGAGCCTGGCCAGGTTGCAGGAAGTGCCGGCCGGTGAAGCGCTTGCGCCACAACCTGTGCCGCCGCCCGTGGCCGAAGGCGCATCACCTGCGCCCGTGCCGCCGGCTGAGCCCGAGCCGCAACTGCGTTTCCGTTGGTAAATGTTCTTCCTTATATAGAAGCAAATAACAGATGGAGTGGTTTATGGCGGATACGCGTCGTTGGGTGTGGCTTGGCGGGATTGTCCTGCTGTGCGTCTTTGTGTTCTTGCTGCATTCGATCCTGACGCCGTTCCTGGTCGCCTTGCTGCTGGCCTATCTGTTCGATCCGGTGGTCGATCGCCTGGAAAAGGCCGGGCTGTCGCGCACCTGGGGGGTGGTGGCGGTGTTTGCGCTGTTTACCCTGATCGTCATGGCGCTGTTGCTGGTGCTGGTGCCGATGCTGGCCAAGCAAATGTTTCGCCTGTACGAACTGGCGCCGCAGATGCTCGATTGGCTGCAACACACGGCCATGCCCTGGGCACAGTCCAAGCTCGGCCTGGCCGATGGCTTCTGGAAGTTCGACAAGGTCAAGGCCGCGATCAGCGAGCACATGGGCCAGACCACCGATATCGTCGGGGTGATCCTCAGCCAGGCCACGGCCTCCAGCCTGGCGCTGATCGGCTGGCTGACCAACCTGGTGTTGATCCCGGTGGTGGCGTTCTACCTGCTGCGTGACTGGGACATCATGATGGCCAAGATCCGCAGCCTGCTGCCCCGTGAAAGCGAGGAACGCATTGTGTCCCTGGCCGAGGAGTGCCATGAGGTGCTGGGCGCCTTTGTTCGCGGGCAATTGCTGGTGATGGTGGCGTTGGGGATTATCTATGCCGGCGGGCTAATGGCGATTGGCCTGGAGCTGGGCCTGTTGATCGGCATGATTGCCGGCCTGGCGGCGATTGTGCCGTACATGGGCTTTGTCATCGGGATTGGCGCGGCGCTGGTGGCCGGCCTGTTCCAGTTTGGCGGCGACCTGTACCCGATGCTGGGGATTGTCGCGGTGTTCATGGTCGGTCAGGCCCTGGAAGGCATGGTGCTGACGCCGTTGCTGGTGGGCGACCGCATCGGCCTACATCCGGTGGCCGTGATCTTTGCGATCCTGGCCGGCGGCGAGTTGTTCGGCTTTACCGGGATCCTCCTGGCACTGCCGGTCGCGGCGGTGATCATGGTGCTGGTGCGCCATGTGCATGATGTGTACAAGGATTCGGACGTCTATACGGGCGTCGATGATCCCCAGCCGTAAGGCTCATCACAAACCCGGCTCAAGGCCGGGTTTGTTGCCTATGGGGCTTGGCATTTAGCCATCGCGTCAAACAATCTCCAAAAAATCCAATGAGTTAACGCAAACCTTTGATTTTGCTTGTGGTCTGTTGCATTGTGCGCCCGGCGTCACGGGTATAAACTTTGCAAACTTTTCACAGAGGCCACTAACGGTTCGATTGGAACCGTTCAGTCAGCATGAAACCGATTCAGCTGCCCCTAGGTGTGCGTCTGCGTGACGATGCCACCTTCATCAATTACTACCCAGGCGCCAATGCCGCTGCACTCGGCTATGTCGAGCGGCTCTGCGAAGCCGACGCCGGGTGGACGGAAAGCCTGATCTACCTCTGGGGCAAGGACGGCGTGGGGCGCACCCACCTGTTGCAGGCCGCCTGCCTGCGCTTTGAGCAGTTGGGCGAGCCGGCGGTGTACCTACCGTTGGCCGAGCTGCTGGACCGCGGCATCGGTATCCTCGACAACCTTGAGCAATACGAACTGGTGTGCCTGGATGACCTGCAAGCGGTCGCCGGCCGGGCGGACTGGGAAGAAGCGCTGTTCCATCTGTTCAACCGCTTGCGCGACAGTGGCCGGCGCCTGTTGATTGCCGCCTCCACCTCGCCTCGGGAATTGCCGGTCAAGCTGGCCGACCTCAAGTCGCGGCTGACCCTGGCGCTGATCTTCCAGATGCGCCCCTTGTCCGATGAAGACAAATTGCGGGCCTTGCAGCTGCGCGCTTCGCGCCGTGGCCTGCACCTGACCGATGAGGTCGGGCATTTTATCCTCACCCGTGGCACCCGCAGCATGAGTGCGTTGTTCGACTTGCTCGAACAGCTCGACCAGGCCTCCTTGCAGGCCCAGCGCAAGCTCACCATCCCCTTCCTCAAAGAAACCCTCGGCTGGTAGCCAGCCCTTTGAAACCGGGGCTCCTGGCAAATTCCAGGCGCCAGAAAACCTGCGTTTGGGCCGCTCTGGCCACGCAAAAGGGTCTAAATGGGGATTAAGGGCTTAGATGACATAGGTCAAACAAGAAGTCACATAGATCACGATTGAATTTGCAAATCGATGTGATAGAGGGCATAGTCTCGGCTTCTTTACCTATCAGCCACGGTCGTGCCCATGCTAAATCGCTTCGCACCCCTCGTGCCTCTCGCACTCGTTACCCTGTTGTTTGGTTGCGCCACCCACCCTCAACAAGTGGCAGAGCAGCAAAAACCACAACAACAGCACCAGGCCAAATTCGTTGCAACGCAGTCTTCTTCTGTTTACGAGGAAGAGCTCGCAACCGAGAAGGAACTGGCCGAATTCTCCGATAGCAAGCCTTATCAGCTGCCTTTGCTGGCCGACAGCATTCTTGAGCGCGGCATGTCCCTGATCGGGACCCGCTACCGTTTCGGCGGTACCTCTGAAGCCGGCTTCGACTGCAGTGGTTTTATCGGTTACCTGTTTCGTGAAGAAGCCGGCATGAACCTACCGCGCTCCACCCGCGAAATGATCAACGTGAATGCACCGTTGGTCGCACGAAACAACCTCAAGCCCGGCGATCTGCTTTTCTTCAGTACCAATGGCCGTGGCCGCGTCAGCCACGCCGGTATCTACCTGGGCGATGACCAGTTCATCCACTCCAGCAGCCGCCGCAGCGGCGGGGTGCGGGTCGATAAACTGGGCGACAGCTACTGGAGCAAAACCTTCATCGAAGCCAAGCGCGCCTTGGCGATGGCCCCGACTACCGTTACCGCTCGCAAGTAAAGTTAAAGTGATACTTGAAGTTTGACGCGTAAGCGCTAGAATCCTGAGATATTGTTGCGAACCTGACCGCGCAAGCTTGCTTGCGCGGTCTAGTTTTCAGCGTTCGGCAGTGAAAGCCGCATCCAGATCAGGATTGTTCTGCCCATGTCGACCTCGGCCCGCCTAATGCTTCTTGTTTGCGCCGCACTGCTCAGTGCCTGCGCCAGCCGTCCTGCACCCGCGCCTGTGGCGGCCAAGCCCAAGCCGGTCTTCAACTACGCCACCCAGAATTTTTCGCCTGCTGCCGAAGACGTGCTGTTTCGCGCCCTGGGCTTGGTCGGCACGCCTTACCGCTGGGGCGGCAATACCCCGGACTCCGGGTTTGATTGCAGTGGCCTGATTGGTTTTGTCTACCGCGATGCCGCTGGCATCTCCCTGCCGCGCACCACCCGCGAGCTGATCGTGATGCGGGCCCAGGACGTGCGTGAAGATGCGCTGCAGACCGGCGACCTGTTGTTCTTCGCCACGGGCGGCGGTTCGCAGGTCAGCCATGCCGGCATTTATGTGGGGGAAGGGCGCTTTGTCCATGCCCCGCAAACCGGCGGTACGGTGAAGCTGGATACCTTGTCCAAGGCCTATTGGCAGAATGCCTACCTGAGTGCCAAGCGCGTGTTGCCGGCCGAGCACCTGGCGCGTAACCCCTAAGACCTGTACCGATCAAAAATGTGGGAGCGGGCTTGCTCGCGATAGCGGTGTATCAGGTATCAGATGTGCAAACTGACCCACCGCTATCGCGAGCAAGCCCGCTCCCACATTGGTTTTGTGGTGTTGTCGGGTCCGGTTATTGGGCCGAAGACACCCGCCACACCTTATTCCCCACATCGTCGGCCACCAGCAACCCGCCTTGCTGGTCGATCACCACGCCCACCGGCCGGCCCATGGCTTTCTGGTCACCGTTGAGAAACCCGGTCAGCACATCCACCGGTTGCCCCTTCGGCTTGCCGCCCTCGAACGGCACAAAGATCACCTTGTAACCACTGTGTGGCTTGCGATTCCACGAGCCGTGCTGGCCAATAAACGCCCCCTGGGCAAATTGCGCCGGCAGCGTGTTGCCTTCAGCGAAGGTCAGGCCCAGCGATGCGGTGTGCGGCCCCACGGTATAGTCCGGCGCATCGGGCCTTGTGCATGTTTTTATCCTCAAAGCCTGTAGCCATAGAGGCCTGGCGCGTGGCGATGGTTCAAGTGTATGGCCGGCTTTAATTGACGCTGTACCCCCAACCCACTAACCTTCGCCGCTTGTTTCAGGTGCTCTGTGACGTACGCGTCGACCGAGTGAAACAGGGAAGCCGGTGAGTGCGCGCACTTTTCTACAGTGCGGCCACGATCCCGGCGCTGCCCCCGCAACGGTAAATGAGTCAAGACGCTGCTTTTGCCACTGTATCGCCCGCGATATGGGAAGGTGCATCGTCGGTTTGCCCTGGTCAACAGGGCACCCCTCATGAGCCCGGAGACCGGCCTGATCCATCCAACAGCATCACGGTGGGCGATGCTTGGCTTCATGTTGTTGTCTTTTCCTGCCCGCCGTTTTTGTCCAGCCCCAACGGAGAGCTGCCATGACTGATTCCCCTGATCGTGACGAACGCCACCTGGCGCGCATGCTGCGCAAAAAAGCGGTGATTGACGAGCGCATTGCCAATTCACCGAATGAGTGCGGTTTGCTGCTGGTATTGACCGGCAATGGCAAAGGCAAGAGTAGCTCGGCATTTGGCATGCTGGCCCGGGCCATGGGGCACGGTATGCAATGCGGCGTCGTGCAATTTATCAAGGGCCGTAACAGCACCGGTGAGGAGCTGTTCTTCCGGCGCTTCCCCGAGCAGGTACGCTTTCATGTGATGGGCGAGGGCTTCACCTGGGAAACCCAGGACCGCCAGCGCGATATCGCCGCCGCCGAAGCGGCCTGGCAAGTCTCCCGGGAAATGTTGCAGGACCCGTCCATCGGCCTGGTGGTGCTCGATGAGCTGAACATCGCGCTCAAGCACGGCTATCTTGACCTGGACCAGGTGCTTGGCGACCTGCAAGCCCGCCCACCGATGCAGCACGTGCTGGTCACCGGGCGTGGCGCCAAGCCGGAGCTGATGGAAATGGCCGACACCGTCACCGAAATGGGCATGCTCAAGCACGCGTTCCAGGCCGGTATCAAGGCACAGAAAGGCATCGAACTTTGAACCCGCCGCGCCATTGCCCTGCCGTGCTGATCGCCGCGCCGGCGTCGGGCCAGGGCAAGACCACCGTCACCGCCGCCCTGGCCCGCTTGCACCGCAACCTGGGGCGCAAGGTCCGGGTGTTCAAGTGCGGCCCGGACTTTCTCGACCCGATGATCCATGAGCGCGCCAGTGGCGCGCCGGTCTATCAATTGGACATGTGGATGGTCGGCGAGCAGGAAAGTCGCCGCCTGTTGTGGGAAGCCGCGGGGGAGGCGGACCTGATCCTGATCGAGGGCGTGATGGGCCTGTTCGACGGCACCCCCTCCAGCGCCGATCTGGCCCGCCATTTTGGCGTGCCCGTGCTGGCGGTGATCGACGGCACCGCCATGGCCCAGACCTTCGGCGCCCTGGCGCTGGGGCTGGCGCGTTACCAGGCGGACCTGCCGTTCGCCGGGGTCCTGGCCAACCGCGTCGGCACCGTGCGCCATGCGCAGTTGCTCGAAGGCAGCCTGACCGAAGGCCTGCGCTGGTACGGCGCACTGTCCCGGGAAACCGGCATTGAGTTACCCAGCCGCCACCTGGGCCTGGTGCAGGCCAGCGAGTTGAATGACCTGGACCTGCGCCTGGATGCCGCCGCTGCCGCCCTGGCCAGCAGTTGCGAGGTAGCGCTGCCACCGTCGGTGGCATTCGCCGCGCCCGAGGTAATCGAGGCCCAGTCCTTGCTGGCCGGGGTGCGGATTGCCGTGGCCCGTGACGAAGCCTTTGCCTTCACCTACGGCGCCAGCCTCGACTTGCTGCGGGCGATGGGCGCGCAGTTGCACTTCTTCTCGCCGATCCATGACCGCGTGTTGCCCGATGCCCACAGCCTTTATCTGCCCGGGGGTTACCCGGAGCTGCATCACCAGGCGCTGTCGCAAAACACCGCGATGCTGCAGGCGATCCGCGCCCATCACGCCGCTGGCAAACCGTTGCTGGCCGAATGCGGTGGCATGCTCTACCTGCTCGACTCCTTGACCGATGTCGAGGGCTCCCGCGCCGAACTGCTGGGCCTGCTGCAAGGCGATGCGGTCATGCAGAAACGCCTGGCGGCCCTGGCCCTGCAAACGGTCGAGCTGCCAGAAGGCGTGCTGCGCGGCCATACCTATCATCACTCCCTGACCAGCACGCAGTGGCAGCCGATTGCCCGTGGCCTGAGCCCCAATGGCGGGCGCGGCGCCGAGGCGGTGTATCGCCAGGGGCGGATGACGGCCTCCTATGTGCACTTTTATTTCCCATCGAACCCGGCTGCGGTGGCCGCGTTGTTTGCGCCAGACCGGCAAGCCGTTATCGCAGACCACCACGGTGCAAATGTGGGAGCGGGCTTGCCCGCGATAGGGCCATGACCGACCACGCCTACCCCCAGGCCGAGCGCGACGCGATCTACCGCGCCATCGCCGAACGCCGCGATATGCGCCACTTCAGCGGCGGCAGCGTCGCCCCCGAACTGTTGCATCGCCTGCTGCACGCCGCGCACCAGGCCCCCAGCGTCGGCCTGATGCAGCCCTGGCGCTTTATCCGCATCAGCGACCGCAACCTGCGCGGGCAGATCCAGCAGTTGGTGGAAGCCGAACGCATCCGCACCGCGCAAGCCCTGGGCGAGCGCTCGGACGATTTCATGAGGCTCAAGGTCGAAGGCATCCACGACTGCGCCGAGGTGCTGGTGGCGGCGTTGATGGATGACCGCGAGCGGCATATTTTCGGGCGCCGGACCTTGCCGGAAATGGACCTGGCCTCGCTGTCCTGCGCGATCCAGAATCTATGGCTGGCGTCCCGCGCCGAAGGCCTGGGCCTGGGCTGGGTGTCGTTGTTCGAGCCCCGGGACCTGGCCGACCTGCTGGGCCTGCCGCCCGGCGCCAAGCCCCTGGCCGTGCTGTGCCTGGGCCCGGTGACCGAGTTCTACCCGGCACCGATGTTGCAACTCGAAGGCTGGACCGAACCGCGTCCGCTGAGTGACATGCTGTATGAAAATTATTGGGGAGTGAGTCAATGAGTGTGGCCTTGCTGAGTGTCGCTGCAGTGGCGCTGGATGCGCTGCTGGGCGAGCCCAGGCGCTGGCATCCGCTGGTGGCGTTCGGCAATTTTGCCGGGCGCATCGAGCAACGTTTCAACTCCGCAGGGCGCGGCTGGCGCAGCCATGGTGTGACTGCGTGGTTTATCTGCGTGATACCGCTGACCTTGCTGGCCACGGCCTTGTCCTGGGCGCCTTATTTCGGCTGGGTGATCGAGATCCTCGCGCTGTACCTGGCCCTGGGCATGCGCAGCCTGGGTGAGCATGTGTTGCCGGTGGCCCAGGCCCTGCGCAGTGGTGACCTGGACGAGGCGCGCACGCGCGTCAGTTACCTGGTCAGCCGCGAAACCCGCGAACTGGACAGCACTGAAGTGGCGCGGGCCGCCACCGAGTCAGTGCTGGAAAACGGCAGCGACGCGGTGTTCGCCGCGCTGTTCTGGTTTGTCGTGGCCGGCGTGCCGGGCGTAGTGCTGTACCGCCTGAGTAATACCCTGGATGCCATGTGGGGCTATCGCAACGAACGCTTTGAACGCTTTGGCTGGGCGGCGGCGAAGATTGACGACGTACTCAATTACATCCCCGCCCGCCTGGTCGCCTTGACCTACGCTGTGCTGGGCAAGACACGCCTGGCACTCACCTGCTGGCGCCGCCAGGGCCCGACCTGGGACAGCCCGAATGCCGGGCCGGTGATGGCCGCAGGCGCGGGCGCCCTGGGTGTCGAGCTGGGCGGGGCGGCGATTTATCACGGTGAGTTGCACCAGCGTCCACCCCTCGGCGAAGGGCCAGTGGCCGATGCCGATTCCATTGAGCGTGGCTGGCAACTGGTGCAGCGCGGCGTGTGGTTGTGGGTGTTGATCCTGTGTGCGGGGGCGCAATTTTATGCTTGAACACGGTGGACGGCTGCGCAAGGCGGCGATGCGGTACGGCATCGCCCAGGAAGACTGGCTGGACCTGTCCAGTGGCCTCGCGCCCTGGCCCTGGCCCATCCCGCCCATCCCGCTACGGGCCTGGGCACGCCTGCCCGAGACCGATGACGGCCTGGAGCAGGCGGCCTGCCACTACTACGGTGCAGCCCAGGTATTGCCGGTGCCGGGATCCCAGGCGGCCATCCAGTTGCTGCCGCGCCTGCGCCGCACGGGCAAGGTCGGGGTGTTGTCGCCGTGCTATGCCGAGCATGCCGAAGCCTGGCGCCGCGCCGGTTATATCGTGCGTGAAGTGCTGGAGCAGGAAGTCGACTTCTTCCTCGACAGCCTCGACGTGCTGGTGGTGGTCAACCCCAACAACCCCACCGGCCTGAGCCTTGCGCCCCAGCGCCTGCTGGATTGGCATGCGCGGCTGGCCCAGCGCGGTGGCTGGCTGGTGGTGGATGAAGCCTTTATGGACAACACCCCACAGTTGAGCCTGGCGAGCCAGACTCATCAGGTGGGGTTGATTGTGTTGCGTTCGTTCGGCAAGTTTTTTGGCTTGGCCGGGGTTCGCCTGGGTTTTGTGCTGGCCGAACGCAAACTGCTCAAGCTGCTGGCTGAACAGGTCGGGCCATGGGCGGTCAGTGGGCCGACGCGGGTGCTGGGGCAGGCCTGCCTGAAAGACCCTGCCGGCCATACACAGCAACGCCGGCGCTGTGATCAGGCCAGCCAGCGCCTGTTCGGGCTGTTGGAGCGCTACGGCCTGCGCCCGCAAGGCGGTTGCGCGCTGTTCCAGTGGCTGATCACCGAGCGCGCTGAGCCGCTGCATGAGTTCATGGCCCAGCGCGGCATCCTGTTGCGCCTGTTTGCCCACGACAGCAGCCTGCGCTTTGGCCTGCCCGGGACGGACGCCGATTGGGCACGCCTTGAACAAGCCCTGATTGCCTGGAAGCAAGCCTCATGACCACCCTGATGGTGCAAGGCACCACCTCCGACGCGGGCAAAAGCACCCTGGTGACCGCGCTATGCCGTTGGGTCGTGCGCCAGGGCGTGCCGGTGGTGCCGTTCAAGCCGCAGAACATGGCGCTCAACAGCGCAGTCACGGCCGAAGGCGGCGAGATCGGCCGCGCCCAGGCCGTGCAGGCCCAGGCCGCCAACCTGGCGCCGCACACCGATATGAACCCGGTGCTGCTCAAGCCCAACAGTGACACCGGCTCCCAGGTCATCATCCATGGCCATGCCGTGACCAGCATGAATGCCGTGGCCTATCACGACTACAAGGCCATCGCCATGCAGGCGGTACTGGCGTCCCACGGGCGCTTGAGCGCGGCCTACCCGGTGGTGATGGTCGAAGGCGCAGGCTCGCCGGCCGAGATCAACCTGCGGGCCAATGACATCGCCAACATGGGGTTTGCCGAAGCGGTGGATTGCCCGGTGCTGCTGATCGCCGATATCAATCGCGGCGGGGTGTTCGCCCATCTGGTGGGCACGCTGGAGTTGCTGTCGCCGTCAGAACAAGCGCGGGTCAAGGGCTTTATCATCAACCGCTTCCGTGGCGATATCGCCCTGCTGCAACCGGGCCTCGATTGGCTTGAAGCGCGCACCGGCAAACCGGTGGTGGGCGTCTTGCCTTACGTGATGGACCTGCACCTGGAAGCCGAGGATGGCATCGACCAGCGCCAGATCGACAAGGCGGCGCAGGTGCTCAAAGTGGTGGTGCCGGTGTTGCCACGCATCAGCAACCACACCGACTTCGACCCGCTGCGCCTGCATCCTCAGGTGGATTTGCAGTTTGTCGGCCCGGGCCAGGCAATCCCCGCCGCCGACCTGATCATCCTGCCCGGTTCAAAAAGCGTGCGCAGCGACCTGGCTTACCTGCGCACCAATGGCTGGGACACTGCCATTGCCCGGCACCTGCGTTACGGCGGCAAGGTGCTGGGCATCTGCGGCGGCCTGCAGATGCTGGGCGAGCAGGTCCACGACCCGCTGGGCCTGGAAGGCGTGGCGGGTTCCAGTGCTGGCCTGGGCCTGCTGGCCTTGAGCACCACCCTGGAGGCCGAGAAACAATTGCGCAATGTGCGGGGGCGCTTGGCGTTGGAAGAGGCACCGGTCAGCGGTTATGAGATTCATGCGGGCGTGACCCGAGGTGCGGCCCTGGAGCAGCCAGCGGTACGCCTGGATGATGGCCGCAGCGACGGTGCTTGTAGCGATGACGGGCAAATCCTCGGCACTTATCTGCATGGCCTGTTCGAGACACCCGCCGCTTGCAGCGCCTTGTTGCGCTGGGCCGGTTTGCAGGAGGTGCAGGACGTCGATTACCACGGCCTGCGCGAGCGCGATATCGAGCGCCTGGCGGATTTGGTGGAGCAGCATCTGGACACCAGGTTGCTGCGCCAGTTATGTGGGATTTGAGGGCTTGACCATGTTGCAATTGATCCTCGGCGGCGCCCGCTCCGGTAAAAGCCGCCTGGCGGAAAAACTCGCCAGCGACAGCGCCATGCCCGTCACCTATATCGCCACCAGCCAGGCCCTAGACGGCGAGATGAACGCGCGCGTGGCCCTGCATCGCCAGCGTCGCCCACGTGAGTGGGGGCTGGTCGAGGAGCCGCTGGAACTGGCGCGGGTTCTGCGTGAAAACGCCGCCCCTGGGCATTGCCTGCTGGTCGATTGCCTGACCCTGTGGCTTACCAACCTGCTGATGCTGGACGACCCGCAGCGCCTGGGGGTCGAGCGCGAACACTTGCTGGACTGCCTGGCATCGCTGCCGGGGGAAATCATTTTTGTCAGCAACGAGACCGGACTGGGTGTCGTACCGCTGGGCGAATTGACTCGCCGCTATGTGGATGAAGCCGGTTGGCTGCATCAAGCCCTGGCCGAGCGCTGTCAGCGTGTTGTGCTGACCGTTGCGGGCCTGCCCCTGACTTTGAAAGGTACTGCGTTATGAGCCCATCCTGGTGGCTGGACCCGTGCAAGGCGCTGGACGCCGCGGCCTATGAACAAGCCCTGGCCCGCCAGCAGCAACTGACCAAGCCCGCCGGGTCCCTGGGGCAACTGGAGGCGCTGGCGGTGCAACTGGCCGGCTTGCAGGGCCGGCTCAAGCCGACGGTCGAGCAGGTGTGGATCGCCATCTTTGCCGGCGATCACGGCGTGGTCGCAGAAGGGGTCTCGGCCTATCCCCAGGAAGTCACCGCGCAGATGCTGCACAACTTTGTCAGCGGCGGTGCGGCGATCAGCGTGCTGGCCCGGCAACTGGATGCACAACTGGAAGTGGTGGACCTGGGCACCGTGACCCCAGCGCTCGACCTGCCGGGCGTGCGCCACCTGAATATCGCCCCGGGCACGGCCAATTTCGTGCTGGGCGCGGCCATGACCGAGGCCCAGGGCCGGCTGGCCCTGGCGGCGGGACGTGCCAGTGTGCAGCGCGCACTCAACGCCGGTGCGCAGTTGTTTATTGGCGGCGAGATGGGCATCGGCAACACCACTGCCGCCAGTGCACTGGCCTGTGCCTTGCTCGATTGCCCGGTCAGCGACCTGACCGGCCCCGGCACCGGCCTGAATGCCCAGGGCGTGAGCCATAAAGTGGCGGTGATCGAGCGCGCCCTGGCAGTGCATGCCGGGCAGCGCGGCGACCCGTTGCAGACCTTGTTCAATCTTGGTGGCCTGGAGATTGCCGGGTTGGTGGGGGCGTATCTGGCCTGCGCCCAGGCGGGGGTGGTGGTGCTGGTCGACGGGTTTATCTGCACCGTCGCGGCCCTGGTTGCCACGCGCCTCAATCCGTCGTGCCGGCCCTGGCTGTTGTTTGGCCACCGGGGCGCCGAGCCGGGCCATCGCCATGTGTTGCAAAGCCTTGGCGCCGAGCCGCTGCTGGAACTGGGCCTGCGCCTGGGCGAGGGCAGTGGCGCGGCGCTGGCAGTGCCCCTGTTGCGCCTGGCCTGTGCGTTGCACGGGCAGATGGCGACGTTCGCAGAAGCCGCCGTGGCGGATCGCCCGGCATGACCTTGCACCTGGACCTGCTGCGCCATGGCGAAACCGAACTGGGCGGCGGTTTGCGCGGCAGCTTGGATGATGCACTGACGGCCAAGGGTTGGGCGCAGATGCGCGAGGCCGTGCGGGAGCACGGGCCGTGGGATCGTCTGGTCAGCTCACCGCTGCAACGCTGCGCACGTTTCGCTGAAGAGTTGGGCGCACGCCTGAACCTGCCGGTGAGCCTGGAACAGGCTCTACAGGAGCTGCATTTCGGCGCCTGGGAAGGGCAGAGTGCGGCGCAGTTGATGGAAACCGATGCCGAGGCATTGGGCCTGTTCTGGGCCGATCCCTATCGCTTTACGCCGCCGGATGGCGAGCCTGTCGCGGCGTTTTCCCAGCGCGTACGCGGCGCAGTCCTACGTCTGCATCAACTGTATGCCGGCCAACGGGTGCTGTTGATCAGCCATGGTGGCGTCATGCGTTTACTGCTGGCCGAGGCCCGTGGCTTGCCCCGTGAACAGTTGCTGAATGTCGAGGTGGGCCACGGCGGCTTGTTCAGCCTGCGGGTCGAGGCCGATGGCGTGTTGAGCGAGGGCGCCTGAATGTTGCCGTTCTGGATTGCCTTGCAGTTTCTCAGCAGCCTGCCGATTCGCCTGCCGGGCATGCCACAACCCCAGGAGCTGGGGCGCTCGCTGCTGTTTTATCCGTTGGTGGGGTTGTTGTTCGGCCTGCTGCTATGGGGCTTGAACACGCTGTTGATGGGCGCACCGTTGCTGTTGCACGCGGCCCTGCTGCTGACGGCCTGGGTGTTGCTCAGCGGTGGCCTGCACCTGGATGGCCTGGCGGACAGCGCCGACGCCTGGCTGGGTGGCTTTGGCGACCGCGAACGCACCCTGAGCATCATGAAGGACCCGCGCAGCGGCCCGATTGCCGTGGTCACCCTGGGCTTGGTGCTGCTGCTCAAATTCAGCGCCCTGGTGGCCCTGATTGAGCAACACAATGGCGCCGCATTGATCCTCGCGCCGTTGATCGGTCGCAGCTCGCTGCTGGCACTGTTTCTCACCACCCGTTACGTGCGCACCGGGGGCCTGGGCCAGGCGCTGGCTGACCACTTGCCACGGCTTGTCGGGCAGCAGGTGCTGATCCTCAGCGGCCTGGCGTGTGTGTTGATCGGTGGATTCAGCGGCGGGATTGCGGTGTTGCTGGCGGCCATCTGCTTTGTGGGCTTGCGGCAACTGATGATCAACCGGCTGGGCGGCACCACCGGCGACACGGCCGGCGCCTTGTTGGAGCTGCTGGAAGTGGCGGTGTTGATTGTCCTGGTTCTGTAACACTTTCTTGCATTTCCTTAATCGCGGGTATATACACGCTCCATGCTTGCCTCCCAATGTTTATGTATCAACCTGCGTCGTGCCGCCCGTGGCGTCAGCAGGCACTATGACGGCGCCCTCGATGGCTTCGGGATCAACGTCGCCCAGTATTCCTTGCTGTGTAACCTGCAGCGTCTGAATCAACCGAGCATTTCCAGCCTGGCCGATGCCATGGGCCTGGACCGCAGCACCCTGGGGCGTAACCTGCGGGTGCTGGAGGGTGAAGGCCTGGTGCGCTGGGTCGAGGGCAATGACCTGCGCAATCGCCTGGTGGTGCTCACGGAAGAAGGCAAACAGCGCCTGGCGGCTGCGTTGCCGGCCTGGGAAGCGGCGCAGCAGAAACTGATCGATAAGTTGGGCGTGCAAAAACGCGAAACCCTGTTGGCCTTGCTGGACGAACTCGCTTAAACGCGGGCTTGTTCGACTACAAGCGGGTATATACCCGCAAGCGGAGAATAATAATGACCTCGATGTGGCGTACCAGTGGCTGGATTCTTGTCGGAAGTGCGCTGATCCTGGCCCTTTCCCTGGGCGTGCGGCATGGCTTTGGCCTGTTCCTGGCGCCGATGAGCGCCGAGTTCGGCTGGGGGCGTGAAACCTTTGCCTTTGCCATCGCCCTGCAAAACCTGATCTGGGGCCTGGCACAGCCGTTTACCGGGGCCCTGGCCGACCGCTTTGGTGCGGCCAAAGTGGTGATGATCGGCGGCGTGCTGTATGCCTTGGGCCTGGTGTTCATGGGCTTGTCGGATTCGGCGTGGTCGTTGTCCCTGAGTGCTGGTTTGCTGATCGGTATCGGCCTGTCGGGCACCTCGTTTTCGGTGATCCTCGGCGTGGTCGGGCGTGCCGTGGCCCCGGAAAAACGCAGCATGGCCATGGGCATTGCCAGTGCCGCCGGCTCTTTCGGCCAGTTCGCCATGTTGCCGGGCACCCTGGGCCTGATTGGCTGGCTGGGCTGGTCCGCCGCCTTGCTGGTGCTGGGCCTGCTGGTGGCGCTGATTGTGCCGCTGGTGACGATGATCAAGGATCGCCCGCTGCCGGTCATGGCCGGCCAGCAAACCCTGCGCGAAGCCTTGCAGGAAGCCTGTTCCCATTCCGGTTTCTGGTTGCTGGCCTTCGGTTTTTTTGTCTGCGGGTTCCAGGTGGTGTTTATCGGTGTGCACCTGCCGGCGTACCTGGTGGATCAGCATCTGCCGGCGACCGTCGGCACCACGGTGCTGGCGCTGATCGGCCTGTTCAATATCTTCGGCACCTACACCGCCGGCTGGCTCGGCGGGCGGATGTCCAAGCCACGCTTGCTCACCGCGTTGTACCTGTTGCGGGCGGTGGTGATCGTGTTGTTCTTGTGGGCGCCGGTGACGCAGATGAGCGCCTATCTGTTTGGCATGGCCATGGGCTTTTTGTGGCTGTCGACCGTGCCCCTGACCAACGGTACGGTGGCGACCTTGTTTGGCGTGAGAAACCTGTCGATGCTGGGTGGGATCGTGTTCCTGTTCCATCAGTTAGGCTCGTTCCTCGGCGGTTGGCTGGGGGGCGTGGTCTATGATCGAACCGGCAACTACGATTTGATCTGGCAGGTGGCGATTGTCTTGAGCCTGCTCGCCGCCGCCCTTAACTGGCCCGTGCGTGAGCGGCCGGTGGCCAGGTTGCAGGCGCAGATGGGGGTCGCATGAACTCAATCGGGTACTGGGTTGGCGCAGTCGGCCTGCTGGCGCTGTTGCTGCTGGCCTGGTGGGGCTGGCAGCGCAGCGGGCTGGCGTTGATGCAACTGGGTATGGCGATCTGTTAAGTTGCTTGCCTGACTTTGCCCAAGGACATCCGACATGTTGATGCGCTGGCTCGCAGTACCCGCCCTGGCGGTGGCTTTTGGCGGTGTGGCCATGGCCGCCGATTGCCCGCCGTTGCTCGAAGGCCAATTGCCGAAGTTGCGCGCCAAGGAATCCATCGAGCTGTGCCAGCGCTTTGCCGGCAAGCCCCTGGTGATCGTCAACACCGCCAGTTTTTGTGGGTTCGCCCCGCAGTTCAAGGGCCTGGAGGTGCTGTATCAGCGTTACAAGGGCGACGGCCTGGAAGTGATTGGCGTGCCTTCCGACGACTTCAAGCAGGAAGCCAAGACGGGCGAGGAGACGGCCAAGGTCTGCTATGTGAATTACGGCGTGACCTTCACCATGACCGAGCCACAGAAGGTCAGGGGCGCGGATGCCGTGCACCTGTTCAAGGTCCTGGCCGAGCAGAGCAATGCGCCGAAGTGGAATTTCTACAAGTACGTGGTGGATCGCCAGGGCCGGGTGATCGCCAGCTTCTCCAGCCTGACCAAGCCTGACAGCCCGGAGCTGATCAAGGCTGTGGAGCAGGCGCTGGCTTCCAAGCCCTGATTGGCGGCCACTAAAAAGCCCCGCCTCCTGTGTAGGAGAGCGGGGCTTTTTTATACGGCGTTGGATCAGAATTTGTACGTCATGCCCAGGCCAAAACCGTTGGCGCTGTTTTTGTACTTGGCGTTGTAGCTTGCCAGAGCGTTGGAGCGGTTGACGCTGACTTCTTCTTCCTTGAGGTAGGAATAGGCCAGGTCGATGGTCATGTTATCCATGACGGCGTAGCCCAGGCCAACACTGAAGATGGTCCGGTCGCCGGTAGGAATACGCGGCGAACGATCCGTGTTGTTGGTGGGCGACTGGTCGAAGGTCAAGCCGGTACGCAGCACAACCTGCTTGGTCAACTGGTACGAGGTGCCCACGGCATAGGCCCAGGTGTCGTGCCAGTTCTGCTCTTCCTTGATGGTGCCTACCAGGCCGGGTGCCAGGCCGCCACCGGCGCTTGTCACGCCTTTGTTGTCGACGGTGATGTCTTTCAGACGGCTCCAGCGCGTCCAGGTTGCACCGGCATACAGCTTCCAGGCGTCGTTCATGTCCTGGGTTACCGACAGGTCCCAGGATTCAGGCGTGTCGATTTTCAGCGATGCATCATAGCGGCCGGTAGCCAGGGCGCCGGAGGTCGCCGCAGGCGCGTTGACTTCGGTGTGGCCTTCCAGCTTGTACTTGACCTTCGAGTGGTAGGTCAGGCCCACACGGGTGGTGTCGGTTGCCTGGACCAGCACGCCGGCGTTGAAGCCAATGGCGGTATCGTCGCCCTTGATCTTGATCCGGGTGTCAGGCGCGGCAGGGTTCAGTGTCAGCTCTGATTCCAGGGTGCCGGCAATGCGGTTGAAGGTTGGACCAAAACCGATGGAAACCCGGTCGTTGAAGGCGTAGCTGACCGTTGGCTGGAACGTGATGACCTGCACTTCGCTTTTGCTGCCGAAGCCGCGGCCCTGATATTTGCTCTCGTAGTCGGTAATCAGGCCGAACGGTGCATACACACCGAAGCCGACAGCCCACTGGTCATTGAGTTTGTTGGTGTAGAAGCCGAACGGTACCGCCGTGAAGGGGACCATGTCGCCTTTGTTGGTGCCGCGGGAGCGACCGCTGACATCTTTGATATCGGTGGAGGCATCAATCACTGCAACACCGCCAGTGACTTGCTGGCCTTCAAGGCGAGCCATACCGGCAGGGTTGCCAAAAACAGTGCTTGCATCATCGGCAGAAGAGGAACGGCCCGCGAAACCGGTACCCATCCCGCTGACGCTTTGTTCGTTGAGGGCAAAGCCGCTTGCGAACAGTTGGGAAGAGGCCATGGCAACGGCGAGGCTAAGTGTGGTCTTGAGCATTACTTTTTTCATTATTAGAACTCCGTGGTGATCACCGCTGCGGAAAGTAACAATAAAATTCACTTAGCGCTATAGGCTGTAATGTAGGAGATAGAGCGGTTTTGTAGGACAATCCGACCAAAATTGCAGCTTTTAGCCGAATCTTGCAAAGTGCCCGATCAGCAGGCGACCTGTTTCATGGGGGATACACAGGTTTGCCAGGCCTGGGTGTAATCGCGCAGCCGGCCCTGGGGATGAAATATTTCTTTCCAGATACGCGCCATGCCCAGCAGGTCGTCGGGGCGAGGCAGTTCGGGACGTTGTTGTTCCACCAGCAACCAGGCGATGGCGGTGGCGTAACGCAAATTGACCGCCAGTTCCAACTGCGGCCCGCTGAGGAAGGCATGCTGGCTGGCGAGGCCGCGCACCAGGCTGGCACGTTCCGGGTCGAGGGCCAGGTAGTCGTCCCACAGGGCCCGGTGGCGCGGCTCGGTAATGCGATACAGGCCGTGGCCACGCCGGTCGTGTAAGGCCGAGCCCAGTCCCGATTGGCTGGCGGCAACCCCCAGCAGCAGGGATTCGGCAGTGTGGCTGTGGCAACCCAGGTAAATCAGCGTGGGTCGGATCACATAACGACACAATTCGCTGGCGGCAATGCCCATAAAACCCTCGAAACCTTGAAAGTGGTCGACGAGGCCTGAGACGGTGGGGGCTTGGCAGCGGTGGATCGGATCTCAGGCTCGTCGGAGGCGGAACCAGCCGCCTGACTTGAAGTGTAGTGTCAGATTTGCGACGTAAAGGCCTGTTTTTAAAATATTTCTAGCTTGTGGTTATAAGCGTTATATCGGTTTGACCTAAAGCAAACCGACAAAAAACCAAATCGCGGGCAATAAAAAACCCTGCCTTGCGGGCAGGGTTTTCGATGTTCAGCGTCGGGTCAATCAGGCAACCAGGGCCTGACGGGTACGCTCGATCACGGCTTGCAGCGGCTCTGCGCTGGAGTATTGATCGGGGTACAGGCGTTCGCTGTGACGAGCGATGCCGTGTTCGTTGACCAGGGTGAAGCTGAAGCAGCCTTTGCGAGCGGCCATGATCAGGCAGTTCATTGGAGCAAAAGCATTGGTGAGGGTGCGAATGGCATCCTGAGTATGGATTTGAGTGGACATATTATGGGTGTTCCTACAAATGACACGGATAAGGACCGTGCAACGTTAAAACGTTCCAGTGACGCTGATCACCATTGATCATGCGAAGAACCCGACTGGAACAAAGCAGCCAGTTTGAAGCGCTGAATAGTTTGGCGCGCTTGGGCTGGCAGGTAGGTACTTAGGAGGGCAGGCAACACAACAGGGGCAAAGGTTCTGGGCCCAGGGTGAAGATCCTGATCAATTTGCAGGTTGGTTCGGTCAGAGTATGGAAACTTCGCGACACCCTTTGCATTGTTCAAAGGCCGTGTCGTCGCAAGTGATACCTGGAAACCATCGAGGTGGTCGATCCCATCAAGATTGACAGAACTTCTCTTTAGGGAAGCTACGTCGCGGGGATTTGTTCGACCAGAATTGACTTTCAGCTTGGTACTAACGCCGCAGATAGTAATGGCTTGAAACCAGTAAAGCAAGTGTGTTAGCCAAAATACTTTACCCGCCCCCTCTGGCCCCGCCCGCGTTTGTGTCTGGGCTGTAACGTTTTGGACCGCAAAGCGATGGGGATATAACCACCCGGCAGGTAGTTGTGCACATTGGTTGCGCCGTGTGTCACCGGGTCGACGCGCTGCCGGATGAGCCCACGAATGCCTGCATCAAAAATTTAAGTCAATGAAAAATCTGGCTTTTTTTTATTGGTGAAAAAATCGTCAGTTTAAGCGCGGCCCCCATTCCATGGGCCTTTGCGCGAGTTAAAGCACGGTTGTCCACTGAGTTATCCACAGCTTCTGTGGATTGTCCCAAGCGCTTGCTCTAGAACGGGCGTGCAGGGTTTTTTCAGCTTTACCCGTACGAAAAAAGGAGTAGAGTGGCGCGCCTTCCGTTCTGCCCTACAGTGCTTTATGAAGTTTCGCTCAGTATCACCCTCTGTTACCGACAATCCTCCGAGTGTTACCCCACCCAAGCGCTTCTCCTTGAAAGTCGCCCTGTGGCTGCTGGATAACCCGCGCATTGGCGATAACCCCAATATCAAGCATTTCGCCGGGCGTTTGCTCAAGCAGCCGGCCCGTGAAGGCGTGGTCGCGGCACAGAGCCGCCTGGGCCTGTTGATGTGTCGCGAGTGCGGCAATGCCCGGGACCGCCGCATCGGCCACGACCTCCTGCGCCAGGCCGCCCGTGCCGGCGACCCTGGCGCCCAGCGTGCACTGGGCCAGATCAAAGACTGAGCTGTCCACAAAGCGCTCGCTTGGTTAACCTTCCTCTTTTACCGTAATGGCAGGAATGGCTATGGCTTTTGACTGGACCAGTGTGGCATTGGGTCTCGCCGCTGCGGCGTTGCCTCTGTTGGTCCTGTGCTGGCAGATCCAGCGCCGCCTGAACGCCCGCAGCGCCGGTTGGGAACTGCTGGAAGAACGCCTGGCCACCGCGCAATTGGCCCAGGAAGGGCTGGCCGCGCAACTGGACGCCAGCCGCGACGAGATCAGCGACCTGAGCCAGGCCAATGCCGCCAAACAGGCGGATCTGGCGGCGGTACGCCGGGAAGTCGAACTGCTGCAAATCGACCGTGATAACGCCCGTGATGCGGCCCACGCCTGGAATATCGAACGCTCTGCCAAGGAAGGCGAACTGCGCCGCCTGGATGCCTTGTCGGCCGCCCTGCGTGCCGAACTGCGCGAGCAGCAGGACAGCCATCAACAACGCCTCAACGACCTGCAAGGCTCGCGGGATGAGCTGCGTGCGCAGTTCGCCGAGCTGGCCGGGAAAATCTTCGACGAGCGCGAGCAGCGGTTTGCCGAAACCAGCCAGCAGCGCCTGGGGCAATTGCTCGACCCATTGAAGGAACGTATCCAGTCGTTTGAAAAACGCGTGGAAGAAAGTTATCAGAATGAGGCACGTGAGCGCTTTTCCCTGGCCAAGGAGCTGGAGCGCCTACAGCAATTGAACCTGCGCCTGTCGGACGAAGCCACCAACCTCACCCGTGCCCTCAAGGGGCAGAAGACCCAGGGCAACTGGGGCGAGTTGATCCTGGAGCGGGTGCTGGAACATGCCGGCCTGGAGAAAGGTCGTGAGTACCAGACCCAGGTCAGCCTCAAGGGCCCGGATGGCGAGCGTTTCCAGCCGGACGTGCTGATCATGTTGCCGGGCGACAAGCAGGTGGTGGTGGACTCCAAGGTCAGCCTGACCGCCTATCAGCAATACGTGGCGACCGATGACGAGGTGATCGGCCAGGCCGCCCTCAAGCAGCATGTGCTGTCGTTGCGCAATCATGTCAAAGGCTTGGCCGGCAAGGACTATAAACGTCTGGAGGGCCTGCACAGCCTGGATTTCGTGTTGCTGTTCGTGCCCATCGAAGCCGCGTTTGCGGCGGCCTTGCAGGCCGAGCCGAACCTGTTCCAGGAAGCCTTCGACCGCCATATCGTGATCGTCAGCCCTACGACGTTGCTGGCGACCCTGCGGGTGATCGACAGCCTGTGGAAGCAGGAGCGGCAAAGCCAGAACGCCCGGGAAATCGCTGAGCGCGCCGGCTGGCTGTACGACAAGTTCGTATTGTTTATCCAAGATCTGGATGAAGTGGGTAATCGCCTACAGCAGTTGGATAAGGCCTACAGTGCGGCGCGCAATAAGCTTACAGATGGTCGCGGCAATCTGGTCAGCCGGGTCGAGCAGTTGAAGCTGCTGGGCGCACGGGCCAGCAAAGGTTTGCCTGCCGATCTGTTGGAAAAAGCGATGACCGATGAAGATGGCGTCGCCCAACTCCCTGACTAAACACAGAACCCAAATGTGGGAGCGGGCTTGCTCGCGATAGCGGTGAACCAGTCGATTTATTCGGTGACTGACACTCCGCTATCGCGAGCAAGCCCGCTCCCACATTTGATCGGATGCGCGGCTGATTACAAAGGCAGATGCCGGTTCAACAGCGCCCGCAATGCCGCCGGCTTGACCGGCTTGGCCAGGTAATCCAACCCCGCCGCATGCACCTGGGCCACCATTTCCGGCCGGCCATCGGCGCTGATTACTACCCCGGGAATCGGCTCCGCCAGTTGCGCGCGCAGCCAGCCCATCAACTCGGTGCCTGTCTCGCCATGGTCCAGGTGGTAATCCACCAGGGCCAGTTGCGGGCGCATGCCCTCGGCCAGCAACGCCGCGCATTGCGCCTGGTCGCGGGCGGTCCAGACCTGGCAGCCCCAACGGCTCAACAGGCTGCGCATGCCAATCAGGATGCTGTCTTCGTTGTCCACGCACAGCACCTGGGCACCGCTCAGTGGCAGGCCTTTTTCTGGGGGGGCCGGCACCTGCACGCTGGTTTGCGCCTTGGCCAGCGGCACGCTGACACTGAAGACGCTGCCCTTGCCCGGCCACGAACGCACCCGCAAGCGGTGCCCGAGCACCCGGCACAGGCCGTCGGCGATGGCCAGGCCCAGCCCCAGGCCCTTCTCGGCACGGGTCTGGTGGCTGTCCAGGCGCTTGAATTCTTCAAAGATGACTTTCTGTTTATCCAGCGGTATGCCCGGGCCACGGTCCCACACCTCCAGGCGCAGTTCGCCACGCCGCCGTCGCACACCCAGCAGTACCGGGCCGTGGGCATAGCGGAAGGCGTTGGTCAGGAAGTTCTGCAGGATGCGCCGCAGCAGCTTGATATCACTGTCGACGCGCAAGCGGCTGCCGCGCAGGCGGAAACGCAAGCCTTGTTCCTGGGCCAGCACCTTGAACTCCGCGCCCAGGGCATCGAACAGTTCATTTAAGGCGAACGGCTGGCGCTGGGGGTTGATCTTGCCGTTTTCCAGGCGGGAGATATCCAGCAAGTCGCTGATCAGGTCTTCGGCCGAGCGCAGCGAACTGTCCAGGTGCTGCACCAGTTGCCGGGCCTCGCCGGACAAACCTTCGCTCTGGTGGGAGAGGGCGGCGGAGAACAGTCGCGCCGCGTTCAGCGGCTGCATCAGGTCATGGCTGACCGCGGCGAGGAAGCGGGTTTTCGACTGGTTGGCCGATTCGGCCACGCCTTTGGCATCGGTCAGGGCCACGTTCAGTTGCGACAGTTCATGGGTCCGCTCGGTGACTCGCTGTTCCAGGCCCTCATTGGCCTCGGTCAGGGCCTGTTCGGCCTCGCGGAACGCGGTGATGTCGGTGAAACTCATGACAAACCCGCCACCGGGCATCGGGTTACCGATCAGCTCGATCACCCGACCGTTGGGGAACAGCCGCTCCGACGTATGCGCCCGGCCCTGGCGCATCCAGTGCAGGCGCCGCGCCACGTGGACTTCGGCCTCGCCTGGGCCACACAGCCCGCGCTCGGCGTTGTAGCGAATAATGTCGGCAATCGGCCGGCCGACGCTGATCAGGCCGTCGGGGTAGTTGAACAGCTCCAGGTAGCGGCGGTTCCAGGCCACCAGCTTGAGGGACTGGTCCACCACGCTGATGCCCTGGGTGATGTTCTCGATCGCGCCCTGCAACAGCGCGCGGTTGAACTGCAACACTTCGGAGGCTTCGTCAGCGATACGGACGACGTCCTCCAGTTGCATTTCCCGGCCTTCAATCGCCGCTTTCACCACCGCCCGCGTCGAGGATGCCCCCAGCACGCCAGCCAGCAGCCGCTCGGTGTGGGCGATCCAGTCGTTGTCGGCATTCTGGTTGGGGTTAAAGCCCTTGCCCTGGCGGTAGGCGAAGCGGATGAAGCTCTGTTGCGCGCGTTCTTCGCCAACAAACCGCGCCGCCAGGCTCAGCAGGTCATTGATCTGCACCGACAGCATGGAGCGGGCGCTGGCGCGCTGGCTGGTTTCCTGGCCGATAAAGCGCCCGGCCTGCCAATGCTCCGAGACCCGAGTACGCGACAGCACCGAAACCCAGGCAAACAGGGTGAAGTTACCGGCCAAAGACAGCACCACACCCTGGGTCAGCGGGGTGATCGGCAGCCCCAGCGGGTTGCCGTGCAGCCAGGCCAGGCCCGGGAAGATATTCAGCGACCAGCCCAGGCTATGGGCGGCAATCGGCAACACCAGGGTGTAGAACCACAGGAAGGTGCCCGCCGCCAGGCCGGCAAACACGCCGCGCCGGTTGGCCTGCTTCCAGTACAGCGCGCCGAGCATCGCCGGTGCCAGTTGGGTCACCGCGGCAAAGGCGATCTGGCCGATGGTTGCCAGGCTGGCGGTGGAGCCGAGCAGGCGATAACTGACATAGGCCAGCAGCAGAATAATCACGATGCTCACCCGGCGTACCGAGAGCATCCAGTGGCGGAAGACTTCAAACGGGCGCTCGGCGTTGGTGCGGCGCAGCAGCCACGGCAGCAACATATCGTTGGAAACCATGGTCGACAGCGCCACACTGGCCACGATGACCATGCCGGTCGCCGCCGAAGCGCCGCCGATAAACGCCAGCAACGCCAGGGCCGGATGGGCTTCGGCCAGGGGCAGGCTGATCACGTAGGAGTCCGGCAGTACCGAGCTGGGCAGCAACATCTTGCCGCCCAGGGCAATCGGCACCACAAACAGCGCCGCCAGCACCAGGTACGCCGGGAACACCCACTTGGCCAGGCGCAGGTCCTGGGGCTCGATGTTCTCGACCACGGTGACGTGGAACTGACGGGGCAGGCAGATGATCGCCATCATCGCCACGCCGGTCTGCACCACCATCGAGGGCCAGTTGACGGTCTCTTTCCAGTATTCCTCCAGCCTCGGCGCGAGCATTGCCTGGCTGAACAGATCGTTGAAACCGTCGTACAGGCCGTAGGTCACAAACGCACCCACGGCAAGAAAGGCGAACAGCTTGACCAGGGACTCGAAGGCAATCGCCAGCACCATGCCGCGGTGGTGCTCCGTGGCGTCGAGGTTGCGCGTGCCGAACACGATGGTGAACAGCGCCAGCACCAGGGACACGATCAAGGCGGTGTCCTGGGCCCGGGTGCCGGTGGCATCGGCGCCGGCGCCAATCAGCAGGTTGACCCCCAGCACGATGCCTTTGAGTTGCAGGGCAATATAAGGCAGCACGCCCACCAGGCAGATCAGCGCCACCACCACCGCCAGGGACTGGGACTTGCCATAGCGTGCAGCGATAAAGTCGGCGATGGAGGTGATGTTTTCCTGCTTGCTGATCAGCACCATTTTTTGCAGGACCCAGGGCGCCAGTACTAGAAGCAGGACCGGTCCCAGGTAGATTGGTAAAAATGCCCACAACTGTTCGGCGGCCTGGCCTACAGCGCCGAAGAAGGTCCAACTGGTGCAATACACCGCCAGCGACAGGCTATACACCCAGGCACGCACCCGTGGCGGCAGCGGCGCGTGGCGACGGTCACCGTAGAAGGCGATGGCAAACATAATGGCCATATAGGCCAGGGCAACGGCGGCGATCAGCCCGCTGGACAGCGTCATGAGTACTCCAGGCATAAGAACACCCAGGCATTCCAGGCCCGGGACGACAGTCTCGCATGCTGGCCGGGGTTAGTCAGTGTCGACGAAGGTCGTGTAGGGGCGGTTCCTACGAGCGCGGAGGCAGGGTTTTCTGGCGCAGGAGGTAGATCGTCACCAGCACCGCACTGGTCAACATGAAGCCACGTGCCCAGGGCAGTGGCACCAGGTAGCAGGACAGGCCGATGCTCAACCACATCAGGCCGATGGCGTACACCTTGCCTTTTAATGGGATACCGTTGCCATCCAGGTAATCACGGATCCATGGGCCAAGGCGCGGGTGATTCACCAGCCAGTGGTAGAAACGCGGTGAGCTACGGGCAAAGCAGCCGGCAGCCAAGAGCAGGAAAGGGGTGGTCGGCAAGACTGGCAGGAAAATCCCGATCACCCCGAGCACCACGCTCAACCAGCCAATGGCCAATAGAACGTAGCGCACAATCGGGGAGCGGTTGCCCATGGGCGCCACGGGCGGGGGACTTAGTGATGGCGAGGCTTGAGGATCGCCGGTTTTTCGTCGGGGGCGTTGCACAGCAGGTACAGGGCGGTCAGGGCTTCCGGGATCTGTACGATCATGTCGTCCATCAGGTTGGCGTCGCTGGCGATATCGGCGAACTCAGGCTGGTCGTCGAACAGGCCGGAACCGACCATGATCGGCAGCAGCATTTCGCTGACTTCTTCCTCGGCGGTTTCAAACCAGGCGGCTTCACGCAGGAACACCCCTTCCATGAAGCCAATGCACCAGCCGCGCAGGTCGGAGTCATCCGGCTCTTCGCCCAGGTCGAGCTCGCAAGGCAGCTCGAACTCTTCATCGGACGCCAGTTGGCGGGAGATGTGGGCCTTGAGCTGGAGCAGGGTTTCTTCGATTTCGGTGCGCTGGGCCTCGTCCTTGTAGTGCGGCTCTTCGGCGAACAGGGCGTCGATCCATTCGCGATCAGGCACCGGTTCAGAGCAGATCGACAGGGCGGTCAGGTAGCCGTGGGCGGCCACGTAGTCCAGCGCCTCGTCATGCAGCTCATCGGCATCGAGGAAGGCTTGCAGGCGGTTTAGTTGCTCAGCGAAGGACATTGAAAGACTACCTTGGGAATAAACGATGCTGAATTCTAGGCCTTCTTGAGCGCACAGGCCAGCCGCACGGCATATTTGCAAGGTTTTCAGATGGGCCGCTATTCGTCAGTGGCGCCCTTTGCCGGGGAGTGCTCGGGTATACTGCCGCGTTTTGTGATGCCCCTACAGGCCGGAGGCGGTTGCGGGAAAAGTTCGCTTACGGATTATTTTCCGGGCAGGCGTGCTTTTTCAGCCAGCCTGTACAGAGGGATTTCGGTGGAATTTGGAGTTTTTCATGCTTGAACAGGCTCAACGCGTCCTCAAGGACATCTTCGGCTACGACAGCTTTCGTGGCCGCCAGGGTGCGATCATTGAGCGCGTGGCCAGCGGCGGTGATGCGCTGGTCCTGATGCCTACCGGCGGCGGCAAGTCATTGTGCTTCCAGGTGCCGGCACTGCTGCGTGAAGGGCTGGCGGTGGTGGTCTCGCCGCTGATCGCGCTGATGGACGATCAAGTGGCCACCCTGGAAGAACTGGGCGTTGCCGCCGCCGCCTTGAACTCCACCCTAAGCGCCGAACAGCAACGCGACCTGGCGGCGCGGATCCGCCGTGGCGAAGTGAAGATGCTCTACCTGGCGCCCGAGCGTTTGGTCCAGCCGCGGATGCTGGCGTTCCTGCAAAGCCTGGATATCTCCCTGTTTGCCATCGACGAGGCCCACTGCGTCTCCCAGTGGGGCCACGACTTTCGCCGTGAATACCTGCAATTGGGGCAACTGGCCGAGCTGTTCCCCAATGTGCCGCGCATTGCCCTGACGGCCACGGCCGACAAGCGCACCCGCGAAGAAATCGTCGAGCGCCTGCACCTGCAGAACGCCGAGCGTTTTCTTTCCAGTTTCGACCGCCCCAATATCTTTTATCGCATCGTGCCCAAGGAACAGCCGCGCAAGCAGTTGCTCGCATTCCTCTCGGAGCGGCGCAGCGATGCCGGGATTGTCTACTGCCTGTCACGCAAGAAGGTCGATGAAGTGGCGGCGTTCCTGTGCGAGCAGGGTTACCCCGCACTGCCTTACCACGCCGGCCTGCCCAACGAGTTGCGGGCTTATCACCAGAAGCGCTTCCTCAACGAGGAAGGCCTGATCATGGTGGCGACCATTGCGTTTGGCATGGGTATCGACAAGTCCAACGTGCGCTTCGTGGCCCATATGGACCTGCCCAAGTCCCTGGAGGCGTACTACCAGGAAACCGGACGTGCCGGCCGCGATGGCCTGCCGGCGGATGCCTGGATGGTCTATGGCCTGCAGGATGTGGTGATGCTCAAGCAGATGCTGCAGAACTCCGAGGGCGATGAGCGTCACAAGCGCCTGGAGCAGCACAAGCTCGATGCCATGCTGTCGCTGTGTGAAGAAACCCGCTGCCGCCGCCAGACCTTGCTCGCCTATTTCGACGAAGACATGCCCCAGCCCTGTGGGCATTGCGACAACTGTGTGGATGGCGTGCAAACCTGGGATGCCACCGAGCCGGCGCGCCAGGGCCTGTCGGCGATCTTCCGCACCGGCCAGCGTTATGGCGTCGGCCATCTGGTGGATGTGCTGCTGGGCAAGGACAACGAAAAAATCCGCAGCTTTGGTCACCAGCACCTGTCGGTGTATGGCGTGGGCAAGGCGCGGGCTGAAGGCGAATGGCGCTCGCTGTTCCGCCAGATGGTCGCCCGTGGCCTGGTGGATATCGATCTGGAAGGCTATGGCGGCCTGCGCCTGAACGACAGTTGCCGGCCCCTGCTCAAGGGCGAGGTCAGCCTGGAGCTGCGCCGCGACCTCAAGCCGCAGACCACTGCCAAATCCAGCAGCACCAGCCAGGCCAGCCAACTGGTGCGTGGCGAAGAACGCGAACAATGGGAAGCCCTGCGTGCCTTGCGCCGTAAGCTGGCACAAGAGCACAGCGTGCCGCCCTACGTCATTTTCCCCGACTCCACCTTGCTGGAGATGCTGCGCGAACAACCGACCACCCTGGCCGAAATGGCCAGGGTCAGCGGCGTCGGCGCACGCAAGCTGGAGCGTTATGGCCAGGCCTTCCTGGAAGTCCTTGGCGGCCAGGCCGAAGCGCCCAAGGAAATCGCCGATATCCGCCACGAACTGATCAGCCTGGCCCGCGCCGGCATGACCCCGATCCAGATCGCCGGGCAGTTGCAGTGCTCGGAAAAGAACGTCTACACCTTGCTGGCCGAGTCCATTGGCAAACAGCAATTGTCCCTGGAACAGGCCCTCGACCTGCCGGAAGACTTGCTGGGTGAAATCCAGGATGCGTTTCTCGACGGCGAAGGTGAATTGCCACCTGTTTCCGATATAGCGCCGCTGTTTACCGGGCGGGTGCCCGAGGGCGTTTTGTACTGTGTACGGGCCGCTTTGCAGTCGGAATTCGAGATTTGATGCGTCAATTACGACAATGTAACGAATCAGTACATTGCAAGCCTTGCCTACTGTCATGGGTCATGCTTAGCTGACTAATAATTAGCCACACTTTATTTTCAGTCTAACCCATGAGTTTTTTATGCCGTTAACCGATCAACACCGTTTTGGCATGCAGTTGGCGCAAATGTCCCGTGGCTGGCGCGCCGAGCTGGATCGCCGTCTGGCGGGGCTGGGGTTGTCCCAGGCACGCTGGCTGGTGCTGCTGCATCTGGCACGCTTTGAAGAAGCACCGACCCAGCGCGAGCTGGCCCAGAGTGTCGGGGTAGAGGGGCCCACATTGGCGCGCCTGCTCGACAGCCTGGAAAGCCAGGGCCTGGTGCAACGCCAGGCCGTGCTGGAAGACCGGCGTGCCAAGCGCATTGTGTTGTGTGATACCGCACGGCCGCTGATCGAGCAGATCGAGACCATTGCCACGGCTTTGCGTCAGGAGTTGTTTGTAGGGGTCGATGAGGAGGATATGCGGGTGTGCATGCGGGTACATGGGCATATCCTGGCGAACCTGGAAAAGACCTGATGTCTGCGATACCCATGATCTAAAGGTGGGAGCGGGCAAGCCCGCTCCCACACAAGCCTGCTCTACCTCGGCTAAGTGTTGTTGTTAGAACGTCTGCCCAAGATTCAGATACACCGCCTTCTGATTGTCATCATTAAACCCATAGCTGAAATTCAACGGCCCCAGTGGCGTATCAAACCCGAGGAAAATACTCGCGGCATTGATATAGCCACTGTCGAACTCATTGTCGTTGTTCCATGCCCGCCCGCGTTCCAGGGAGGCGCCCAGGTACAGTGGGAAGTCCAGCGGCAAGTACGAGCGTGGGGTCAGGCGGCGGTAGTAGACCGCGCGCATCAGGCTGATGTTCTGCCCGGAAATCGCATCCTGGCGGAACCCCGACAACTGCCGTGCACCGCCCAGCAGGAAGCTGGAAATCACCACGTCGGAATCATCCAGGGTGCGCCCGTAGCGGCCGCCCAGTACCAGGGTGTCCGGGCCGTGGCTCATGGCCTTGTCCAGCTTGAGCTCCCATTGCCGGTAGCGCTGGTCCGAGCCCAGGCCCGGCTCGAATTCGCGGTAGGCCAGGCCGATATCTTCGCCGGAGTGGGGGAAGTACACGTTATCCAGGGAGTCGAATGAGTACTTGAGCTCGTAGAACCCCTCGCTGAAGCTCACGCTTGGCAAGTCGCGGTCGCCAATGCGCACATCGGCCTTGCCCCAGGCCTCGCCGACGCCAAAGCGGATTTCGCCGCTATTGCCGATCTGCCGGCCAACGTTCAGGCCAAAACCATAGCGTTCAAGGCGGTATTCGGAGATCGGGTCGTTATCCAGGATCAGTTCCACATTCTGCGCCTGCGCACTGATATAGGGGGCGACGAAATAGCGCGAGCCGGCATCCATCGGCTGATAGAACTCGCTGTACAGCTCCTGGCGATCACCGATCTGCACCCTGGTAAGCCACTCGGCGCCGAGGCGATTGATGCCGTTGACGCGGTAGCTGGCGCCGAGGTTGAACGCGCTGTCGCCGCGCATGTCATCGGACAGGTTGAGCCCCAGGCGCAGGTAGTCGGTGCCGCTGCGTTTGCCGCGCGCGCTGATGACCAGGGTGTTGTCCGGGCCTTTTTTCACCACGCGGTATTGCACCTGCTCGAAGTAATCCAGGCCGTACAGGGTGCCCATGTCCGATTGCAGGCGCGCCAGGTTCAGCGGCTCGCCAATGGGTTGGCGGATGTAGTAGCGGATCACGTCGTCGCCGACTTTCGAGTCGTTTTCCACCTTGATCGCCGTGATCGTCGGGTTGCGCTGGCCCGGCGTGCGGGCGGCGGTCAGTTCGGCGTCCACCGATTGGGTGGGGCGCAAGCGTGCCAGGCGGGTGTCCAGGGCGCGGGTGGCGCGGTAGCCGGCGTCGATCATGTCCTTGGCCCGGCCAAAGTCGGTCACGCCATACGCGGCCAGCGGTGGCTGGATCAGTACATCGCCGGGGTGCAGGGCCTTGAGCTGCTCCTCGGAGTTGCGGCGGGTCATCAGGGTGATGGACTGGTTGAGCACATCCACCACCGTCGCCAGTTGCTTGCGGTTGCGCAACGGCGTGCCGATATCCACCACAATGGCAATATCGACCCCCATTTCCCGCGCCACATCCAGGGGGATGTTATCGGTCATGCCGCCATCCACCAGCAGCCGGCCGTCTAGCTCCACCGGGGCGAACACCGCCGGGATCGACATGCTGGCGCGGATTACCTGGGGCAGGTGGCCCTTGCGAAACACCACTTTTTCGCCACTGCTGATATCGGTGGCCACGGCGCGAAATGGGATCGGCAGCTTGTCGAAGTCGCGGGTGTTGCTGCTGTGGGCGAACATGCTCTCCAGCAGCAGCGCCAGGTTCTGGCCCTGGATCACGCCCAGGGGCAGGCCCAGGCTGCCGTCGTCACGAAAGCTCAGTTTCTGCTTGATCAAAAAGTCCCGGTCATCCTGCTTGCGCCGGAACGGCACGTCTTCCCGGGGCGGGGCATCGGACAGCGCCAATTGCCAGTCGATGCCCAGGGCGAGTTTTTCCAGCTCGTCGATCTTGTAGCCCGACGCGTACAGCCCGCCAATCACTGCGCCCATGCTGGTGCCGGCAATCGCGTCGATGTGGATGCCTTGCTCTTCCAGGGCCTTGAGCACACCGATGTGGGCCAGGCCCCGGGCCGCACCGCCAGAGAGCACCAGGCCGATTTTCGGGCGTGGCGCTTCCACGGCTTGGACAAGGACAGGGAGCAGGCACAGCAACAGGCAGGACAACAGGCGGCGCATCATCAATCTCGGGGCTGGATGATAAAGGCCGGTATTATAGCCATCCGATCCACCTGTCCCGTCATGCAGGAGTCTGTCATTTCATGTCCGCACCCAAGCCCGAAATTGTCATCACCTATTGCACCCAATGCCAGTGGTTGCTGCGCGCCGCGTGGCTGGCCCAGGAGCTGTTGAGCACCTTTGCCGACGACCTCGGCAAGGTAGCGCTGGAACCGGCGAGCGGCGGGGCGTTTCGCATTACCTGCGACGGTGTGCAGATCTGGGAGCGCAAGGCCGATGGTGGTTTCCCGGAGGCCAAGGTGCTCAAGCAGCGGGTGCGCGACCAGATCGACCCCGAGCGGGACCTGGGGCACAACGACCGGACCTCGTAAACGACACTGCCGGCGCAGGGCCGGCAGTGACGAATGGTTTACTTGGCGGCCATTTTATTCTTGATCCAGCCGACGACAAACGTCAGCACCAGGCCACCGACGCCGCCGCCGACAATATGGCTGCCCACGGCGGCAACATCCAGCGCGCCGCCCGCCGGCAGGCCGCTGATTGCTGCAACGATCTGCCCCAGCACCAGGCCGCCGACGCCACCGACCATGGTGTTGAGCCCGGAACCCAGGCCTTGCTTGCTAAGGCCGGCGATATTGCCGCCGACCGCGCCACTGATGATTTGAATGATCAGGGTGATGAACATGTCCATGGTAAAACTCCTGCATCGCGTTAAGGGAGTGACCACTCGCATGCAGCAACTTCAAGGACCACGGCTGTCGTCGAGGAGTCTGTATCCGTTGAACGACGGCTGACTGTTGCGGATACAAAAAGTATAGATCAGGCCATGGCCGGCGGCTGTTTAGCCTTGGCCGGGCGGCTCATCAACCCTGAGACGACAATGGCGGCAATAATCAGCGCACCGCCCAGCAGCATGCGCAGGGTTGGCGTTTCGCTGAACAGCAGCCAGGCCACGCTGATGCCGTACACCGGCTCCATGGCGAACACCACCGCAGCGGTGCGCGCCTTGAGCACCTTGAGGCTGGCGACGAACAAACTGTGGGCCAGGCCGGTACAGAACACCCCCAGCAGGCTGATCCACAACCAGTCCAGGGCGCGTACCTCGCCAAGGCCGGGAGCGGCGACGGGCAACAGGCACAGCGCTACTACGACGTTCTGGCACAGGGCCGCCTGCACGGGCGGGATACTGGCGCTGGCCCGGTTGTTCAATGACAGCAGCGAGAACAGCAGGCCCGAGACCACGGCCCAGACCAGGCCACTGGTGGCTTGGCTGGCCAGGTCGAAGTCCGGGGTGACCAGCACCAGGCCGATGCTGACCAGCACCACCAGCACCATTTCATTGGCGCGGATCCGCTCGCGGAAGATCAGCCCTTCAAGGATCACGGTGAACGCCGGGAACGTGGTAAAACCCAAGGTCGCAATCGCCACCCCAGCCACTTTTACCGCGATAAAGAAACTCACCCAGTGCCCGGCCAGCAGCAAGCCGCTGAGCAGCAGGCGTCGCAGGTCGGCGCTGTAGAGCTTTTGCCACGGTGTGTTGCTGGCAAAACGGGCGAACAACACCAGGGCGAGCACCGCGAACGCGGCACGGCCAAACACGATAATGCTCGGCGAGGCGGCGGCGAGTTTGCCGAAGACGCCGGTGAGGCCAAACATCAATGCACCGATGTGCAGGGCGCCGAGGGCAGTGCGCGGGGTCATGGCAGTCCTTAAAACAGTGAACAGGCAGGCATCCAGTCTAGAGCGCCTGGCGCCGGGGTGTCTGTCGCGGGAGTCGCCGGTTTTATCGCAGGACTAGCGCCCGTTGTCGAGCCGGCGCAGGGCCCCGGGCGAGCGGCCGAACTCGCGCAGCACCGCAGCGGCAAACGCGCTTTGCGAGCCATAGCCGACCCGCGCGGCGATCTCGCCAATCGGCAGGTGACTGTCGCGCAACAAGCCCCGGGCCATGTGCAGGCGGCGGGTGCGGATGTAGTCCATGGGCGTCTGCCCGCACTCGCTGATAAAGCGTGCGTGTAGGCGGGCGACAGACATATCTGCCAGCCGCGCCAGATCTGCGACCTGTAGCGGGTAGGCCGCATGCTGGTCGATATGGGCGTTGAAGGCGCCATAGGGCAGGCGCCGTGCGCCGGCTTGCGCAGGCGCCTGGCCATTGAGGGTGGCCAGTAGCAGCACCGCGCCTTGCTGGGCGATCAACGGGTCATCCAGTGCACCACTCGCCAGCCAGTTGACCAATTGGCCCTGGCGGGCATCCAGGCTCACCCGTACCGGGCGGTCCAGCAGGCGGCGACTGGCATCGGCGTGTTCGCCCAACGACTGCACCAGCCACTGTTCGTCGGGCACATCCAGCACCAGGCACTGGCTGCCCTGGGGGCTGCCGCAGGCGTGATGGGTGGAGAAGGGCAGGACCATCACCCCTTGCGGGCGGACTTCACCGCCGATGCCTTCTACCTCGAAATCCAGGCGGCCGGCCAGGCCGAACACCAGTTGCGCATGCTCATGGCTATGGGCAATCAGGTCGTGGGTGTAATGGCGCAGCGTGAGGGTCGGTCCCATCGCAATCTCCCGGGCAGGGCGGCAGTTTACACCGCCGACGGGCGGCGGGCGCTGTCATCTGACTGACGCAGGACTGTCATGGGCTATTAATTGCCCGGGAGCAAGCTGGCGAAAACACCCGTGAGGTATGCCCATGACCAGCGCCGAGCTCGCCAAACCCAGCCGCAAGCAACGGGTACGGACCCTGTGGATCTCCGACGTGCACCTGGGCACCCGGGACTGTCAGGCCGAACATCTGTCGCAGTTTCTCAAGGGCTACCACGCCGACAAGGTGTACCTGGTGGGCGATATCATCGACGGCTGGAAACTGCGCAGCGGCATGTACTGGCCCCAGGCCCACACCAACGTGATCCGCCGCCTGCTGACCATGAGCAAGCGCGGCACCGAGGTGATCTACGTCACCGGCAACCACGACGAATTTCTGCGCCGCTATTCAAAGCTGATCCTGGGCAATATCCAACTGGTGGACGAAGCGGTGCATGTGACCGCCGATGGCCGGCATTTGCTGGTGATCCATGGCGACCAGTTCGACGTAATCACCCGTTACCACCGCTGGCTGGCGTTTCTTGGCGATTGGGCCTACGAATTCACTCTGACCCTCAACCGCTGGCTGAACCACTGGCGGGCGCGCTATGGCTACGGCTACTGGTCATTGTCGGCGTACCTCAAGCATAAGGTGAAGACGGCGGTGAGCTTTATCAGCGATTTCGAGGAAGCCATTGCCCATGAAGTGACCAAGCGCGAGTTGCACGGCGTGGTGTGTGGGCATATTCACCATGCGGAGATTCGCAAGGTGGGCGAGGTGGACTACCTCAATTGCGGGGATTGGGTGGAGTCGTGCACGGCATTGATCGAGCACTGGGATGGGCATATCGAGCTGTATCGGTTGGCGGATGCCCAGGCCAGGGAGGCGCAGGTCAAGGCCGAGATGGTTGCTGGCTGAAGATCGCCTCGGTCAAAAATGTGGGAGCGAGCAAGCCCGCTCCCACATTT
The DNA here is from genome assembly GCF_059422465.1 of Pseudomonas sp. GW821-FHT01D09. Taxonomy (NCBI): domain Bacteria; kingdom Pseudomonadati; phylum Pseudomonadota; class Gammaproteobacteria; order Pseudomonadales; family Pseudomonadaceae; genus Pseudomonas; species Pseudomonas sp. GW821-FHT01D09. Next base: position 284,327 of record NZ_JBWKWY010000004.1, read on the forward strand.
GATTCGGTTTCGTCAGTTGCGGCACACGTCTGCAATAGCCTCGGCCAGCAACCCCAGCCGCGTTTCATCAATCCCCGCCACGTTGGCCCGCCCGGAACTGACCATATACACGCTGTGTTTTTCCCGCAGTTGCTTCACCTGTTCGGCGCTCAGGCCGGTATAGGAAAACATCCCGCGCTGCACGCCGACATGGGCAAAACGCTCGGCCAATCCATGGGGCACCAGCGCTTCGACCAGGCCCGAACGCAATTGCGCGATGCGCGAGCGCATGCCTTCGACTTCGCTGCTCCACAGCTGTTTGAGCTCAGTGTCGCCGAGGATGGTCGCGACCACCGCCGCGCCATGATCCGGTGGTGTCGACCACAGGTTGCGCGCAATAAATGCCAGCTGGCTGCGCACATCCAACAGCTTCTCGGCATCGTTGGCGCACACGATCAGCGCGCCGACGCGGTCGCTGTACAAGCCAAAATTCTTCGAGCAGGAACTGGTGACCAGCACCTCAGGCAGCTCATCGGCAAACAGGCGCACGGCCCAAGCGTCCTGCTCCAGGCCATCGCCAAAACCCTGGTAGGCGAAGTCGATCAGTGGCAGCAGTTGGCGCTCGCGCACGATTTGCAGCACCTGGCGCCAGTCGTCCTGGGACAGGTCGAAACCGGTGGGGTTGTGGCAGCAGGCGTGCAGCAGCACCACGTCGCCCTCGGGCACGGTAGCCAGGGTGGCGAGCATGGCCGGCACGTCCAGGCGGTTGTCACTGCCCACATACGGGTAGTGGCTGACCTTGAGCCCGGCCTTGGCGAAGATGGTTTCGTGGATCGGCCACGTCGGGTTGCTCAACCACACGCCACGGCCTGGCAGGCTGTGGGCGATAAAGTCGGCGCTCAGGCGCAGAGCGCCGGTGCCACCTGGGGTTTGCGTGGCGCCGGCGCGTTGTGCCTTGAGCAGTGCAGACCCGGCGCCCAGCACCAGCTCAGTGACCAGGCGGCCGAAAGCCGGGTCGCCATGCCCGCCAATGTAGGTCTTGGTGGTTTGCTGCTCGACCAGGCGCTGCTCGGCGCGCTTGACTGCTTGCAGAATCGGGGTCAGGCCCTGGGCATCCTTATACACGCCCACGCCCAGGTCGAATTTTTGCGGGTTGGCATCCTTGGCATAGGACTCCATCAACCCGAGGATCGGATCCCCGGGCACCCGGCCAATCGCGGCAAAATGCATCACTTGCGGCCCTCGGCATCCTTGGCCACTGCATCGGTGCGCGCGGCCATGATGAAGTCGTTGCGGTGCAGGCCCTTGATCGAGTGGCTCCACCAGGTCACGGTGACTTTGCCCCATTCGGTCAGCAGGCCAGGGTGATGGCCTTCAGCTTCGGAGATTTCGCCCATGGCATTGGTAAAGGCCAGGGCGAATTTGAAGTTCTTGAACAGGAAGACTTTTTCCAGCTGCATCACGCCGTCGCGCACTTCGATGTTCCAGTCGGGGATCTGCTTGATCAGCACCGGCAGTTCTTCGTCGCTGACTTGCGGGGCGTCGGCGCGGCAGGCTTCGCAATGGGTTTGGTTCAAAGGGGTCATAACGGTGTTCCTGAAATCGAGTATGTGGAATTCGGTTGCCAGTCGCGTCACCCTAAAGCAACACGCGGCCAGGGAACAGACTCACCTGGCCTTTAAAGCATCAGTTCAAGCCGCCTTGGGCTTGGGGGGGAACAGCGGTGCGTGCAGCCCCAACTGCATGCCGCGCTCGACCATGCCCATGATGTCTTCCTGCGCCACTTCAAACAGGCGCTTGAGGTTGGGCAGGGCGAAATACAGCGGCTGCAGGATGTCGATGCGATACGGGGTGCGCATGGCTTCCAGCGGGTCGAAGGCTTGGTGCTTGGGCTCATCCGAGAGGCAGTACACCGTCTCCTTGGGCGACGACAGAATGCCGCCACCGTAGATGCGCCGGCCTTCGGGCGTGTCCACCAGGCCGAACTCGATGGTCATCCAGTACAGGCGCGCCAGGTACACGCGCTGCTCTTTGGTGGCCGCCAGGCCGAGCTTGCCATAGGTGTGGGTGAATTCGGCGAACCAGGGGTTGGTCAGCAGTGGGCAGTGGCCGAAAATCTCGTGGAAAATATCCGGTTCTTGCAGGTAATCCAGCTCTTCGCGGGTACGAATAAAGGTCGCCACCGGAAATTGCTTGTTGGCGAGCAATTCAAAGAAGGTCTGGAAGGGGATCAGTGCCGGCACCCGCGCCACTTGCCAGCCGGTGGTTTGGGCCAACACTTCGTTGATTTCCGCCAGTTGCGGAATACGGTCATGGGGCAGGCCGAGCTTGTCGATGCCGTCCAGGTATTCCTGGCAGGCGCGACCCTCGATCACTTTCAGTTGACGGGTGATCAGGGTGTTCCACACCGCGTGTTCTTCGGGCGGGTAGTGGATAAAACCTTGCGCATCGGGCTCGCGGGCCACGTAGTGCGTCTGCTTCATACGGCTCTCCTGCTAGGCATTCGTTCTTGTTATGTCCTGCTATGGGCTTATTGATACTCCGCCTGGCCGTGGATTCCACCCGCCTCTAGGGGAAGGCTGTAGGAAAATTCGATAGCTATCGTAAAATATTCGTTACGGTTTCGCTGTGGTGCACCCTGCATTGCGCTTTACTGGTTTGAAAAGGCCGCTAGCTGTCACATAATCTTGACGACTATCTGCGTCCGGCGACAAAAAGACGCAACCCGATCAGCCCTCCTACAACAAACCGGGCCTTTACATGCGTATCAAAGTGCATTGCCAGAACCGCATCGGCATCCTGCGGGACATCCTCAACCTGTTGGTGGAGTACGGGGTCAACGTGGCCAAGGGCGAGGTCGGCGGCGAACATGGCAATGCCATCTACCTGTACTGCCCGAACCTGGTGAACATGCAGTTCCAGGCCCTGCGCCCGCAGTTCGAGGCGATTGCCGGGGTGTTTGGCGTCAAGCGGGTAGGGCTGATGCCCAGCGAGCGTCGGCATATGGAACTCAACGCCTTGCTGGGGGCGTTGGAATTTCCGGTGCTGTCCATCGACATGGGCGGCTCGATTGTCGCGGCCAACCGCGCGGCCGCGCAGTTGCTCGGGGTGCGCGTGGACGAGGTGCCGGGCATTCCCTTGTCGCGCTACGCCGAGGACTTCGACCTGCCGGAACTGGTGCGTGCCAGCAAGTCGCGGATCAATGGCCTGCGGGTCAAGGTCAAGGGTGATGTGTTCCTTGCCGACATCGCGCCGCTGCAGTCCTCTGAACATGACGACAGCGAAGCCATGGCCGGCGCCGTGCTGACCTTGCACCGCGCCGACCGCGTCGGCGAGCGTATCTACAATGTGCGCAAGCAGGAGCTGCGCGGCTTCGACAGTATTTTCCAAAGCTCCAAAGTCATGGCCGCCGTGGTGCGTGAGGCCCGACGCATGGCGCCCCTCGACGCGCCCCTACTAATAGAAGGCGAAACCGGCACCGGCAAGGAGTTGCTGGCGCGTGCCTGTCACCTGGCCAGCCCGCGTGGGCAGTCGCCGTTGATGGCGCTCAATTGCGCCGGCCTGCCGGAGTCGATGGCCGAGACCGAGCTGTTTGGCTATGGCCCTGGCGCCTTTGAAGGGGCGCGGGCGGAGGGCAAGTTGGGGCTGTTGGAACTGACGGCGGGCGGTACGCTGTTTCTCGATGGCGTGGGCGAAATGAGCGCGCGGTTGCAGGTGAAGTTGCTGCGCTTTCTGCAGGACGGTTGCTTCCGGCGTGTAGGCAGTGATGAAGAGGTCTACCTGGATGTGCGGGTGATCTGTGCGACCCAGGTGGATTTGTCGGAGCTGTGTGCCCGCGGGGAGTTTCGCCAGGATCTCTACCACCGGCTCAATGTGCTGTCGCTGCATATCCCGCCGCTGCGCGAATGCCTCGACGGGTTGCCGCCGCTGGTCGAGCATTTTATCGACCAGGCCAGCCGCCTGATTGGCTGCCCGCTGCCCAAGCTGGCGCCGGCGGCCATGGAGCGGCTCAGCCACTATCATTGGCCGGGTAATGTGCGCCAGTTGGAAAACGTGCTGTTCCAGGCGGTCTCCCTGTGTGACGGTGGCCTGGTCAAGGCCGAGCATATCCGGCTGCCGGATTACGGCGTGCGCCAACCGCTTGGCGATTTCTCCCTGGAGGGTGGCCTGGAAGAGATTGTCGGGCGGTTTGAAAAGGCGGTGCTGGAGAGTTTGTATGCCGAACACCCCAGCAGTCGGTTGTTGGGTAAGCGCCTGGGGGTGTCCCATACCACCATCGCCAATAAGTTGCGTGATTACGCAGTGCTCAAGGCCGACAAATAAACCCCTGACACAACACAGTAAAACATGTGGGAGCAACTGTCTTCAACATGCCATTCGTCACCTCCATTCGGTGCCGTCACGCAGCATGGCATTCAGTCTGA